>NZ_QUAL01000186.1 GCF_003579925.1 Jiangella rhizosphaerae | reverse complement strand
GGCGGCGGCGATGGCGGCGACGGCACCGACGGCGCGGCCGGGCAGCCGCCGTCCGACCCGGGCGGCACCGACGACCCGCCGCCGGCGGACCCCGTCGCGCAGCCGATCGACGCGTGCACACTGGGCGCCGAGGCGGTCGCCGGCGTGCTCGGCGCGAACCCGGTCCCCGAGGACGTCTCCGACCCTGCCGGGTTCGGCCCGTCCTGCGCCTGGACCGGCGCCACCGGGCACGAGCTCATCGTCGACGTCTCCACGTTCGACGACTGGGTCGGCGCGGCCGACCTTCCCGGCGGCGGCGCCGAGGCCGTCACCGGACTCGGCACCGAGGCGTGGGCGTCGCTGGGCGCGCCGTCCAACCTGCAGGTCGCCTGGCGCCGTGACGACGTCTCCGTCACGCTGGCCGCCAGCCTCGACAGCGGCGGCGCCGAACTGGTCGACGTTGCGCGCATCATCGACGCCGCGCTGCTGGCGGCCGGCTACTAGCTGATCACGTAGTCGTCGCCGACCGCGGCCCGCAGATCGTCCGTCGAGACGTCCGGCTCGGGCGCGGTCAGGTTCCAGCGGTGCCCGAACGGGTCGACGAGCCAGCCGTTGCGGCCGTGCGGTGAGTCGGCGACCGGCCGGTCGACGGTGGCGCCGGCCGCGACCGCCCGCTCGAACAGGCCGTCCACGTCGCCGACCTCGAGCACCAGCGACACCGACGAGCGGCCGGGATCGGGCGCGTAGACGCCACCCTCCGGCCACTCGTCGGCGAGCATGATGCGGGCACCCTCGACGGTGAACTCGGCGTGCCCGATGGTCCCGGTGGACGGATCGGTCCAGCGGGTGGTCTCGACGGCGCCGAACGCCGCGGCGTAGAAGTCCAGCGCGGCGGCGGCGTTCCGGGCACAGAGATACGGAGTGACGGTCGCCATGGGGCTCTCCTTCCGACCGACTCCACGCTAGACCCGAAGGCCGGTCACGCCGCCGGGTACAGCCCGAGGTCGACGGCGCGCAGCGCGAGCAGCAGGTCGGCGCGGATGAGCTGCTCCGGCCCGTCCAGCCCCAGCAGCGACGCCACCCGGCGCAGCCGGTAGGACACCGTGTTCTCGTGCACCGCGAGCCGCTCCGCCGTCCGCCGCACCGACAGCCCCGTGGCCAGGTACGCCCTGACGGTGTCGACCAGCTGCCCGTGCCCGGCCAGCGGCTCCAGCGCCCGGGCCGCCAGCCGGCGGGCGTCCAGCGGGTTGTCGATCAGCATGACGTCCGCGATGACCTGGTCGAACGGGACGACGACGCGGTCCAGCCCGGCCCGCCGTCCGGCCTCCAGCGCGGCGAGCGCCTCGCGGCACGACGCCGCCGTCTCGCCCAGCCGGTCCCGCGGCTCGCCCAGGCCGATCACCGTCCCCGGCGCCACGCCCGGACGCCCGGCGGCGCGCGAGAGCATGTCGCCGATGCCCGGCAGGTCGGGCAGCACCAGCAGGATCGTCGCGTCCTTCGAGCCGACCAGGATCCGCGAGCGCAGCCGCGGCCGCAGCACGTCCAGGATCTCCCGCTGCGCCCGCGCCGCCCGCAGCGGATCGTCGCCGGGACCACCGACGGCGACGGCGCGATGCGGCACCTGCGCGGCCACGCCGATCAGCCGGGCCCGCTCCTCGACGTGCGCCGGGTCGAGCGGCTCACCGCCGGCCAGCCGCGACACCAGGTCGGTGGCGATCTGGTCCAGGTGCGCGGCCGCCTCGCTGCGGGTCCGCCGGTACGCCTCGGTCGAGACCGCCACCATGACGTCCACCGCGGCGGCCAGGTGCCGGGCCAGCCGCGTGTACTCCTCGGGCGGCATCGGCGGGCCGGCGGCGACCAGCTGGTCCAGCAACCGGCGCTCCGCCGAGTGCCACGACGCGACGACGCCCTCGATCGGTACGCCCTGCACGGCCCGCCGCTCGCCGAGCTGCGCGGCCGGCGTCACCTCGTCCGGCCGCAGCCCGCGGCCCTCGGCGACGGCGACCAGCAGGACCCGCAGGTTCGGCGTCACGACCCCCACAAGATCGCCGAGGTCCATGCGGGCGTCGTCGTACCCGGGCAGCCGCTCCCACACGTCGCCGACGAGCGTCTGTGCCACGTCGGAAACACGACTGAGAAGAAGCTCGGCCCGTTGTGTCAGATCCACAAATCGTAGTGTGTCAACTTCCGGAGATACCCCATAGAGCGACGGGCGGATTGTGGACAACATGGCACCCCAACAGGGCACCGGCGACCGGGAGGCATTCGTGAGCACCGAGCGTGACACCGCAGCCGTCCAGAGCACCGTGGCCACGGACATGGAGGACCATGCGCTCGAGCCGGTACCGGCCGACCGGCGCCGTCCGCTGCTCCAGCTGATCGTCGTGCAGATGGGCTGGAATATCAGCGTCAGCAGCTTCCTCGTCGGCGGGGTGGTCGGCGGCGGCACCAGCCTCGGCGAGGGCCTGCTGGCGATCCTGCTCGGCAACGTGCTGCTGGCGCTGGTGGCCAGCCTGGTCGGCATGGTCGGCTTCCGCACCGGCCTGACCAGCTATCTCACCTCGCGCGCGGTGTTCGGCACGCACGGCGCGGTGATCGTGTCACTGTTCCTCGGCGTCGTCGCGATGGGCTTCATCGGCGTGCTGATGGACACCTGGGGCCTGGCCGTCAACCAGCTGATCCCGGAGATCCCGAAGTGGGCGTTCGTCCTCGCGTTCAGCGCGGCGATCCTGACCACGGCCATCTTCGGCTTCAAGGGCCTGCACCGGTACTCCGCGATCGCCGTGCCCGTCCAGGTGGCGATCGCGCTGTTCGCGCTGGTGCGCATCGGCGACCTCGACGGCGGGTTCGCCGACGTCGTGAACTACGCGCCGGCCGCGCCGATCGGCTTCTCGGTGGCGATCGGCGCCGTCATCGCCACCTGGGTCACGGGCGCCGCGCTGGTCGGCGACGTGCAGCGGTACGCCGTCCGCGCACGTGACGTCGTCCTCTCCAGCTTCTGCGGTTTCGCGGTGGGTGCGGCGATCTTCGAGACGATCGCGACGGTCTCGGCGATGAAGGTCGGCAACAGCAACTTCGTCGTCGTCATGCAGGGCCTCGGGCTGCTCGCGCCGGCCGCCGTCATGCTGTTCCTCGCACTCTGGAACACCGCGGACAACAACATCTACTCCGCGTCGCTGGCGTTCACCAACGCGTCGAACACGCTCGGACTGAAGATCGCGAAGCCGGTGTGGACGGTCATCGCCGTGCTGATCGCGCTGCTCATCGCGTTCGCCGGGCTGGCGGCGGAGTTCCAGCGCTTCCTCGGCGTCATCTCGGTGGTGGTGCCACCGTTCGCCGGGGTGCTGATCGCCTACTTCTGGGTGGTGGTACGTCGCTGGGACGCCACCGAGCTGCTGCGCACCGCCCCGTCCGTCCGGTGGGAGGCGCTGGGCTGCTGGGTCGCCGGCGCGCTGATCGCCCGCTACGGCGACCTGCTCATCGCCGACGCCATCGAGGGCCTCGTCGCCGGCTTCGTCCTGTACGCCGTCGTCGGCACCGCGATCACCCGATGGCGAACCACGTCCCAGGCCGCGGAGGTGCGCTCGTGAGGTTCGGACTCGGCGTCCCCACCGGGACCGAGGGGCTGATGTACCCGGTCCCGTACGCGGACATCGACCAGGCGGTCGAGCTGGCCGTGACGGCGGAGCGGCTGGGCTTCGAGTCGATCTGGGGCAACGACCACCTGACGACGCAGCGGTACGTGCGCGCCGAGTTCGACCGGGCGCCGCGCTATTACGACCCGTTCGGCTACCTCAGCTACGTCGCCGCCGTCACCGAGCGGATCCGGCTGGCGACCGCGGTCATGGTGCTGCCGTTCCGGCACCCCGTCGTCGCCGCCAAGCAGGCCGCCACCCTGGACCAGCTCTCGCGGGGACGAGCGGTGCTCGGCGTCGGCATCGGCGCCTACCGCGAGGAGCTGGAGGCCGTCGAACCCGGCCGGAAGGTCCATCGAGGCGAGCACGCCGAGGAGGCGATCCCGGCGCTGCGGGCGCTGCTGAGCGAGCGGTCGGCGTCGTTCCACGGCACCTGGGTGGAGTTCACCGACGTCGAGAGCTACCCCAAGCCGTACCGCGACCGGCGGCTGCCGATCCTGTCCGGCGGCAACTCGCCCGGATCGCGCTCGCGGGCCGCCCGGTACGGCGACGGCTGGCTGCCCGCCTGCCTGACGCCGGACGAGGTGCGCTCGGCGCTGGCGGCCATCGCGGCCGAGGCCGCGGAGCACGGCCGCGAGCTCCCGGCGGACTTCGAGGTCGCGCTGCAGGTGGCCGTCAGTGTCGCGCCGACCCGCGACGAGGCCTGGCGGCGGTTCGAGTCGTCGCAGGTCTACAAGCACCTCGCGTCGCTGTCCAGGACGACGCTGAAGGACCAGGGCACCGGCGACCTCGCCGCCCGCAACCTCATCGGCACCCCCGACGACGTCGCCGCGCAGGTCCGCGCCTACCGCGACGCCGGGGTGACCACGCTGGCCGGCCTGCTGTTCGCCGTCGACACCGTCGAGGAGACGGTCGACGCGATGGCCGGGTTCAGCGAGACGATCATCGCCGCAGAGACGAAGGGCAGCCGATGACGGCCGGTTCCACCCAGTTCACCGTTCCACCTCGTCCGGCGGTCGACACGGTCGCGCTCGCGCGAGACCGCCTCGACCGGCTGCGCGCCGGGCTCGCGGAGCAGCCCTATGACGCGGTGGTGCTGACCGAGCCGGAGAGCGTCCTGTACGCGACCGGCTACCGCAGCATGCCCGGCCAGGTGTTCCGCACCCATCGGATGGCGGCGCTGGTGACCGCCACCGACCTCTGGCTGGTGGCGCCGGCGGCAGACGTGCCCGCCGGCGCCACCGTTCTCCCCGTCGACCGGATCTCGCCCTTCGGCCGGTTCTACGTCGAGTCCGGGACGCCGGACCCGGTCACCGAGGTCGCCGACCGGCACGACGGGCTGGCCGCGGCGCTGGCCGCCGTGGTCGCGACGCTGCCGCCCACGGCGCGGCTGGCGGTCGAGACCCGCGACGTGCCCGCCGACGTGCTCGCCGCCTGCGGCGACGTGGTCGAGGACGGCGCCGGCCTGCTGTTCGCCGTCCGGTCGCGCAAGCTGCCGGCGGAGGTGGAGCTGCTCGGCTACGCAGCCCGGCTGGCCGAGGCCGGCATCGACGCCGCGCTGGCCGCCGCGGGGCCGGGCACCACGGAGGCGGAGCTGGCCGCCGTCGTCGCCGGGACCATGGTGGCCGGCGGGGGCGACCCGCGTTTCGTCGTCGCGCTCACCGGGGAGCGGTCGGCACTCGCCGACGCCGTCCCGTCGGATCGCGCCTGGCGGCCGGGCGAGATCGCCCGCTTCGACGTCGGCTGCGTCGTCGACGGGTACTGGTCCGACATCGGCCGCACCGCCGTGCTCGGCGAGCCGTCGGCCCGTCAGCGCGACGTCTACGCCGCCGTCAAGGCCGGCGAGGACGAGCAGCTGGCCGCGGCCCGGCCGGGGTTGCCGGCATCCGAGCTGTTCGAGATCGGCCTCGACGCCGTCGCGCGCGGGGTGCCTCGGTACCGTCGGCAGCACTGCGGGCACGGCATCGGCCTGTCGATCTACGAGCCGCCGATCGTCGCGCCCGGGGCCGACACGGAGCTGGCGGCGGGCATGACGTTCTGCTTCGAGACGCCCTACTACGAGCTGGGATGGGGCGGGATGATGGTCGAGGACGCGGTCGTCGTGACCGCTGGCGGCGTCGAGGTGTTGACGCGGTCCAGCCGCGACCTGCGGGTGGTGCCCGCATGACGTACACCCGTGAGCTCTCCTGCCTGCGCTGCGCGGCCGTCTATCCCGACCCGTCGCTGGAGCTGGTCGGCCGCGGCTGCCCGGCCTGCGAGTCCGGCGGTGTGCCGTCGAACGTGCTGCCGGTGTACGACCTCGCCGGCCTGGGCGCGCTGCCCGTGGCCGACGGGGAACCCGGGCTCTTCCGGTACCGGTCGCTGCTGCCGCTGGCGGCGGACACCCCGGCGGTGAGCCTCGCGGAGGGCTCGACGCCGGTGGTCGACCTGCCGGCGGTCGCGGAGCGCCTGGGCGTCGCGTCCGTCGTCGTCAAGGACGAGACCCGCAACCCCACCTGGTCGTACAAGGACCGGCTGGCGTCGGTCGCCGTCACCAAGGCGGTCGAGCTGGGCATCGACACCGTCGTCGTCGCGAGCACGGGCAACCACGGCGCGGCCATCGCGGCCTACGCGGCGCGCGCGGGACTGCGCTGCGTCGTCCTGACGGTGGCCAGCGTCCCGTCGACGATGAAGACGCTGATGCAGGCGTACGGCGCCTCCGTGGTCGCGCTGCCGGAGCCGCGGCAGCGCTGGACGCTGATGCGGCAGCTGGTGGAGAAGTTCGGCTGGCTGGCGATGTCCGGCCACGCCGACCCGCCGGTGGGCTCGAACCCCTACGGCGTCGACGGCTACAAGACCATTGCCTACGAGCTGGTGACGCAGCTGGCCGCGCCGCCGGACGTCGTCGTGGTCCCGACGGCGTACGCCGACGGCCTCGTGGGCATCGCGCGCGGCTTCGCCGACCTCGTCGCGCTGGGCGTGCTGGAGCGGTCGCCGCGCATGGTGGCCGCCGAGCCGTTCGGCCCGCTCGCGTCGGCCATGGCGAGCGGGTCCGAGGTCGCCGGGCCGGTGCCGTACGAGCCGTCCGTCGCGTTCTCGACCGCCTCGCCGGTCGGCACCTATCAGGGGCTGAGCGCGCTGCGGTCCACGGACGGCGCCGCCGTCGCCGTCCCGTCCGACGAGGTCATCCTGGCCGCCCAGCGCGAGCTGGCCGCGTCGGCCGGCCTGTACCAGGAGGCGGCGTCGGCGACGGCGTGGCCGGCGCTGGCGGGGCAGGGCTCGCTCGGCCCGGCCGAGTCGGTCGTCGTCATCGGGACGTCCACGGGGCTGAAGGACGTGGGCGCGACGGCGGCCACGCTGCCGGAGGTGCCGGTCATCGAGCCGACGGCGGACGCGCTGCTGGCCGCGATCGGGTCCTGATGCGACTGGCCTTCTCCGTCTCCGGGCACCGCCCGAGCCGGTCCGCCGTCGCCGCCGCCGTCGCCGCCGAGCAGGCCGGGTTCGACGAGGTCTGGGTCACCGAGGACTACGTCGAGCGCGGCGCGTTCGCGCTGGCCGGGGCGATCGCGCAGGCGACGTCGTCGGTCCGGGTCGGGATCGGCGTGGTGAACCCGTGGACCCGGCACCCAGTCGTGCTGGCGATGGAGTTCGCGACGCTGGACGAGCTGAGCGGCGGGCGGGCGCTCGCCGGGCTCGGCGCCAGCAACGAGCGCTGGATGACCGGCCAGCTGGGCATCCCGTTCGAGCGGCCGCTGAGCCGGCTGGCCGAAACCGTCGACGTCGTGCGCCGGCTGCTCGCGGGCGAGCACGTGCGGCACTCGGGCGAGGCGTACACCGTCGACACCGCGTTGTCGTTCCAGCCGGTGCGGCCGGACCTGCCGATCGTGCTCGGAGTCAAGGGTCCGCGGGCGCTGGAGCTGGCGGCGCGGGCCGCGGACGGCGTGCTGCTGTCGTTCCTCGCCGGGCCGGAGTACATCCGCCTCGTGCGCTCCCGCGTCGGCCCGTCCGTCGAGCTGGCCGGCTACGTCGGCCTGTCGGTCGCCGACTCCGGCGCCGAGGCGCGGGACCGGATCCGGCCGCTGGTCGCGCGGTTCCTCGGGATCCACGGCGACCACCTGATCACACGGTCCGCCGGACTGTCGCCGTCGCTGTGCGCGCAGTTCCGGGCCGGGCTGGTCGCCGGGGCGCCGCGGGTCGACCTGGTGACCGACGACCTCCTGGACCGGCTGGTCGCCGCCGGCACGCCCGGCGAGGTCGCGGCCGCGTTCGCCCGCTTCGCGGCGGCCGGCCTGGACGTCGCCGTCGTCCGCGACGATCCCGCCGTCGAGCCCGAGGAGACGCTGCGGCAGGCCGCCGACGCTATGGCGGGCGGTTCGACGGGGTCATAGCGCCACCGAACCGCCCGCCATCCGCGGCCTACATGCCCAGGCGCGCCTTGAGGCCGTCGAGCTCGGCCCACAGCAGCGTCGGCAGGTGGTCGCCGAACTTCTCGAACCACTCGGCGATGCCGGGTACCTCGGCCCGCCACTCCTCCGGGTCGACCCGCAGGCACGCCGCGAGCTGCTCGGCCGTCAGGTCCAGCCCCGACGTGTCCAGCGACTCCGGCGTCGGCACGTGGCCGATCGGCGTCTCCGTCGCCGCGGCCAGGCCCTCCAGCCGCTCGACGACCCACTTGAGGACGCGGCCGTTCTCGCCGAAGCCGGGCCAGAGGAAGCCGCCGTCGTCGTCGCGGCGGAACCAGTTGACGTAGAAGATCTTCGGCAGCTTGATCGCGTCGGCGTCCTTGCCCATGGCGATCCAGTGGGCGAAGTAGTCGCCGCCGTTATAGCCGATGAACGGCAGCATCGCCATCGGGTCGCGCCGCACGACGCCCACCTGGCCGGCCGCGGCCGCCGTCGTCTCCGAGGACAGCGTCGCGCCCATGAACACGCCGTGCGTCCAGTCGCGCGCCTCGGTCACCAGCGGGATCGTCGTCGCCCGGCGGCCGCCGAACAGGATCGCCGAGATCGGCACGCCGCGCGGGTCGTCGTACTCAGGGGCGATGATCGGGCACTGCTCGATCGGCGTGCAGAACCGCGAGTTCGGGTGCGAGCTGGGCTGGCCGCTGTCAGGGCTCCAGGACTCGCCCCGCCAGTCGGTCAGGTGCGCCGGCGGCTCGTCCGTCATGCCCTCCCACCAGATGTCGCCGTCGTCGGTGAGGGCGACGTTGGTGAAGACGCTGTTGCCCTTGGCGATGGTGCGCATCGCGTTCGGGTTGGTCTTCCAGCCGGTGCCGGGCGCGACGCCGAACAGGCCGAACTCCGGGTTGGCGGCGTACAGGCGGCCGTCCTCGCCGAAGCGCATCCAGGCGATGTCGTCGCCGAGCGTCTCGACCTTCCAGCCCGGGATGGTCGGCTCCAGCATCGCCAGGTTGGTCTTTCCGCAGGCCGACGGGAACGCCGCGGCGATGTAGTGCACCGAACCGTGCGGAGCGGTGAGCTTGAGGATCAGCATGTGCTCGGCGAGCCAGCCCTCGTCGCGGGCCATGACGCTGGCGATGCGCAGCGAGTAGCACTTCTTACCCAGCAGCGAGTTGCCGCCGTAGCCGGAGCCATACGACCAGATCATCCGCTCCTCGGGGAACTGGGTGATGAACTTGGTCTCGTTGCACGGCCACGCGACGTCCTGCCGGCCCGGCTCCAGCGGCGCGCCGACGGAGTGCAGGCAGGGCACGAAGTCGGCGTCGTCGCCCATCGCCTGCAGGACGTGGGCGCCCATGCGCGCCATGATCCGCATCGAGACGGTGACGTACGGCGAGTCGGTCAGCTCGACGCCGAACATCGGGTTCGCCGCCGTCAGCGGGCCCATGCAGAACGGGATGACGTACATGGTGCGCCCGCGCATCGAGCCCCGGTAGAGCTCGGTCATCTCGGCCTTCATCTCGGTCGGGTCGCGCCAGTTGTTCGTCGGCCCCGCGTCCGCTTCGTCGACCGAGCAGATGAAGGTGCGCTCCTCGACCCGCGCGACGTCCGTCGGGTCGGTGCGTGCCCAGAACGAGTTCGGCTTCTTCTCCGGGTCCAGCCGGACGAGCGTGCCCGCCGCCACGAGCTCGTCGGTGAGGGCGGCCCACTCCTCGTCGGACCCGTCGCACCAGTGGATCCGGTCGGGCTGAGTCAGCTCCGCGACCTCCCGGACCCAGGCCAGCAGCCGGGCGTGGGACGTCGGCGCGTCGTCGAGATCGAGATCGGCTCCGGGTTCGGCGAACGTCGTCATGTAGCGGTCACCCTCTTCGTGTCGGTGCGCGCAGTCGGCCCTGCGGCGCGTTCCGGGTATGCGGAAGCCGCCCAGATCTCAGGCCATTCGGAGACGGGCGATGTTCCGCGGGGATGCTCAGCACGCTAGGACCGGCATCTCACGTACTGGAACCGAGGGCGGGGTGATCAGGACCACAGAGGATCCCAAAATTCCGGACAAAACGGACTCTGGTACGTACCTCACCTCACCAGCTGTGGATGGTGGTACGTACCAGGCGGCCTCTGATCAGGCGACGACGGCGCCCGCGCGGACGACGGTGCGGGCCTTCTCGTTCCACAGCAGCGACGGGTCGGCGAACGGGTCGCCGTCGAACAGGACGACGTCGCCGGCCGCGCCCGCGCCGATGCGGCCGAGGTCGTCGCGTCCGAGCAGCTGCGCGTTGACGGAGGTGGCGCTGCGCAGCGCGTCGAGGACGCCGAGCACCTCGACCTGCAGCCGCAGCCCGACCAGCTGGTCGTCCTCCAGGTCACCCATGAGGTCGGTGCCGAAGCCGATGCGGACGCCGGCGCTCCTCGCCAGCTCGATGGCATGCTTGCCGGAATCGAGGACCTCGCGGTTCTTGGCCTTGGAGATCGGGTTCATGCCGAGCTCGTCGCCGCGCCGGTCCATCGCGTCGTACGCCGCGAGCGTCGGCACCAGGAACGCGTCGTGGCCGGCCATCAGCCGGGCGGTCGCCTCGTCGAGCAGGTTGCCGTGCTCGATCGAGCGGACGCCGTTGCTCACCGAGTGCTCGATCGCCTCCGGGGAGTACGCGTGCGCGGCGACGTACGACCCGCGGCGGGCCGCCTCGTCGGTGATCGCGCGGACCTCGTCGGCGCTGTACTGCGGCCGGCGGATCGGGTCGGTCAGCGACACCACGCCGCCCGACGCCATGATCTTGATCGCGTGGGCGCCGCGGCGGAACCGGTCGCGGACCGCGCGCCTGACCCCGTCGACACCGTCGACGACCTCGCTCATGTGCGCATGGCCGACGCACAGGTCGCGGTCGCCCGGACGGGGGTCGCCGTGGCCGCCGGTCTGCGAGAGTGCGGGGCCGGTGTAGAAGTACCGTGGCGCGGCGACCAGGCCCTCGTCCAGCGCGCGGGCGAGCCCGGGATCGCCGCCCGCGACGTCGCGGACGGTCGTGAAGCCGCGGCGCAGCGCGTTGTTCAGGCGACGCGCGGCCTTGAGCGCGACGTAGCTCAGCGGGCTGGACTCGATGCCGACCATGTCCAGCCCGACGCCGTACGCGTGGCAGTGCGCGTCGATGAGGCCCGGGACGACCGTCCCGCCGCGCGCGTCGATGGTGGTGGCCGGCGGCCCGGTGTGCTCGGTCGTCTGCGGGTCCACGACCACGCCGTCGACGATGTGGACGTCGCCCTCGGTCAGCTCGGCCGAGAAGCCGTCGAAGATGTGCGCGTTCGTGATGGTCAGGCTGGCCGGCTGCTGGCCCATGGGCGGGTCACCCTTCTCGTCTCGATTGTGTCATGTCACACGCTATAGGGTGTGTTCGCGCTGGTCGCAGGCGGTCCGGTGGGCGGCGACGCTATCCGATTTCGGCCTCGCCGCTCGGACCGGTACACTCGGTCACCGGTCCGCTTCATGGCGGAACGAGCGCCCGTAGCTCAACGGATAGAGCATCTGACTACGGATCAGAAGGTTAGGGGTTCGAATCCCTTCGGGCGCGCATCCTGAGACCCCAGGCCACAGCGGTACCGGCCTGGGGTTTCATTGCGTCGACGCCGCGGCCGAGCGAGGATTCGACCTGTGCGGTTCGCACGACCCATCGCGGGCTCGCTCGTCCTCACGGGGATGGGCCTGTCAGTCATGCTCTCGGCGTGCGCCGATTCGGGGCCCGGCGACGCGCCGTCGCAGGTCCCGGCCGTCGACGGCGCCCCGGCCGTGTGGCAACTGCAGCCAGATCAGCGGCTCACGGCCGCGTCCACCGGCTTCACCGCACTCGTCTCCCGTCTCGCCTGCAACAGCGGGGTCACCGGCGACGTGGTGGAACCGGACATCGAGATCGGGGAGGCAGAGATCGTCGTCACCTTCCGGGTGGAGCCTGATGACCCCGGCGCCGCCGACTGCCAAGGCAACGATTGGGTCCCTTACGAGGTCAGCGTGAACGAACCGATCGGCGATCGAGCGCTGATCGACGGTCAATGCCGACCCGGCGGGGCGGCCGAACAGACCGTGTTCTGCGACCCCGGCCCCAGCCGCTGGACGCCCTGAGCGCGCGGGCCGCGGTGCCGGTCGGACGGCGCTGGGCTCGCGCTACTGGGACGCGCAAACCCGTTGCCCGTGCGATGCGACGGGCCAGAGACTGCGGCCGTGGCAGATGAGTCCTCCTGGCGCGTGTTCGACCGCATCGCCGGCGACTACGACGATGTGCTGCCGTTCTTCCGTGAGGTCGGCGAGCGGTTCGTAGCCGCACTGGAGCTCGCTCCGGGGACGCGCTTCCTCGACCTCGGGGCCGGCCGCGGCGCGCTGACGGGACCGGCCCTGCGCGCGGGGTGCGCGGTGACCGCGATCGACGCCGCTCCGGCGATGGTCGCGCGGCTGCGGGCTGCGTTCCCCGCGGCCGACGCCCGGGTCATGGACGCGCACCGGCTCGATCTCCCCGACGCGTCCATCGACGTGGTGGGGTCGACGTTCGTCCTGCACGTGCTCGACGATCCGGTGGCCGCCGCCGGCGAGGCGTTCCGCGTCCTCGCGCCCGGCGGGCGGATCGCCGTCTCCGCCGGCGCCGCCGTCCGCTCGCCGCCGTCCGCTCGCCGTCGCCGCACGCCGTCCAGGGCGCGATGGACGGGCTGTTCGCCGGGTTCGCCGAGCTCCTGCCGCCGCACGGCGGGATGGGTGCGCCCGTCGACCTCCGCGGCCTGCTGGCGGCCGCCGGATTCGCCGGTCCGACCGCGCGGCACGTGGAGGTCGCGATTCCGGTGCCGGACGGCGAGACGCTGTGGCGGTGGGCTCTGTCCCACGGCTACCGCGCGTTCGTCGACGACCTGCCCGGCGAGGCGCGGCGCGAGTTCCGCCGCCGCTTCGTCGCACTGCCGGACGAGGTGGGCGGCGGGGCCGTGCTGCAGCGCGCGGTCGACGTCCTCGTCGGCACGAAGCCACGTCATGGGTGAGCGGTTGGTGTTGCCAGAGCGACAGTAGACGCTCACCCATCAGCCCGGACGGGGCCGCGGACCTCGGCGGGCAGGGCGGCCCGGGCGAGGACGGTGTGGAACGACGCGGCGATGGCCGTCCGGGTGCCCAGCCCGGTCCGGTCCTTGATCGCCGCGATGTGCTTGTCGACCGTCTTCTCGGTGATGCCGAGCGTGTCGGCGATGTCGAGGTTGCTCGCGCCCGCGGCGATCAACGCCGCCACCTGGCCCTGCCGCAGGGTCAGGTACACCGGCTCCGCCACCTCGGACGCCGCCCCGAGCGAGACCGGCAGCGACACCGTCGCGAGGTCCTCGCGCCGCGCCAGCCCGAGGGCGCGCAGCGCACTGGCCACGTAGCCCTCCACCGTCCGCACGCCGAGGAACAGCGCCGCCGCGATCTCCCGGTTCGTCCGCCCGGCGGCCGCGAGCGTGGCGACCTCGAGCTGCCGGGTGCTCAGCACCCCGTCAGCGGGGGCCACCGGTGCGCGGAACAGCTGCACGGCCCGGGTCCGGACGGCGGCGATCCGCGCCTCGGTGGCGTAGGCGTCGAGGTTCGCCAGCGCGCCCAGCGCGGCGTCGCGGCGGCCGCGGCGGACGGCGTCGGACAGCAGCAGCCACCGGGTCCGGAAGACCTCGAACCCGTGGCCCAGGTCCTCGACGACGGGCGCCTCCTGCACCGCGGTCCCCGACAGCAGCGCCTGCATCCGTTCCCGCACGATGAGGACGTACGGCGACGGCATCATGTGGTCGACGATGCGCTGCAGCCGCGCCGCCTCGACGGTGTCGCCGTCGGCCACGGCGGCCGCGCACAGCATCTCGGCCGTCAGCGCGCGGTCGGGGTTGGTGAGCACCAGGTCGTCGATGTCGCCGTCGGCGAGGATGATGCGGCGGGCTCCGTCGGCGTCGCCGAGACTGGTGAGCACGATCGCCAGCTCCATGAGCACCGAGTGCCCGAGCGACCGCCGGCCATCCCGCCAGTCGCCCATGAGGAGCAGCCGCTCCAGCTCCGACGACGACGTGCCGCCACCGGGCGGCTGCTCACGCGACATCACGGCGAGGACGTGCTGGATCGAGCGCACGTGCATCCACCACGACCAGTTGCCGGACTCCTCGAACCCGGCCAGTGCGCGGTCGACCATGTCCGCCGCCTCGGCCACCCGCAGCTGGGTGGTATAGCAGCAACCGGTGATGTGGTCGAGGAACGGGCCGATCGCACCGAGTCCCGCACGCTCGGCCGCACGACGGGCGGCGTCGGCGACCTGCAGCCCCTCGACGACCAGCGAGTGCGCCAGCGACAGCGTCGGCACCCAGTACAGCAGGTCGATCGCGTCGAGGATCTCGGCCGGGTCGTCGCGGGCGAGCAGCTCCAGCAGACCGAGCCGGGCCCGCTCCTCGAGCGACAACTGCTCCGCCCAGTCCGCCACCGACGGCGCCGCGGTCCAGCCGCCCGCGGGCTCGATGCCGTCCATGACGAGACGATCGAACGCGACGGCGACCAGTGCGCGGACAGCCGTCGCCGACGACTCGACGACGCCGGGCGGCCCGTCGAGCGAGAGCGTGAACGCGCCGAAAGCCGGCTCGAACGCCACCCCGAGCTGCAGCTGGACCTCGAGGTCCCGGCGCAGCGACGGGTCCGCGACGGTCGGCAGCACCGCGGTGAGCCGATCGTGCGCCGGCCGCTCGCGGCCACTGAGCTGCTCGTACCGGGCCAGCCGCAGCACGCCGGACGGCGACGACTCCAGCGCGGCGGCCAGAGCGCCGCCCGTCAGCGCCGGCAGCGACCGGCCCGCGAGCGCGGCCGCCTCGCCGTCGACGAGGCCGCGTATCACCGGCACCGCCGAGAAACCGTAGAAACCCCCATGCCCGGCCAGTGGCATACGTAGGAACCCCACTCGTCCATGCCGCGCCCCCTCCCTACGGTCGAGCCCGTGACTTCGACGACCCATGCCCGCTTCCGGGCCGCCGCCACCTGCGCCGCCACCACGGCTGTGCTCGCACTGACACTTCCCGCCACACCCGCCCAGGCCCTCGGCTTGACCTGCCGCTGGACCGGAGCCGCGGCCGATGCTAACTGGTCCACCGCACAGAACTGGGCCGATTGCGGAGGCGGAGCCCCCGGCGACGGCGACGGCGTAGTCTTCGGCGCCGGCGCGGCCGACACGGAGGCCGTCAACGACCTCGGCGGCACCACGTTCAGCGTGCTGCGGGTCGAGGAGCCCGGCTACGCCCTCTCCGGCGACGACATCGAGGCGCACTTCTTCAACGTCTCCGCGCCGACGACGCTGGCGACGAGCCTGGAGGTCCCGTCAGGCGCCGGCGAGCACCTGCACCACGTCGCCGCCGACCTCACGATCGAGGCGCCGCACCAGCTGCGGTTCGCCCAGGGGGCCGACGCGACGGACATCGTGAACGTCGCCGACGGTGCCACGCTGCGGACCCGGATCGGCGGCGGCGACCAGGCCCTGCGGTTCTGGGGTGGCGGCACCGTCGAACTGCGCGGCACCACCTACGCCGGCACGATCGGCCTCGAGGACGCGGTCACGCTGCGCTGCGGGGGCGACGACTGCGGCGGCGCCGGCGGCGCGGTCACCGTCGTCGAGGACGCGACGCTGGAGTTCACCGGCGACACCGAGTTCCAGCGGCCCATCACGCTCGGCGCCGGCGGCGTCCTCGAGCCGTACTCGCTGGTCGCCGGGCCGCACGCCGTCACCCTCGCCGAGCCGGTGACGGTCGGCGCCTGGGTGCGCGTCCAGGGCGGCACCGGCGGCGACCCGCTCGAGTTCGCCGGAGACCTCCACCTCGGCGACGACGCGCTCGACCTCCACGGCGCCGCGACGGTGCCGCAGTTCGCCAGCCTGACCAGCGACCCCAACGGCGAGCTGCGCGTGGGCACGATCGAGACGCCGGGCAGCTTCAGCATCGAGGAGGGCCAGCTCGGCCACGAGGGTCTGACGTCGGTCAGCGGCACCGGATCGCTGCTCGTCGTGAACGACGCCGTCGCGCTGGGCCCGGCCGGCTCGGGCATCACGACGGTGGGCAACGGCGCCACCGTCGGCACGGCCGACACCATCACGCTCGACGAGGACATCCGGCTGGGCGCGCGGTCGGTGCTGGCCACGCTGGCGCCCGGCGCGGGCCTGACGGTGACGGACGTGCGGCTCGAGACCGGCGGCGGCCGGGTCGAGACGCGGGCGACGCCGTCGTTCGTCGACCTGGTGTCGGTCGAGGGCATCGACGGGCTGGAGCTGGCCAGCGCCGGCATCGACGCGCCGATCATCTTCAGCGAGGGCGGCTCGAGCACCTACACCGGCGACACGGTCGCGGAGAGCGGTGCGGTCGCGCTGCGCCGCGACACCTCCGTGACCGGCGATCTCGAGATCCAGGACGCTCACGTCACGACGATCCACAGCAACCACGCCGACCTGCACGACCTGGTTCCCGACACCGCCGAACTGTCGATCACCGGCGACGGCGCGTTCGTGCTCAACGACAACGAGGCGATCGGCGCGCTCAGCGGCTCGGCCGGCTCCGTGCTGCTCGTCGACGCGGCGTCCGGCCTGGACGTGACGGGCGAGGCGGCGACGGCGTTCGGCGGCGACCTGCGCGGCGGCGGGACGCTGCGGCACAGCGGTGACGGCGCGCTGACGCTCGGCGGCGACTGGACGCAGAACGCCGACGGCTCGCGGCTCGCGGTGGACGGCGGGACCGTCGCCGTGGACGGCGACCTCGGTCTGACGGCGGCGACGGTGCAGGGGTCGCTGCGCGGCACCGGCACCGTCGGGTCGCTGACGCTGGAGTCGGGGACGGTCGCCGCGGGCGCGTCGCCCGGCTGTCTCACCGTCAACGGCGAGTTCACCGGTGACGGCACCCTCGGCGTCGAGCTCGGTGGCCACGAGCCGTGCGGCACGTTCGACCGGATCGCCACGGATCACCAGACCCTCGGCGACCTCACCTGGGACGTCACGGTCCTCGACGGCTTCGCGCCCGCCGAGGGCGACGAGTTCGCCGTCGTCACCACGGCGGGACCGGGCAGCACCGACCTGCCGGCGCAGGAGGTCACCTCCGGCGAGTACGCCTTCGACGCCGTGTGGGACGGCACCGACGTGCTGCTGCGGGTCACCTCGGCCCCCGAGAACCCGACGTCCACGCCGTCGCCGTCGGACGAGCCCACCGGCTCCCCGACGGACGGCCCCGGTGACGAGTCCGGCGACGGGTCGGAGGACGGTTCCGGCGACGGGTCTGACGACGGTGCCGCGGACGGCTCTGACGAGGGCTCCGGCGGGGACGACGACCTGCTGCCCGACACCGGCGTGTGGACGGCCGGGGGTCTCGCGCTCGCGGCGCTCCTGGTGGCGGCCGGCGTGCTGGCACTGCGGGCCCGCCGCCGCGCGATGCACGCGGCCTGAGCGACCGGTCCGTTCACGGCTCACCCCCGCTCGACTCGGCCGGCGGGCGGCACATCGCCGCCCGCCGGTCGCGTCCGTTCACCGCAGGGCGCCCGGGCGTCCCCGCCGTGGACACCGGCCGGCGAGCCGCCGATGAGCTACCTGGCCGGCTGGCGGCTGTCGGTCGCCGCCGACCTGCTGCGCGAGAGCGACGCGACCATCGAGAGCATCGCCCGTCAGGTCGGGTACGGCAGCGCGTTCGCGCTGAGTGCGGCGTTCAAGCGGCGCCGAGGGCTGACGCCGTCGCAGCACCGCGCGATCAGCCGCCCAGCGCGGCGTCGAACCGCTGCCGGCGAGGATCGTCTGACGTCCCCAGCAGTCTGAGGCCCTCGTCGCGGGCGGCTGCCGCCTCGTCCTGGCGGCCCAGCGCCACCTTGATCTGCGTCTCCGTCAGCAGCACGTTGACCAGGCCGTCCGTCGCGCCGATCTCGCGCAGCAGCGCCATGGCGGCCGCGGCGTAGTCGGCGGCGCGGTGCGGATCGCCGGTCCGCAGGCACGCCTCGGCGAGGTTGCCCAGGCTCATGCCCTCGATGATCCGGTTGCCGGACCGCCGGCTGAGCGCCAGCGCCTCGCGGGCGTGGGCGATGCTCTCCTCGTAGCGGCCGAGCAGGGTGAGCGTGTTCCCGAGGTTGAGGTGGCAGCCCGCGACCTCGGGCGGGAGCATCGCCGGGGTGCCGGACCGCTCCCATCGGGCGGCCGCCGCCAGCGACTCCTGGTAGGTCTCGACCGCGGCCTCCAGGTCGCCGGCCCGGTTCTGGGTGATCCCCAGGTTCATCAGCACGGCCGACTCCGTGCCGACGTCACCTGCTGCACGGCAGCCGGCGAGAGCCTTGCGCAGACAGGCGGCCGCCTGCTCGCCGGCGCCGCCGCGGTGGTAGGCGTTGCCGAGATTGTTGTAGGCGACGTACAGGGCGACCTCACTCACGTGTCTCGCCGCGGCGACGCCGGCCAGCGCGACCTCGATGCGCTCGTTCTGGTGCGCCGTGCCGATGAGCAGGACCCGGCCGAAGTCCCACGTCAGCTGCCAGACCTCCTCGTATCCGCCGAGCTCGGAGAGCCGCTGGGTCAGGAACATGAGGGCCCGGTGCTCGAGCCGGCACCAGGCCCACGCCGACTCGCGATCGGCGAAGGTCACCGGCTGGACGTCGGGGGACGGACCGGGAAGCGGCGGCGCCCCCGGCGCCTTGGGGCGCAGCCGGTCGGCGGCGTTGCGAAGGCTGTGGACGTACCAGGCGAGGCCGCGATGGCCGGCCGCCGTCAGCTCATCGGGGTCGTCGACCGCGCCGGCGAGCAGCGCGGCGTACACGCGGACGAGGTCGTGGAAGCGGTAGCGGCCGCGCGCGCTGACCACGAGCGAGAGGTCGGCGAGGTGGTCCAGCAGCCGCCGCACCCGGGGCAGCGGCAACTGGACGACGGACGCGGCCAGCTCGGCGCTGAACTCCAGCGGGGTCACCCATCCGAGGAACCGGAAGATCCGCGCCGACTCGGGGTCGAGAGCGGCGTACGACCACGAGATGACCGCCCGCACACTGGCCGTCGGACCGTCGTCGATGTCGTCCAGCGCCTCCATCCTCGCCTGGCCGTCGCGCAGCTCGCGGACCAGCGCCGCCGGGTCGCGGTCGCGGTGGCGAGCGAGGTACTCCGCGGCGATGAGCAGGGCGAGCGGCAGCCCTTCACACAGCTCGGCCAGTTCGCCGACCATCGGCGCGCCGATGTCCCGCCCCTCGCCGGCCAGGTGAGGGCGCGGCGTGGAGTCAGGGCCGTGCGGATCGCCCGCGGCGTCGGCGCCGCCGACCATCAGCCCGTGCCTGTGCAGCCGGTCGGTCAGCAGCGCGACCGCCTCGTCGGCGGGCAGCCGGTCGACGGCGATGCGGCGGGCGCCCTCGCGCGCCGACAGCCCCCGTAGCGCGTTCCGGCTGGTCACCAGCACCTGCCCACCCGCGCCGGGGAGCAGCGGACGGACCTGCTCGGAGTCGCGGACGTTGTCGAGGACGACCAGCATGCGACGATCCGCGAGCAGCGTCCGGTACAGGGCCGCGCGTGCGTCCAGGCCGGCCGGGACCTGGTCGGCCGGGACGCCGAGCCCGCTCAGCACCTCGCCGAGCGCCGTCAACGGCTCGAGCGGCCGGCGGGCCGCGAAGCCCCGCATGTCGACGAAGAGCTGGCCGTCGGGGAACGCGGCCTGCCGTCGGTGCGCCCAGTGCACGACCAACGCCGTCTTGCCCGATCCGCCCTGCCCCGTGACCGCGACCAGCGCCGTCCGGGACCCATCGGGATCGGCGATCCCGAACGCGTCGTCGAGCGCGGCCAGCGCCTCGGACCGTCCGACGAACGCGACGTCGGCGGGCAGCTGACGCGGCTGGACGACGCCGGCGTTGGCGGCCGGGCGAGCCGACGCTGCCGGCAACGGACCGGCGCCGCCGACCGGCTCGCCGCCGGGCGCGGGGTTCAGCAGCTCGGCGTGCAGCCGCTGCAACTCCGGCCCAGGATCGGCGCCCAGCTCGTCGACCAGCCGCTGCCGCACCTCTTCGTACGTCGCCAGCGCCTCGGCGGTCCGGCCGGCCGCGGCGAGCGATCGCAGGTGCCGCGCCCACAGCGACTCGCGCAGCGGATGCCGCCCGGTCTCGTCGCGCAGCCGCCCGGCCGCGTCGTCGATCTCACCCGCGGCCAGCGCCAGGTCGACCGCCCGCTCCAGGGCGCTCAGGTAGCGCTCGGTCAGGCGTGGCACCTCGAGGGCCACCAGCGCGTCGGCCTCGATGCCGCCGTACGGCGCACCCCGCCAGAGCTCGATCGCCTGGCCGATAAGCTTCCGCTCGGTCTGCCGGTCGGCGACCGCGGCCGCCTCGTCGAGCAGGGCTTCGAACCACAGCACGTCGACCTGGTCGGGCTCGACGTCGAGCGCGTACCCACCCGGCCGGCTCGCGACGACGCCGTCGGGCAGCATGGCGCGGAGGCGGGCGATCCACGTCTGAACCGTGCGCCGCACGTTGACCGGAGGCTCGTCGCCCCACACGTAGTCGCCGATCGCGTCCAGCGACACCGTCCGCCCGGCCGACGACGCCAGCACCGCGATGATGCCGCGCAGGCGGTCGCTCGTCACGAGCACCGTGCGGCCGTCGATGCGGAGCTCGAACGGGCCGAGCAGGCCGAACCAGACGGCGCGCCGGTCACCCCCGGTGGCGGAGCGGGACGAGGCGATCACGCGTCCAGCATCGCCGTTAGGTCATCTGCATGTCATCCTCCCTAGTCAAGCCGGTGTCGTCGGGGACGTGGACCGGGCGGCGCGCGGCCTCACTGTGGCCGCGGCTCGGTGACGGGGCTCGGCGGGCGGTTCCGTGGGGTAGTCGCGGGTGGCTCGCGGACGTGGACGAGTTCGGCCGAACGCGGGTCCTGACGGCTGGGCGGCGGTGTCCGGGCTCGCCGGGGCTTGCCGCGGTGGCCGGGGTCGTGGCACCGGCCGGGTAGGGCGCTGGCCGTTCCCTGCTGCCCGATGGTCCCGCCCACGTGCAGCCGACTCGCCCGGGTTCGACGTCGGTGCGTCTTCGATGCGTGAGCCGTCTTCGATGTTGGCAACCGTCGTCTGCGTGGCACGAAGACGGTGCTCGACATCGAGGACGGTGACGGCCATCAACGCCGCGATGGCCGGCGCGGTGCCCACGTGGTGAGACGTCGCCGAGATCCGCGGGCCATCACCAGGCGTCTTGGTGCGTCACCAGGCCCGCAGTCCCGGTGGAGCGGGAGAACGCCTGGTGATGTCCGCGATCGTTGATGATCATGGCTGTCCACAAGCACCAACGCCCCATCGAGACCACGCCAGCAACGCCGAGTGTGCCCAGGCTCGCCCCGTCCCCCTGATCGCTGCTCGTGCTCGGCCGCGACGCCGTGAGCCACGCGGTCATCGTCGCGCGATGCGCCCCACCCGCTCGAGGCGTGGGTTCACGGCACGAGAACGGGGCAGCAGGAGGACGGCCAACGGCACCGCACCGGCGAACGCCACACCCGCCGACGAGAAGCCCGGGCCGGTCCCGCCCACGGATCGCGGCCGCGGAGCGTCAGTTCATCGGCATCACCTGCCGCACGGCGCAGGCGGTCCGGGTGAGGTCGCGGAAGTCGATCTGCTCGCCGCCACCGAACACGCGGACGGCGACGCCCGGTTCGGCCAGCCAGAACAGTTCGCCGGCATCGGTGAAGCCGGGTCCGTCGGGGTGGGCGAACGGCTCGGTGGCCCAGACGGCGGGATCGCGTTCGAGGTAACCGACCAGGAACGCCCGGAGCGCCGCCACGTCGGTGAACGACGGACTCCGCATGACCGTGATCTGCAGATCGACCCGGTACGACTCGTCGGGGTAGGGGCCCGACTCCCAGACCCGCGACCGGAATGCGACGTCCTCCCACTCGTACTCGAAGTCGGTGACGAGCGGTCCGAGCCCCGGCGGAACCCAGCCGAGCACGAAGCCGTCGAGCCATCGGCGATGCCGAGGCGGCGGCATCGGCCTGCAGTCGGTGGCCCGGTCCGCCACGCCCGGCAGCCTCGCCCCCACGCCCGGCAGCCTCGTCGCGGTGTCCGACGCACCGGCCACAGACGCACCGGCAGCCGACGCACTGGCCACCGGCGCGCCGGCCACCGGCGCACCGACCACCGGCGGGCCGGAGGCGGCCGACGCCGGAGCAGCCGCCCCACCTCCCGCGACCAGCGCGGCAATCACCAGGCCGCACACCGCGGCACCCTTCTCGAGCTGCATGAATGGAGTCCTCTCCCACGACGATGGCGAGGCCCGAGGCCTCGGTCCGGCCCCACCGGCCGGACCCCTTCATCGTTCGCCCGACCGGCCACCGCCCGCTCCCGCCGAACCCGGAAATGTGGACAAGTCAGCGAATCGGTGCGGCCTGTGGACAGGCGTCCGCGTGGCGGCTCGCCGGTCGGGAACCGAGGCCGGTTACCATCCGCAGTGATCGGCAAGTCTCTTGGGGGGAGGCGACGCGGTGGGCGCGTTCCGGGCCCCCGCCGCCTCGATGGTGCGGGAGTAGGGAATCGATGCCGCTGACGCTGCGCTATGCCGCGCGCTCCGACGTCGGCCTGGTCCGGGAGGGGAACGAGGATTCCGGCTATGCCGGGCCCTATCTCCTGGCGGTCGCCGACGGCATGGGCGGCCACGCAGCGGGTGAGGTCGCCAGCCGGGCGGCCATCGAGGAACTCCTCAACGCCGACCACCTGACCGACGGCGACCCACTCGACGTGCTGGCGGCGGCCGTCATCGCCGCCAACGGCCGCATCGACGACATGGCGCGCGCCGACCCCGCCCGCGCCGGCATGGGGACGACGTCGACGGCGCTGCTGTGGAACGGCGTCCAGCTGGCCCTCGGCCACATCGGCGACTCCCGGGCCTACCTACTGCGCAACGGCTCGCTGACGCAGATCACCCGCGACCACACGTTCGTCCAGTCGTTGGTCGACGACGGGCGCATCACCCCCGAGGACGCCCGCGAGCACCCCGCACGCTCCGTCGTGACGAAGGTGCTGCAAGGGCAGTCGCCGATCCACCCGGACTACTCGATCATCGACGTGTACGCCGGCGACCGGGTGCTGATCTGCAGCGACGGCCTCTCCGACGTCGTCACCGATCACGAGATCGAGGCGACGCTGGCCCACGCGCACACCGTCGATGACGCCGCCGACCAGCTCATCGCGATGGCCCTCGACGCCGGAGCACCCGACAACGTCACCGTCGTCATCGGCGAGTTCCTCGAGGCCGACGCCGCCGTCACCGGCGAGACCGCCGAGGCGTTCGTCGTCGGATCGGCCGCCGAGACCGTCGAGGACCAGACGGCGGAGTTTCATCAGGACCCCGAGGCCGTGCGGTACGCCCCCCGCGCCAGGCGGCGACGCCGGCGCCGGTGGCTGCGGCCCATGATCGCCGTAGCGGCCCTGATCGTGATCGGCTGGGCCGGCCTGACGTGCGCCAACGGCTGGGTCCGCGACCAGTACTACGTCGGCGTCAGCAACGGCCAGGTCGCGATCTACCAGGGCGTGCGGCACGAGCTCGGCCCCGTGCACCTGTCCGAGCTGTACGCCGTGCCCGGCGGCCTGCCGCTGGAGGCACTGCCGACGGTGTACCGCGACGAGGTCGGCGCCACCATCGCCGCCGACGACCTCGACGAGGCCGAGCAGGTGGTCCACACGCTGCGGTTGCGCGCCTGCCGGGCACACCAGCGCGAGACCACGCAGACGAGCAGCGGCCAGGAGTGGCTCGGCGACGACGTCGGCTTCCCCGGCCTGCTCTGCGCCGAGTAGGCCGGCCCAGCGCCCGATCAGACCAGGACGACCTTGCCCGTCGTCCGGCGGGTCTCGAGGGCGGTGTGGGCGTCGGCGGCGCGTTCGAGCGGGAAGCGGTGCACCAGCGGGACCAGCCGCCCGGCGGCGGCCTCGGCCAGGGCCTGGGTCTCCAGCCCACGCAGGAAGCCGGGCCGGCCGATCTGGTGCCGGCTGATCGGCCAGGTCGCGGTGAGCCCGCGCTCGACGAGGTCGGTGGAGGTGAACGGGACCAGCTCGCCGGACGACCAGCCGAACATCACCAGCCGGCCGCGGACGCCGAGCAGTTCCATCGCCGCCCGGCCCAGCGCGCCGCCGACGCCGTCGAGGACGACGCTCACCTCGCGGGACCCGAGTGCGGCACGGACCCGCTCCGGCCAGTCGGACGCCGTGTAGTCGACGGCGTGAGTGGCGCCCAGCGCGCGGACCCGCTCGACCTTCTCGGCGCCGCCGGCGACCCCGACGACGACGGCGCCGGCGTTGCGGCCGGCCTGGACGAGGAGGCTGCCCAGACCACCCGCCGCGGCCGTGACCAGCACGACGTCGTCGGCGGTCAGAGCGGCCGCGGCCAGCACGCCGACCGCCGTCCGCCCCGTCCCGATCATCGCGACCGCCGCGTCGGCGGCCAAGCCGTCGGGCAGGACGTGCAGCGACTCCACCGGCACCACGGCCAGCCGCGCGTAACCCGCGCCGGCGCCACCGAGATGCGCCACGACCCGCCGGCCTACCCAGGCCGGGTCGACGCCGTCACCGACGGAGTCGACGGTACCGGCGACCTCGCGGCCGGGGATCGACGGCAGCGCCGGCAACGGCAGGGAACCACCGCCGCCCTGCCCGGCGCGCAGCGTCGTGTCGATCAGGTGCACGCCGCTGGCCTCGACGGCGACCCGGACCTGGCCCGCCGCCGGGACCGGGTCGGGCACCTGTTCGTACCGCAGGTTCTCGGCCGGGCCGAACTCGTGCAGGCGGATGGCGTGCATACGGTCCCCTCGATGCTTGGGCTTGGCGTGCGTCACGGCTACGCTAAAACCTGAAGCAATGTTGAGGTCAAGCCGTCGAGGAGACGCCACCGTGGACACCGTCGCGTGGAACAAGTCCGAGCTGACCGTCGGCGAGCTGTCGCAACGCAGCGGCGTCGCGGTGTCGGCGCTGCACTTCTACGAGCGGCAGGGCCTCATCACGTCGCGGCGCACGTCGGGCAACCAGCGACGCTACAAGCGGGCGACGCTGCGCCGGGTCGCGCTGATCCGCATCGCCCAGCGGGTCGGCATCCCGCTGGCCGAGATCAACCGCGCGCTGGCCAGCCTGCCCGACGGCCGCACGCCGAACCAGGAGGACTGGGAGCGGCTGTCCCGTCAGTGGCGGGCCGACCTGGACGATCGGATCGCGCGCCTGCAGCAGTTGCGCGACGACTTCACCGACTGCATCGGCTGCGGCTGCCTGTCGTTGCGCCGGTGCGCGCTGGCCAACAGGCACGACGAACTGGGCGAACACGGTCCGGGTCCGCGCCGGCTGATCGAGAACGGCCCCAGCACCAGCTGCGGCATCTGAGCGATCCCCGATCAGTCCAGGCCCAGCACCTGCTCGCAGCCGAGCAGCAGCACGCCGGCGCTCCACGCGTGTGACAGCGTGAGCACCATGCCCTTCGGCTGGAAGCACTCGGTCTGGTAGTAGCGCTCGGTGATCATGCCGCGGTACGAGTTCAGCTCACCGTCGGCGGTCGCGAGCAGCTGACGGAAGCAGGCCAGCGCCTCGTCGGCCCGCTCGCGGTAGTGCGGATCGCCCGTCGCCGCCGACAGCTCGGCCAGCTCGCGGGTGCAGACCAGGCCGTACGCGTGCAGGTGCTGGTTCGACGGCGACGCCTGGTCGCCGCCGCGCGTGGCGAACCCGTAGACGCCCAGCGGCGTGCGCGGGGCGAACCGCACGTTGTAGGTGTAGCGGAACGTGAGCATCCAGTCCGCGGCCCGCCGGGCGAGGTCGAGCCAGCGGGCGTCGCCGGTGCGCCGGTGCAGCGCGACGTACGCCATCACCGCGGCGTAGCCGTCCTCCGAGGTCGGCGCCAGGTCGACGTCCTCGGGGGCGCCGTGGATGAACTCCCGCTCGACGAACGGGGCGTAGTACTCGCCGGCCCGGACCGCCGCCGCCAGGTACGAGCCGTCGTCGTCCAGGGCGCCGGCCTCGCAGAACGCCGAGATCCAGGTCAGCCCGGACGCGCCGGCCCACGACAGCACCCGTCCGTCCATCGCGTCGTGGACGGAGCCCAGGTTGCCGTCGGCGCGCTGCCGGTCGCGGACGACGTCGAGGTTGGACCGCGCCGCCGCGACCCACTCCGCACGATCGTCGAGCTCCACGGCCCGGAGCAGGAACAGCGTCGCCTCGCCCAGCGTCCGCGCGTGCAGGCCGTCGCGGATCGGCGTCCAGCTCTGGGTCCAGCCGCCGGCCCGCTCCCACCGTCCCCAGAACGTGCCCGACGGCGACAGGTTCGCGCAGCAGAAGTCGACGACCCGCGTCGCGGCGTCGACGGCGGCCGAGGAGCCCACCCGGCGGCCGTGCGCCAGCAGCGCGTACGCCCACGGGATGCCGCTGACCCAGCCGACGTGCATGGCCTGGCGGTCGACGGGGCGCCCGTCGCCGCCGCTCACCTCGCGGTCGAAGCCGACGGTCTCGAGCAGGACGCCGGGGTCGGGATCGTAGTGCCAGCGGACCAGGCCCTCGGCGGCGATCGCGGCCGCCTCCGGCACCGTCACCCACGGCGTGACGGGGTGCAGCAGCCGGTTCTGCTCGTAGACGGCGCGCAGGATCGGCGCGTACGCGTGGCGGTCGGCCGGGAGCGTCGCGGCAGCCGCCCGCAGCTCGACCCGTTCGCCGGGCTGCCAGGTGTACGTCGCCGCCTGCGCGGGCAGCGGCGTCCCGGACCCGTAGTACGTGACCGGGTCCTCGCGGAACGGGAACACGACGTGGACGTCGGCGGCCGAGCCGCGGTGGGCGAACCCGATGCCGGCCGGGCCGCACGGCGACGCCTCGGCCGTCGCGACGACCACGCCGCCGGACTCGCCCCAAGCGAACACCGCCGCCGTGGCCGCGCGGTCGGACCGGAACGACCAATGGTCGCTCACCATGCCGGGCGGGTCGTCCGCACGGGCCTCGAACCGCGGGAACCGGCGGTCGCAGTCGGCCGGGCGGTTCTCACCGTAGAACAGTCCGGGGATCAGCCACCACGGATCCGCGGCGTCGGCGACCGTCGCGACCAGCCGGAGGTGCCCGGTGAACGCGGCCGGCGTCGGGTTCAGCACCGACAGCGCGACCTCGTGCAGCCCGGTCGCCGACGGCGCACCGATCTTGACCTCGGCCGTGAGCGGGCCGGCGGTCAGCTCGTCGACCGCCGCACCCGTGGCGACGGCCGCGCTCCCGACGACGGTGCCGCTCGCGTCGAGCACGTCCAGCCGCAGCGGAGGCGGCGCCGGCCCAGGCTCAGGCGCCACCCGCGGAGCCGTCCTCGTGCTGCGGGCCTTCGCCGGCCGCCAGCCGCTCGGCCGGCGTGAACGCGCCCTCGCTCGGCTCGGCCGAACCGAGCCGGCCGTCGCCGTGAGCACCGTCGCCCGAAGCCGGCCCGGCGCCGACGGGCTGAGCGGGCACGTCGCCGTCGACCGGCCACTCCAGCAGGTCGACCTCGACGATCGGCTGCCGGGGATCGCGCGGCACGCGGAACGTCCGGATCTGGTGCGGCCCGAAGTCGGCCTCGACGACCCGGTCGACGAGCGGCAGCGCCAGCCGCACGCCCGCCGCCGCCACCCCCGTCGTCTCCACCGCCCGGACGATCAGGTCCGGCGCCGGCGCGTCGCCGTCCTCGGCACCCTTGACCGCGGTGATCATCACCTGGGCGCCGTCGTCGACGACGTAGCTCGCCTCGGCCGGCAGCGCACCGTCGTGGAAGCTCTCGAGCATGGCCCGCGGCAGCGACCCCAGCTCGGCCGCGCGGCGGGTGAGGCCGGCCGCGCGCCAGTCGCCGGCGTGCGGTACCAGCAGGTAGCTGAACCGCTGCACGCCCTGGTCCTGGAAGGAGTAGAAGCCGTCCGGGTCGAGCAGCCGCGGGTCGTGCCAGGAGTACACCGGGCTGCGCACGGCCGTGATGCCGATGGACGGCGACGCGCCGTCGTGGGCCGGGGACACGTCGTACCCGTGCTTGGCGTTGTTGACGACGGCCAGCCCGGCGCCCGGCGCGCTGAGGTCGACCCACGACTGCCCGGGCTCCTCGGCGCCGTCGACAGGACGGCGCAGCGTGCCGAACGGGATCTCGTAGGTCGCCTCGGGGTCGGCCAGCGCCACCGGGAACCGCAGCTTCAGCAGGTGCGCCTGCTCGCGCCAGTCGATGGTCGCCCGCACCTCGAGCTCGTCGGCGCCCTGCCGGAGGATGAACTCCTCGGTCAGCGTCGACCGGCCCCACGAGCGCTCGACCCGCAGCCGGGCCCGCTCGGGACCGTTCTCGCGCAGCACGATCCGGGTCGTCTTCATGGCCTCGCCCGGCCACGCGTACGACACGACGCCGTGCCCCCACGTGTCGGTGGGGTCCTCGCTGACCTGCGTGTGCTCGCCGACGGCGCCGGCGACGAGATCGACGCCGGTGCGCTTGTCGAGCAGGCTGGACAGCCAGCCCGTCGCGGGGTCGAACTCGGCGCGCAGCACGTCGTTCTCGAGCACCGTCTCAGACGCCGACAGCGAGCCCGGCGCGGCGCCCCCGCTCCACGTCAGGCCGGCCGGCGCCACCCCGGGCAGCAGCCGGTACAGCCGGTAGCCCAGCGGCGGCAGCTCGGCCCGGAACACGACCGCGCCGCGGCCCTTGTCGTTCGTCGTCGCCACGGACTGGATCGGCTGCGACGGCACCAGCTCGCCGTCGGCGTCGACGACGTGGACGCCGGTGGGCTGCACGCCGTACTGCAGCTCGACGTCGGCCGTGACGGCCCACGGGTGCGGGTTGAACACCAGCACCGGCTGGGTGCCGTCCTGGAACGGGATCGCGACATCGCGCGCGATGCGGTTGTGCACGCGCGTGATGATCCGCTTCGCGATCGCGACGGCCTCGCCGAGCTGGTCGCGCGCGTCGTCGTAGGCGTGCTCGATGGCCGAGCCCGGCAGGATGTCGTGGAACTGGTTGAACAGCAGCTGCTTCCACGCGTGCCCGAGCTCGTCGCGCGGGTAGTCGTCGTCGTGCGTGACGGAGCCGACGACGGCCCACCGCTCCGCGGACAACAGCGCCGCCTGGGTGCGTCGCACCCACTGCTTGATGCCGGAGTGCGACGAGTAGCAGCCCGACGCGTGGTGCTGCAGGTCGTCGCGCCAGACCGGGAGGTCGGCAAGGCCGTCCGGCCCGCGGCGCGCGATCAGCTCGTCGAAGTAGCGGCGCGGCGAGGACATGATCATCCTTCCGTACGAACCCCGCTGGTCATGGCGGTGGATGGAGTCGATGTTCGCCTTGGTCGGGCCGCCGCCGTGGTTGCCGACGCCGTAGAAGATCATGACGTCGCCGAGCGAGCGGTCCAGCTGGCCCAGCGACTTCTCCGTCTGGTACGCGACGTCGCCGGGCGGGCTGCAGTACTCGAACGGGATGCGGTACGCCAGCACGCGGCTGCCGTCGGGGGCCTCCCACCAGAACGCCGTCCCGTCGAGGTCGCTCTCGTGCGGGCCGGGGCGCAGGAACGTGTAGGAGTCCATCCGCTGCCCGTTCAGGATGGCCGGGAGCATCGCGTTGTGGCCGAACGGGTCGACGTTCATGCCGACGGTCGCGATGACGCCGAACTTCTCGTGCAGGTAGCGCTGGCCGTACAGCCCCTGCCGGACGAACGACTCGCCACCGGGCATGTTGCAGTCGGGCTCGACCCACCAGCCGCCGGTCATCACCCACCGGCCCTCGGCGACCCGCTTGCGGATCTGCTCGAACAGCTCCGGGTCCTGCTCCTCGACCCACGACAGCAGCACCACCTGGTCGCAGGTGAAGACGAAGTCGGGGTACTCCTCCATGCGGTGGATGGCGGACCAGAACGTGGCCCGGGCCTCCTGGTAGCCCTCCTGCCAGGGCCACAGCCAGACGGGGTCGAGGTGGGAGTTGCCGACCATGTGCAGCGTGCGCTGCCGCATGGCCAGCGGCCGGTACTCGTCGGCACTCATGACATCAGTCGGTCGGCTCATGCGGCGACTCCTCTCTCTCCCTCATCGGCGAACGGTCCGGACCGGCGACTCGGCGAGACCTCCGGCCCCGCGTCGCCGCCGGTGCCGCATCAGCCTCCCTGGCTGTCGGATCCTCCGGGGTGTTCTGGGTCGCGGTGCTCTCGGTCGCGGCGGCCCACTCGTCGGCCATCTCGCTGATGAGGTGCAGGGACAGGGTGTGCATCTCCTGAATCCGCGGCGTCTGCGTCGACGGCGCCAGCAGGACGTGGTCGGCGTGGGCGCGCGCCGGTCCGCCGTCGCCGCCGCCGAACAGGACGGTGGTGGCGCCCTTCGCGCGGGCGGCCGCGAGCCCGGCGACGACGTTGGGCGACTTCCCGCTGGTGGTGAACGCGGCCACGACGTCGCCGGGACGGGCCAGCGCGGTCACCTGCCGGGCGAACACGTCGTCGTAGGAGTAGTCGTTGGCGATGCAGGTCATGACGGTCGGGTCGGTCGTCAGCGTCACCGCGGGCAACGGCCGGCGGTCGCGCTTGTAGTGCCCGATCAACTCCCCGGTGAAATGCTGGGCATCGGCGGCGCTGCCACCGTTGCCGAAGGTGTACAGCACGCCGCCCGAGGCGAACGCCTCACAGATGAGGCTACCGACTTCTCGCACCACCGGGACAAGTTCCCGCATCGCCTCGGCGACGGCGACGTGGTCACCCAGCTGCTGTTCGATCTGGTCAGGCATGCTCCACCTCCATCACTTTCGAACGTCGGATCATGCAATGGCCGATGAGCACTATCGGTCCGCGCTTCGGGCGGACCGGCGGCTCGAGGGGACCTCCAGGGCATCCAGAGCCACCACGCCGGCACCGACGACGCAGACGACGTCGCCGAGGCCGGCCAGGACCACGCGGGCCGCCTTGGCCGCGGGCGGCATCGCGTCGCGCGCGACCGCTTCGGCGACGGGGTCCAGCAGCATCGCGCCGGCCCGCGTCACCCCGCCCCCCAGGACCACGAGCTCGGGCTCGAAGACGTTGACGAGGTCGGTGAGCGCCTGACCCAGCACGTCGGTCGTCTCGGCCCAGATCTCGCGGGCGAACGCGTCGCCGGCCCGCGCCGCCGCGGCGACGTCGGCCGCCGTCAGCGGGTCGGCGTCGCGCAGCGACGAGGCGGCGCCGGCACGCAGGCCCTCCGCCGCCCGCTCGGCGATGTTCGTGCCCGAGACGTACGCCTCGAGGCAGCCGCGACGCCCGCACGAGCACAGCCGGCCGCCGGGGCGGACCATCAGGTGACCCAGCTCGCCGCCGTTGCCCGCCGCACCCCGGTGCAGCCGGCCGTCGATGACCGCGCCGCCGCCGACCCCCGTCGAGATGGTCAGGTAGATCATCGTGCTCACGCCGCGGGCGGCGCCGAACCGGTGCTCGCCGAGCGCGGCCGCCGTCGCGTCGTTCTCGAGGTACGCCGGGACGCCGAACTCCTGGCGGGTCAGCTCGCCCAGCGGGACGTCGATCCAGCCGGGCAGGTGCGGCGGCGAGATGAGCACGCCGGTGCTGCTGTCCAGCGGTCCGCCGCAGGAGATCCCGACCGCGTCGATCGGCCGGTCCAGCCCGGCCGCCGCGACGGCCCGGTGGCCGACGTCGAACAGCCGGCGGATGACCGCGTCCGGACCCTCCCAGCGGCGCGTCGGCTCGACGATCAGGCCGTGCACCGCGCCGTCGGGCGTGACGACGCCGACGGCCAGCTTCGTGCCGCCGATGTCCAGGGACAGCACGGCGGCCGCGGGTTCGCCGCCGTCGCCGGGGAGGGGTGGTACCGAGCGTCCACCCCGGGCCTGTGCCGTGTCGTTCATCCGCCCTGCTCTTCCTGTCCCGTTCTGGACCATGTCTCCCCCGTTCGGAGGGCCCCCGGCGCTCTCGCTTACGATGCTCACCCCTTGCGCCCCTGCGTGGCGATCCCCTCGACGAAGTACCGCTGGGCGCAGAAGAACAGGATGATCAGCGGGACGGTGGCCAGCACCGATGCCGCCATGACGATCTCCCACCGCTGTTCGCCGCCCTGGCCGAACGCGTCCAGCACCGCCTTCAGCCCTCGGGGCAGGGTGTAGAGCGCCTCGTCCTGGAGGTAGATCAGCGGCCGGATCAGGTCGGTCCAGCTGGCCCGGAACTCGAAGATGAACACCACGATGAGCGCCGGCTTGCACAACGGCATCGCGATGCGCCAGAACAGCCCGAAGTACCCGCAGCCGTCGACCCGCGCCGCCTCGAACGTGTCGCGCGGCAGGCTGAGGAAGAACTGCCGCATGAGGAACACGTAGAACGCCGACGCGAACACGTTGTGCGCCCACAGCGGCACCTGGGTCTGCGACAGCCCGAGCTCCTGCCAGATGAGGAACGTCGGGATCATGGTGACCGCCGCCGGCAGCATCATCGTGCCCAGCACCAGCAGGAACAGCAGGTTCCGGCCGGGGAACCGGAAGTAGGCGAAGCCGAACGCGACGAGCGCGCTGCTCAGCGTCACGGTCAGCGCGGCCATGACGCCGACGATCATGCTGTTGCCGAACCAGGTGAGGAACGGCACGGCGTCGAGCAGGCTGGTGTAGTTCTGCGGCTGCACCTCGCGCGGGATCAGCAGGTTGTCGAACACCTGGTATCGCGGCTTCAGCGAGGCGCTGATCAACCACAGGAACGGATAGGTGAACGTCGCCGCCACCAGCGCGACCGCGGTGACGATGAACCCCGTCCGGATCACCCGGCGGGCCGGCGAGGTGCCGGACGGTGCACGCCGGCGCTGGTCCGCACCGGGCTGTTCGTGGGCCGGCTCGACCTGGACCATCGTCATCGGTCGTCCCCCTCGTAGTAGACGAACCGGTCACCGAGCTTCACCTGCACCAGCGTGACGATCAGCACGATGACGAACAGGCCCCAGGCCAGCGCCGACGCGTAGCCCATCTCGAGGAACTGGAAGCCCTGCCGGAACAGGTAGATGACGTAGAACAGCGCGCTGTCCGACGCCTGGAGCTGGCTCTGGGCGTTGCCGTAGAACATCGTGTAGACCTCGGTGAACATCTGCAGCGAGGCGATGGTGTTCACGATGGTCACGAAGAACAGCGAGCCGGAGATCATCGGGACGGTGACCTCGCGGAACTGCCGCCAGGCGCCGGCTCCGTCGATGCGGGCGGCCTCGTAGAGGTCCATCGGCACGTTCTTCAGCGCGGCGAACAGGATGACGATGGTGCCGCCGATGGTCCAGAGGCTCATGATGATGATGCCCCAGCGCACCCACGCCGGATCCGTCGTCCACGCCGGCCCGTCGATGCCGAACAGTCCCAGCGCGGCGTTGACCAGCCCGTTCTGCCCGTTCAGCAGCAGCAGGAACAGGACGCCGACGGCGACGGTCGGCGTCATCGCGGGCATGTAGAAGACGGTGCGGAAGAACCCGGCGAACCGGCCGCCGATCTGGTTGAGCAGCACCGCCAGCGCCAGCGCGATCGCGATCGACAGCGGCACGTGGATCACGGTGTAGAGCAGCGTGTTGAACAGCGCCGTCCGGACCTGCGGGTCCTCGATCATGCGCTGGTAGTTCTCGCCGCCCACGTACGACGCCGGGTTGATGACGTCGTAGTCGGTGAACGACAGCACCAGGCTGGCGATCATCGGGCCGGCGGTGAAGGCGAGGAACCCGACGATCCACGGCAGCAGGAACAGGTACGCCCACCGGGTCTCCGGCCGGCGCCACGCCGCGCGCCAGCGGCGCCCCCGCGACATCGGGGGCGCCACCGGCGCGGTGGAGACGTCAGCCGACATCGGCGAGCGCCTGCTCGACCTTGTCCTGGGCCTCGGCCAGGGCGCTCTCGGCGTCCTGGGTACCGGCGAGGATGCGGTTCGTGGCCTCCAGCCAGGCGGCCTTGAACTGGGCGCCGACGGGGTTCGCCGGCACCACCCAGGCGTCGGACTGGGCCTCGAGGACGGCCTGGACGGCGTCGTCCCACTTCTGGTTCTCGCCGGTTCCCGGCGTGTACAGCTCGCCGAACACCTGGTCGTCGGCCGCCTCGTTGGCGGTGTAGATGCCGGTGAACGCCTTGCCCTCGGCCTCGCGCAGCCGGATGCGCTCCTCGGCCGCGGCGGCCCAGGTGTCGGGCGCGGTCATGATCTTCATGAACTCGCACGACGTGGCGGTGTTGTCGGCGTTCTTCGGGATGGCCCAGGCGTTGGAGGTCGCCCAGGTGACGGTCTCGCCACCGGCGTCGGTGATGGGCAGCACGGTGATGTCGACGTCCGGCGAGGTGTTGGCGAGCACGTTGACGTACCACTGCTCGATGACCATCGCGCCGACCTGGTTCTGCGCGAACGGGTTGCCCTCGCCGAACAGGTCCCAGGTGTTCTCGAAGTCCTTGAGGGCGGTGTGGCCGCCCTGGGCGTCCTGGACCGCCTTCAGCCGCTCCATGGTGGCGACCGTGGCGGGGTCGTCGAGCCGGAAGTCGTCGGCGGCCGCGACCCACGGGTTGCCGTCGACCACGCCGTAGAACGGGGTGAGATCGGGCAGCCGCAGGTGGATGCCGATGCGCTCGTAGGTGCTGCCGTTGCGGACGGTGAGCGCCTGGGCCGCGGCCAGCAGGCTCTCCTGGTCGGAGATGTCGATGTCCTCGGCGGTCAGCCCGGCTTGGGCCAGGACGGCGTTGTTCACGATGAGGACCGGCGTGTTGTAGAACTCCGGGATCGCGTAGGTCGAGCCGTCGTACTGGACCAGGTCGAGGACGTTCGGGCGGTACTGGCCGAGGTCGATGTCGCGCTGCTCGATGCACTCGTCGAGCGGCTGGATGGCGCCGCGGGCGGCGAACGCGCCCACCTGGTCGCCGGGGATGTAGACCAGCTCCGTCGGGTTGCCGCTGGAGACCGACGTCAGGAACTGCTGCTCGTCGAAGCCGCCCTCGTTGATGTTCACCTCGACGTCCGGGTACATCTCCCGGAACGTGTCGACGCGCACCGTCGCGATCTCGTCCGGGAGCGCGAAGCCGATGGTCGTGATCGAGCCGCTCGGGTCGGCGGTGAGGTCTCCGGACTGCGCGTCGCCGCCGCCGTCGGAGTCGTCGCCTCCGCCGACGCCCCCACAGGCGGTCAGGGCGAGTGTGGCCGCTCCGGCCACCACTGCCGGCAGCACCATGGGTCTCCGCATCGTTGCGCTCCCTCTCGTCGGTCGAGGTCGTCCCGCCGCGCGCTCGGACAGCACGGCGGAGACGAAGATGGGATCGATCCCATCATCCGCCCGCATCATGACAAGCGCTCCTCGGCAGCGTCAACCCCGCCACAACCTGCCGGAAACCGTTTTCTGATCCGACTTTGGATGAAACTCCAGGTCAACGGCGGCAACCTTGACGACCCGCCGAGGGCCATGCTTGGCTCGGCGTGCCGAGATCGTTCCCACAACGGAGTGTCATCGTGCCGTCTGGCTCGCGCGTCCACGAGGTCCTGCTCGTCCCGCACACCCACCACGACGTCGGCTACACCGACAGCCCGCGGCTCATCGACCGGCAGCACCGCGACATCGTCCGGCACGTCCTCGACCTGTGCGACCGGACCGCGGGTGACGGCGACGCCGCACTGCGGTGGACCCTCGAGGTGAGCCGTCCGGTCATCGAGTTCGTCCGCCGCGCCGGCCGCGCCGACGTCGACCGGCTGCGACGGCTCGTGCAGGCCGGCCGTGTCGCCGTCACCGCCGGCTACCTCAACCTGACGCAGCTGCCCGGCGAGCGCGAGCTGGAGCGCATGTACGAAGCGCTCGAGCCGCTGGCCGAGGCCGGCATCCCGGTGCGGACCGAGCAGCACGGCGACGTCAACGGGCTGTCCTGGGGCAGCGTTCCGGCGATGCGCCGGCACGGCGTGAGCCGCCTGGTGATGGCGCTCAACCCCGACCACGGCCGTCCGCCGTTCCCGCAGCCCAGCGGGTTCTGGTGGGAAGGCCCGGACGGCTCGCGGGTGTTCGTGCTGCTCAGCACCCACTACGGCATCGGCGAGGAGTGGGGGATCATCGACGGCGACGTGCGGCTGGCGGCGAAGCGGATCGCCGCCCTCGTCGACGAGCTGGACGAGCGCGACGACTACCCGTTCGACGTCGCCGTCGTGCACGCGGCCAACGACAACCGGTGGCCGACGCTGGAGTTCCTGCCGCTCATGGAGCAGTGGAACGAGCTGCATCCCGACCGCCCGATGCGCCTGGCCACCATGGACGAGGCGCTGGACCGGCTCGAGCGGGTGGCGGAGACCGTCGAGCTGCCGGTCGTGCGTGGCGAATGGGCCGACTGGTGGTCGCACGGCCACGGCTCGACCGCCCGCGAGCTGTCGGTGTACCGGCAGGCGCGGACCCACCAGCTGACCGGTGAGGTGCTGCACGCGCTGTCGGACCTGCGCGGCGACGGCGCGGTCGACCTCGCCTCGGTGCTCGGGCACTCACGGGGACCCGTGCGGCTGCGGTCGCGGGCGGAGCTGGCCGAGGACCTCGCGTTCGTCGACGAGCAGCTCTGGCTGTTCGGCGAGCACACCTGGGGCTCGTGGGAGAGCTTCTCGCGCCCGGACAGCGTCTACACGGCGTCGCACTGGAACGCCAAGGCGGGATTCGCCTACGGCGCCTACGACATCGCCCGGCACGTGGCGGCCGAGGGCCTGTTCCGGCTGCTCGCCAGCGGTTCCGGCGACGTCGCGGACTCCGCGATGCACCGGACCGGGCTGGGCACCGACCGCACCTGCCTCGGCGGCCCGTCGATCGTCGTGGTGAACCCGACAGCCCGGCGGCGCACCGAACCCGTGGTGGTCGAGCTGGCCGGCCGCGGGACCACGGTGGTGACGGCGACGGTCGAGCCGTTCGGGGTCACGACGATGGAGCTGCCGGCGGAGGCGGTCGAGGACGCCGCAGCCGCCACTGCCGGCACCGTCGAGACGCCCGAGTACGCCGTCACCGTCGACCCCGGGCGCGGCGGCGTCGTGAGCCTCGTCGACCGCCGCACCGGCGCCGAGCTGGTCGACGCGGACGGAGCCTTCCCACTGGGTGCGCTGGTCGCCGAGACCATCCCGGCCGACTCCGACCACCCGTTCCTCGTCCGGCCGCGTGACTTCCACCCGGACTTCCCCGGCCCCGAGTTCGACCGGGCGGCGGCGACGTCGAGCGCGCCGGTGCGCGTCGTGCGCGGGCCGGCGTACACGGCCCTGACGTGGTCCGGCAGCGTCGCCGGCGTCGACGCGAGCACGACGCTGCGGCTGTACCCGTCGTCGGACCTGATCGACCTGGACGTGACCGTCACCAAGGCCGAGACGTTCGCGCCCGAGAGCCTGTTCGTCACGTTCCCGTTCGCCGTCGCCGACCCGCGGTTCCTGGTCGAGACGGCGGGAGCGGCGTTCGTCGCCGAGCACGAGCAGCTGGCGGACACCAGCAAGGACTGGTACGCGATCCAGCACGCGGTGGGCGTGTCGTCGGCGTCCGGGGCCGGCGCGCCGGTCCTGTGGGGGTCCTACGACGCGCCGCTGGCGCAGTTCGGCGGCTTCCAGACCGGCCGGTGGGCGCGGACGCTCGACGCGCCGGCCGGGCACGTCAACAGCTGGCTGATGAACAACCTGCACTTCACGAACTTCCGCGCCGCGCAGGGCGGGACGCAAACGTTCCGCTACCGGTTCGCCGCCCGCCCGCACGACGCCGCGGCCGTCCGCCGCTTCGGCGACGACCTGCTGCACCCGCTGGTCTCCCGCCAGTACGCCGGCCCCGTCGCGCCGTCGGGTGCTGCCGGGCTGCTGGTCTCGCCGGGCGAGGACGTGCTGGCCGACCTGCGCCCGGCCGACTCCGACGGCGTGGTCCTGGCGCGGCTGCGCTCGCTGTCGGCCGCGCCGGTGCGGGTGCGGCTGGGCTGGGCGGCGGCGGGCACCGTCGAGGCCACCGCGCCCGGTGGCAGCTGGCAACCCCTCGGCGCCGACGGCGGCCTGGAGCTCGACCTCGCGCCCCACGCCGTCACGGACGTCTGGCTCCGCCGTCGTCCTTGAGCGCGTCGGCGCTTGTCTCGGGACACGGCATGGTGTCTACTTGAGGTAGCGGAGCCCCTAGGAGGGTTGCCGGGCAAGGCCGGAGGCGGATCGCCTCCCTCCACGCAGGTCGTGGTTGTGGCCCCCGGAACCCTCCTAGGGGCTCGGTCACGGAGTCCAACTGTTGAGGTCGGTCCACCACCTGCGGCGGGCGAGGTATCCCTCGTCACCGATGAATTTCACGCCGTAACCGAGGATTCGCCCTGATCCACTGCGCCGCAGTTGATGGCGACAACGGAGGAGGTACCGTCCGCACGCAGCGTCGTCGTCGGCTCCGTCCAGAGCGCAGCGGAGAATTCCAGAATAGAGATCCGCGGCCTGGATGCCGTCGTAGCGGTCTGCGCCGAACCAGCGAGGCGGCCAGTGCAGCAAATGCCATGGCGTGACCACGGCGTGGGCTCGACTCCCCGCGCCACGCGTGACCCGGGCCGGATAGTCGGCGGTCGCGGTGTGATCCATGTGCCGAACGCTCCCGGCGCGCACGACGACGCGCCGCGGCCCACCCGGCCAGGCGGCGGCGGTGTGGACGACCCGTTCCAGTGCCAGCCGTATCGCGTAGTTGTAGAAGATGGCACCGTCGTCACTCATCTTCCAACTGCGGCCGATGTTCTCCTTGCGGACGATGACGTAGCTGAGCGTCGTCCCCGGTATGCCCGCCAGCAGTCGGGCGGCGAGTTCACGCCGCTCAGGGGTGCGGACTCGGAAATGGTCGTTCCAGTGAAGCGCCTGGCCGGGCGGAATGCCGAACTCAGCGCGCATTCCTTTGACGACCGTGCGCAAATGCAAGGCGGACTCATCCGGAATGACCACCGCAGTCACCGCAAAATACGGCGACGACTTCTTCGAGGTTCCCCGATCGCCGGTCTCGTCGATGTACGCCTCGACCGCGGGCAGATGGTGGTTTCTTGCGTTAACTATCTGCGTCGACGACCACCAAAACCCTGCCCTGCATCGGTACAGAGTGATGAACTCTTCACTCTCGCGCATGAACGTAACGGATCACCACAATGTGCCGCAACCGAAGCCCGCCGGCGACGTGGCTGCGGCTCAGGGGCGAACGGCGCGGGTGGACTCGCGGTGGACGATGCGGGTCGACATCATGACCGTGACCGGGGCGGCCTGGGGCTCGGCGATGCGTTCGAGCAGCCGCCGGACCGCCGCCGCGCCCAGTGCCGCCTCGTCCTGGGCGACGGCGGTCAGACCCGGCGTGACCAGGCTCATCCAGGGTGCGTCGTCGAAGGAGACGAGGCTGACGTCGTCGGGGATGCGCAGCCCGAGGTCGTTGGCGGCCCGCCACACGCCCTCGGCGAGGACGTTGTTGGCGGCGAACACGGCGGTCGGCCGCTCGTCGGACCGCAGCAGCGCCGTGGCCGCGGAGCGCGCGGCGTCGACGTCCCAGCCGGAGGAGACGACGAGGTCGGGGTCGAGCGGGATGCCCGCGGCGGCCAGCGCGGCCTGGTAGCCGGCGTGCCGCTCGCGGCCGGTGGTCCAGGTGGTCTCGTCGATGAACAGCGCGATGCGCCGGTGCCCGAGCCCGATGAGGTCCTCGATGACCTGCTGTGACGCGGTCTGATTGTCGACGACGACGGCGTCGCAGGCGCCGGCCGCGAACTGGCGGTCGACCTCGATGACGGGGATGCGGTGCCGTGACAGGTACGTGGTGACGTCGGCCGAGACGGGCGTGACGACGACGCCGGCGACGCGGGTGGCGACGAACGTCTCGGCGGCCTCGACCTGCGCCTCGGCCGAGCCGCCGTCCTCGGCCAGCACCAGGCTGTAGCCCTGGGTGCGCGCCGCCTGGCCGACGCCGGCGGCGAGGCGGGCGTAGAAGGAGTTGCGCAGGTCGGAGACCAGCACGCCGAGCGACAGGCTGACCTGCTGCTTGAGGTAGCGGGCGGTGGCGTCGGGGACGTAGCGCAGGTTCTCGGCGGCGGCCAGCACCCGTTCCCGCACGTCGGTGGCGACGTAGCCGCGGCCGGTGAGCGCGCGCGACGCCGTCGAGCGGGAGACCCCCGCGGCCACGGCGACGTCCTTGATGGTGGCCCGGCGCGTCAGCTCGGGTGCGGCCGTACCGTCACCGTTGGCCCCTCGCCCCACTGTGCCACCCCCTCGTCACGGATCGACGACGTCGACGAACGCCTCGACGTACTGGCCGAGCCGCAGCTCACCCGCCGTCACGTCGGCCGCGACCGGTGTGCGGCGGCGCGGCGTGCTGCCGGCCGTGACGTCGAACGTGGCGGTGGCCTCTTCGCCGGCCGCCAGCGTGAGCGCCTGCTCGGCCGGTGCCGACGCCCAGCCTATCGGGATCGCCATCCGCACGGTGACCTCGGCCTTCTCGGGCAGCGGGTTGCGGACGGTGACGTCGAGCCGCTGCGTGCCGCCCGCCGGGACCGTGCTGCGGTACGGCGTGATGGCCGCGGCGACGCCGCCGGCGCCGAAGTCGACGGTCTCGAGCGGCAGCAGGTCCTCGTGCAGCTCGACGAGCTCGTCGCCCAGCGCGGTCAGCAGGTCGAGGTACTCCTGGTCGACCCAGCGCGGCTCCCAGTGCCCGCTCACCATCAGCCCGGGCGCGACCCGGCGGTACAGCTGGGCGCTGCGCTGGTAGTCGCCGATGCGGAAGAGGTTGCGGTACTGGTAGTTGAGCACCTCGCGGCGGCCGCCCGGCACGCCGAGGTGCTCCTCCTGGTCGCCCGTGGCCAGCACGCGCACGCCGTCGACCTCGAACTCGAAGCCGGCGTGGTACAGCGTGTGACCGGGGAGGTCGTGCACGGTGATCTCGTACTCGTGCCAGCGGAACGAGTCGCCGACGGGCAGCGACCGGTCGACCGGGATCGGGTCGTACCAGAGGCACGGCAGGTCGTAGCGCTCCGGGTGCTCCAGGATCGGCGTCACCGTCGACGGCGCCCACACCTGCGTGCCCTCGACGTCGCGCAGCAGCGGCATCCCGGCCACGTGGTCGTCGTGGTAGTGCGTCGCCAGCGCCACCTCGACCCGCTCGACGCCGTACTGGCGGCGCAATGCCCGCAGCGACGCCAGCCAGGGCCGCCGCGAGGCGCGGTCGGTGCCCGACGGCAGGCCGGTCGACACGTCGTATCCGTAGTCGATGACCAGCGCGTTCCCGGTCTCCGACAGCAGTACGTACGAGCAGGAGTTGCTCGTGCGGTTGAGCAGCAGGTGCGGGGTGAGCGGCAGGAACGGGTCGTCCAGCCAGGCCCGCAGGTCCCACGGCTGCGGCCGGCGGGCGTCGACGTAGCGCTGCATCCGCTGCGCCAGCAGGCTCAGCGCGGCGTGCGGGTCGTCCATCGGCTCCCCGTGCGACGGCAGCAGCAGGTCCAGCGGCTCCTCGAGCAGCTGGTAGCAGCTCAGCACCGTCATGGCCGGGCCCTCGTTCCCGGTGTACGACCACTGGGTGGCGGCCAGCGACCACACCTTGCCCGGTGCGTAGACGAGGTCGCCGGTGAACGCGATGCCGCCGACGACGTAGGTCACCGAACCCGTCGTGTGCCCCGGCGTCGGCAGCACGCGGACGTCGATGCCGCCGTACGTGGCGGTGCGGTACTCGGGCACGACGCCGGCGATGGGCACCGGCGCGAGGATCGAGAACTTGTCCTGCCGCAGGTTGTAGTCGTTGACGATCGGACGCGCGGACCACATGTCGTCGACGTGCGCGAACAGGTCCTGCTCGACCGGCGGCACGTGGACGGCGACGCCGGCGGCGACCGCGCGCGCCAGGCCCTGGCCCTGGTCGCGGTGGTGATGCGTCATGAGGACGTCGGTGAGGCGGTCGATGCCCAGGTCGGCGAGGTGGTCGAGAACGGCGCCGGAGCCGAAGTCGATGGCGATGCCGTCGCGCCCGTTCGGGGATCGGACGACGTAGACGTTGCAGGTGTCCCGCACTCGGAACACCCCGGGCGCGATCTCGCTCCACGACATGCGCACCATGGTATCGTTCCCATAGTGGTGCTTCCTGACCTGGCCGAGCGCGTGCTCCCTCATCCCCACCGCCTCCTGAGCACCGGTGATGACGGTGTGCGCATCGGCTCCGTGGTGGTCGAGGCCGACGCTGCCTGCGAGAACGCGGCCGCCGTGCTGGCCGGTCTGCCGACGGTGGACGGCGGCGAGCCGGTCTCCGTTGTGGTGCGAGTCACGACCGGCGGCCCGGCCGAGGGCTACCGGCTGGCCGTCGACGGCGGCACCGTCACCATCGCCGGGTCCGACCCCGCCGGCGCGTTCTACGGCGCCCAGACGCTGCGCGCTCTGACGGCGGACGGCGTGCTGCCGCCGGTCGTCGTCGAGGACCGGCCGGACCTCGCGTGGCGCGGCACCATCGAGGGCTTCTACGGACCGCCGTGGTCGCACGCCGACCGGCTGGCGCACCTGGAGTTCGCCGGACGGCACAAGCTCAACACCTACGTCTACGCGCCGAAGGACGACCCGTACCACCGCAAGCAGTGGCGCGAGGCGTACCCGGCCGCCGAGCTGGACCGGATCGGCGAACTGGCCGCCGCGGCCCGGCGGTCGCACGTGCGGTTCGTCTTCTCCCTCTCGCCGGGTCTCTCCATGGTCTACAGCGACCCCGCCGAGCTGGACCTGCTGGTCGCGAAGCTGGAGCAGGTCCGGCAGGCCGGCGTCGAGGACTTCGGGCTGCTGTTCGACGACATCCCGCCGGAGCTCGAGCACGACGCCGACCGCGCCGCGTTCGGCACGGCGCCGGGGTCCTCCGCGCGGGCGCAAGCCGCGGTCTGCCGGGCGGTGATCGAGCGGCTCCGGGCGGACCGGCCGCTGATCATGGTCCCGACCGACTACGCCGGCATCGACGCGACACCGCACCGCGACCTGCTGGCCGCCGAGCTGCCATCCGAGGTGCTGGTGTGGTGGACCGGCCGCGACATCGTCGTCGGCGACATCACCCGGGCCGAGATCGACGCGGCGGCGCGGTCGTACGGGCACCGGCTGCTGCTCTGGGACAACTTCCCGGTCAACGACTTCGACTTCCCGCGGCTGTTCCTCGGCCCGCTGCTCGGACGGGCGACGGACCTCGACGGCGCGCCGCTGGCCGGGATCACCGCGAACCCGATGCCGCACGAGGCGGCGTCGCGGATCGCGCTCGCGACCGTCGCCGACTGGGCCTGGAACCTCGCCGCCTACGACCCGGCCGCCGCGCACTCGCGTGCACTGGACTCCGTCGGGGCCACCGCAGCCGTCCGGACCTTGGCCCGCGCGTGCGCGTCGTGGCCGCCGTCGGCGCCGCAGGACCCGGAGCTGTCCGCGCTGATCGAGGCGGCACTTGGCGGCTCTCCCGCGGCGGCCGAGCATCTGCGGGACCGGTTCGAGGCGATGGTGGCCGCCGCGCCCGACGGCGCCCGCGAGCCGGCCGACCGGATCGAGCGCGAGGTCATGCCGTGGCTGGTCACGCTGGCCGACACCGGCCGGGCCGGGCTCGCCGCACTGGCCCCGCTGGCGCCGTCGGCCGGCGAGGCGGAGCGGACTGCGGCGGCCGAGGCGCTGGCTGTCGCCGAGGCGCATGAACAGCAGAACGTGCTCCGGTCCGTGGTGCCGCCGTTCGTTCAGGCCGTCCTCGCCCGCTGAGCGGATCAGCTGGTCGAGATCGTGCGGTCGGTCCAACGCTCGACGATCCTGACCCGGCTGACGGCCCCGGCGACAACGTCTTTGCAGGTGTCTCGGCGTTGCGTAGACTTGTACGTGCCGAGGGCAATAGCCCGAGGAAGTGAACCCCGCGGCCAGCCGGAATGACTGGTAGGCGGGGTTTCGCGCTATCCGGCTTCGATCACCGTCGCGAGGCCGGCCACGCTCTGCCGCCAGGACCCGCCGGCGGCCCAGCACCAGGCGATCGCATCCGGCGCCCACAGCAGCGGCTCCTGGTGTGGCAGGTCGTGCTGGTACGTCATCTCGGTGCCGGCCTTGCGGGTTGCCTCGTACAGCACCCGCCGGTCCAGCTTCTCCGTCGATGTGTCCCGCTCCAGTACGAGCCTGTCGACGCCGACGTCGACGAGGTCGGGCACCATCGCACTCAGGCAGTTCTCGCGGGCGCTACGCCGCGACCGGCACACGTAGATCCGTACGTCGACGCTGACGTCGAGCGCGACCGTAACGATCTGCTGCTTCCGGTGATCCTTCTCGTCTCTGAAATGGATCCGCGGCTGCTTGGGCAGCAGGAGTGCCCGCATGGCCCGTCGGGCGGCCGAGACCTCACCGGACGTGATCACCGCGGCAGCGACGATGTAGTCACGCCTCTTGGATTCGTCGACGAACGCGTGCAACGCCACGTACTGACCTCCCTCCGGCGTTGTGGGTCAGTGCCGCGGTCAAGTGTGCCCGTCACCGCCGACAGCCCGCCTCAACGGTCGGGGCTCGTCTCCGGCAGGTGGCCGCTCGGGAGGGAGCCCGGGCGTCAGAGCGCGAGCACCTGGCCGGCGTCGCGCAGGGCGTCCTGCACCCGGGTCACGTCGATCGACTGGACCGGCCGGCCGGTGCGCGCGGCCTCCACGGCGGCGAGCCCGGCGGCATGGCCGAGCATCTGGTACTGCACCTCCATGCGCACCGACGCGAACGCGACGTGCGAGGCGGACAGGCAGACCGGGACCAGCAGGTTCGTGCAGTCGGCGTACCGCGGCACCAGCGCCCGGTAGGGGACCGCGTACGGCGGCACCGGCACGGACAGGTAGCCCTCGGTGAACACCATGCCGACGGGCTTCGGGTGCTCGGCGACCCAGCGCCACGTGCGCTGCACCTCGCGGACGTCGATGTGGTACGAGCCCATCGCGACGACGTCGTGCTGCGGCCGCGCGGCCAGCAGATCATGCTCGGTGAGCACGTACTCGCCCAGCATCCGGCGCGCCTCGCGCACGTACAGCTGGTGCGGCAGGTGGCCGGTGTCGGCGAACTCGTCGGCCGCGTAGCCCCAGCCGGCCATCTCCGAGCGCACGGACGCCGGCACGGCGGGGTCGTGCGAGAGGAAGTACAGGAAGTCCTGGGCGTGGTGCAGGTGGTGCAGCCGGATGCGCTCCCGCTCGTCCGGGCCGGCCGATGGGTACGCCCACGCCGACCCGTCCAGCACGCTGAGCGAGAACGGGCCGATGGAGTTGCCGTCGCACTTGTCGTTCGGCAGGTTCTTCTCCAGGCCGAGCAGCCGGCCGGCCCGCACCTCGACACCGTCGCGCCGCCACCGGTCGAAGATGCGCCGGCCGAGCTCCCAGTAGGCGTCGTCGTAGCCGTCGCGGCGCTCGAACGGCACCCGGTCGGCGGCCTGCGACAGGCAGACCCGGTAGCCGTAGGACATCACGCCGCCGTCGCCACTCCCGACCGGCGCCAGCGGGCGGTCGTGCAGCTGCGGCAGGACGTCACCGCCCTGCTCGCCGGAGAGGTCGCCGGCGAACGGCGAGATCCACGGCGGGACGGTGTGCCGCCCGGGCACCAGTTCCTGCCGCCCGGCGTACCGCTCGCCGTAGAGCGACCGGTCCTCGCGCCCGACGGCGTACGGCACGCCGGCGGCGGCGAGCAGGTCGCCCTCGTAGGAGGCGTCGACGAACACCGCGCCGGCGACCGTCGAGCCGTCGGCCAGCGCGACCGAGCGGATGACCCCGCCGTCGGCGTCGGCCGCCGCGAGTGCCGCGCCGAACCGGACGTCGACGCCGGCCTCCTCCAGCCAGCGCAGGTAGATCGCCTCGGCGACGTGCGGCTCGGGCCCGGCGTAGTGCCCCTCGGCGACGCCGTACCAGTCGGCGATGGCGCGGCGCAGGTCGCCGGCCATCCCGCCCACCACGCGGACGTCGCCGACGTCGGTGTAGCCGAGCCCGCCGGAGGTCATGCCGCCGACGTGCCGCCCCGGCTCGAGCAGGACGACTGACGCACCGGCCCGGGCGGCCGCGACCGCCGCGCACACGCCGCCGGACGTCGCCGCGTAGACCACGACGTCGGTCACGCCGGCCTCCGTGCCGCCCGGTACGCCGCCCACGACGAGGCGACCAGGCCGAGGTCGTCGCCGGTCAGCTCCTCGCCGGAGCCGTCGATGGACTCCAGGTAGTACAGCGCCGGGACGGCCAGCGGCCCGAGCGTGGCCTGTGCCTCGACGTAGGCACGCCAGGACGCGCGGTCCGGCATCGGCCACTGGTCGGTGTCGACGAGGTGCCCGGGCAGGCTGCTGTCGGCGACGCCGAAGCGGAACCGCAGCTGCTCGACGACGTGCACCGGGTCGCCGGCGTTGTCGCGCTCCAGCACGTCGTTGAGGCGGACCATGTCGCAGACGTCGCCGAACGACGGGTGCGGGGTATGCGTGACCATCAGCGCGTCGGGCTTGGCCGCCTTCGCCGCCTCGCTCATCGTGGCCAGCAGCGTGTGCAGGGCGGCGATGCCCCAGGGGCCCTCGGCACCGCGCAGCGACTCGCCCGACGGCGACCGCTGGGTGAAGTCGACCTTGAAGCCGTCGGCGTCCAGGCCGTCCGGGCCGAGCAGGCCGGCCACGATCCGCCGCAGCCGGTCGCGGTACGCCGGGTTCGCGACGTCGACGGCGACCGGCCGGCCGAGCGGGTCGGTGACGCACTCCTCGACCGGCAGCCCCTGGGGGTCCCAGGCCTTCCACCACAGCAGCACCTTGCGGCCCTCGGCGTGGCGCTCGGCGATCCAGCCGCGGAGGTCCGGCCAGTGGTCGAGGTCGACGTCGCCGGTGCCGTACGCGGCCTGCCAGCGGTCGTCGATCACGATCGTGCCGGGGTCGAGCCCGCCCTTGTCGAGGATGGCCAGGAACTCGTCGTACACGTCCTGCCGGGCCAGATGCGCCGCCGTGGCGGCGGTGGCCGCGCCGATCAGCCCGTCGGCGGCACCGGCCGGCTCGACGCGCAGCGCCGCGATGCGGGCGCACTGGGCGCCCCAGCCGCAGAAGATCGGCTCGCCCCACCAGTCCGGTCCCGGCGCGGGCGGCGACGGCGCCAGTCCGTGCGCGACCAGGTCGTCGCGGTAGTCGGCCAGCGCCTGCCACGGGGTGGCCGCCGGCCGCAGCACGAGCGCCGGCGTGCGGAAGCCGTCGCCGATCACCGTGTGCCCCTCGTAGTCCAGGCGCAGCAGGAAGCCGCCGTCCAGCGGCGCGTAGCGGACCGCCGTCATGGTCAGCTCGTCGACCGCCGCCCGGACCGACAGCCCCCACCAGCGGCCCGCCGGGACGTCCGTCGCGTCCTCGGCCAGCCGGTCGCCCAGCGCCCAGCACAGCGGTGGCGGGGAGAAGATGCCGTGCAGCCGGCCGGGCTCGGCGTCGCCGACGACGCCCAGCGAGGAGCCGGCGGTCGACGGGCGGACCACGTGCACGGGCTCGGTCGGCGTCGGGCTGAACAGCGAGGCGAACCGGATGGCCGAACGGAACGTCCCGCCGGCGCCGTTGGGCAGGACCGCCCGGCCGCCCAGCATCGTCACCTCGGCGAGCCGTGGCGTGGCGCCGGTGTCCGTCCGCCGTCCCGACACGGCCGCCCACACCTCGACCTCGCCCTCCGTGCAGCGCACGGACACGACCTTGCGCTCCCACAGCGAGCTCGTGGACTCCACGACCAGCTCGACCGCGCGATCGGTCCGCTCGACGACGCGGGCCGGCGCGAGGTCGTACGACTCGTCCCGGCCGCCGACGAGGTCCAGCCCGGCGAGCAGCGACAGCTCGGTCCAGACCGTCCCCTCGGCGTCGCGGAGCACCGCCCGGGGCTGCTCGCCGTGCACCTCCAGCCGGTAGCCCGTGCCTGTGACGACGATGCCGCCGTCGGTCTCGGTGACGGTCGGCGTCACGCGTCCTCACTCTCCTCGACGTCGGTCGTGCCCGCCGCGACGATGCGGGCGTAGAGGCGGCCGGAGTCCTTCACCGTCCGGCGCCCGGTCGGGTAGTCGACGTGCACCAGGCCGAACCGCGGCCGGTAGCCCAACGACCACTCGAAGTTGTCCAGCAGCGACCAGTGCAGGTAGCCGCGCACGTCGGCGCCGGCCGCCATCGCCTCGCCCATCGCGGCGACGTGCGAGTGCAGGAACGCCTGCCGGCGCACGTCGCGGACCCGGCCGTCGTGCAGCGGCGCGTCGCCGAACACGCCGCCGTTCTCCGTCACCAGCAGCGGGAAGCCGTAGTCGCGGTGCAGGCGCAGCAGCAGGTCGCGGAAGGAGCCCGGCGCGATCTCCCACCCCTCGTCGGTACGGGCGACGTCGCCGGACGGGCCGACGACCCGCCACGGGAATGGCCGCCCCTTGCCCGGCTCGGCCGCGGCCATGACCCGGCGGGTGTAGTAGTTCACGCCGAGGAAGTCGCTGCGGCCGGCGATGGCGTCCTCGTCACCGTCGCGGATCTCCGTCAGCGGCCGGCCCAGCGCGCGCTCGTAGTGCTCGCGCATGTCGGCGGGGTAGCCGCGACCGGCCAGCGGGTCGAGGTACCAGCGGTTCACGTAGCCGTCGGAGCCCCAGGCGGCCGCGGCGTCCTCCTCCGACGGCGTCGCGGGGTCGCACGGGAACAGGCTCAGGGCGACGCCGGCGCGCGTTCGCGGGTACTGCCGCAGGATGTCGGCGCCGGCACCGTGCGCGAGCAGGACGTGGTGACCGGCGGTGACCGACGCGCCGAGGTCGCGGACGCCAGGCGCGTGCAGCCCCAGCTGATAGCCGAGCAGCGCGATGATCCACGGCTCGTTCTGCGTGACCCACCACTCGACGCGGTCGGCCAGCCGGTCCGCGACGGCGGCGGTGAACTCGGCGAACGCGTCGACGGAGGACCGCGCCACCCAGCCGCCGTCGCTCATCAACGCCTGCGGCATGTCCCAGTGGTTCAGCGTCAGCACCGGCGTGACGCCGCGGTCCAGCAGCGCGTCGACGAAGCGTTCGTAGTGGTCCAGCCCGCGCTTCTCGACCCGGCCGCGGCCGTCGGGCATGACGCGCGACCAGCCGACGGAGAACCGGTAGGCGTTCAAACCCAGCGACGCGATCAGCTCGACGTCGTCGGCCCAGCGCCGGTACGAGTCGCAGGCCAGCGAGCCGTCGCCGCCGCCCTCGATCGAGCCGGGCTGCCGGGCGAAGACGTCCCAGACCGACTCGCCCCGGCCGTCCACGTCGAGGCTGCCCTCGACCTGGTAGGCCGAGGTGGCCGCGCCCCACAGGAACTCCGGCGGGAAACGGAAGGTCATGCAAGCTCCAGATCAGAAGGTTGGGTGTTCCACGACTCCAGCAACAGCCGCCGCGGCCCGGTGTCGTGCCTCCACTCGACGGCGAACCGGCGGCGCTCGCCGGGAAGCAGCGGCCGCGGATCGCCGTCGACGAGGGCCCAGCCGGTCGACTCCGGCGGCCGGTCGTCGCTGAGCCGGAGGCCGATGACGGCGGGCCCGCCGACATGCGCAACCTCCACCGATGCGCCCGAATGTTCCACGTGGAACGAGAGCTTCGCCGGCTCGAGGTCCAGCAGCGGGGTGAGGTCGGACGCGGTCGACAGCGGCAGGCACTCCCGGTCGATCAGCGTTCCGTCCGCGTCTGCCCAGGTCAGCTCGGCGAGTACCAGACCGGCCTGCGACGACGCGGTCAGCCGGCCGATCGCCCGGGGCACGTCGACTGGGTCGGCGACCGGCCACTGCTCCTCGACCAGCACCTCGCCGTACGCGGAGCGCAGCCGGGCGATCACCGTCCCGCCGGGCGCGCGACCGGGCCCGGACCAGAGCCATGCCTCCACCTCGACGGGCGCGCCGTCGAACGCCAGCCGGTCCAGCCGGGCGGTCACCCGCTCGGGTGCGAACGCCCGGGCGACCGCGTGGTACGCCGGCTTCGGTTCGCCGGCGTGGTCGACGACCGCCGTGCACCAGGCGCTCGGGTACGACTCCGCCAGCTGCCACGGCAGCACCATGCTGGCCCGCGGCCATCGGCGCCGGTCCGCCTCGACGGCGTACGCCAGGCCGGCGGCCTGCAGGAACTGGCTCGCGCGGCGAAACTCGTCGGGCGTCGTGAGCCGGCCGCCGAACGACTCCCGCACCAGCGCCGCGTTGTTCCACCAGTCGCCGAGGTGCCGGTACACGGGGTTCTCGCGGCCGACCGGCCAGCGGTCCGCCGGCGGCACCAACGCCGTCCACAGCCGCCGGTTCGCCATGCCCTCGACGCCGAACTCGGTGTGCGCCAGCGCGGTGCCACCGTTGTAGAGGGTGTAGTGGGCGGTGAGCCCCTGGTGCTCCCAGGGTCCGTGCACGTCGTGGCCGCCGTCGCGGAAGTGGAAGGACGGCCCGGTCGGCGAGGTCGGCAGCCAGGGCCGGCCCGGATCGAGCCGCTCGACCTCCTCGTGCAGCGCCGCCAGCGCGGGGGAGCGGTCGTCGGACAGCGGGCCGGCGTCGTCCTCCAGCTCGTTGCCGCCACCCCAAAGCAGCAGCGACGGGTGGTGCGTGCGGCCGGGCACGACGGCGGCCGCCTCGGCCCGCAGGTGGGCGACGAACGCCGGGTCGTGCGACGGCGCGCTCTGCATCCCGGAGCTGGACTGGGAGAACTCCTGCCAGACGAGCAGCCCGGCGCGGTCGCACGCGGCGTAGAACTCCGGCGTCTCGACCAGCCCGCCGCCCCAGACCCGGAGCAGCCGGGCGCCGGACCGCCGGGCCAGCTCGACCAGGTGCTCGACCTTCGCCACGGCGATCTCGCCGTACAGCGCGTCGGCCGGCGCCCAGTTCCAGCCGGTCAGCTCGACCCGGCGGTCGTTGACGACGGCCGTGTAGGGGAGTGCTTCGTCCGGCGCGGCCTCGTTGGCGACCATCCGGACGTGCCGGAACCCCGTGACGACGTGGCGCGACGCGGCGCCCGCGCGCACCACGACCTCGTACAGCGGCTGCTCGCCGAGGCCGTTGGGCCACCACAGCGCCGGCTGCGGCACCGCGACGGCTCCGTGGAGGGCACCGCCGGCGTCCACCTCGACCGGCCCGGCCGCCACCACGTCGCCGTCGAGCCGGACCTCGACGGCGGCTGCCGACGCCCCGGACACCCGGCCGGACACGTGCACCGTCGCCGCCGCCAGGTCCTCGGACACCACAGGCCGGACCGACAGCTCCTCGACCAGCGCCGTCCCGACCTCCAGCCGGACACCCCGCCAGATGCCCTGGTGCACCAGTCGCGGGCAGAAGTCCCAGCCGTAGCCCATCCGCGGCGCGTGCACCCGGACCAGGTCGGTGCGGCCGACCTGCGGCTGCGTCGCCGGCGCCGGATCCACGACGACGGCCAGCCGGTGCTCGCCGCCGCCGGCCACCAGCGCCGTCACGTCGAACCGCGCGGCCCGGTACAACCCGCCCACCACGCCGACCCGCACACCGTCGACGTACACCGTCCCGCCGGGGTCGACGCCGTCCAGGCACAGCGCCGCGCGTTCTCCGTCAGCCAGTGCCGGGAGCGCGAACGACCGCCGGTACACCCACGACCGCGTGCTCACCCACTCCGCGGCCCGCGAGTTGCGACCGACGTACGGGTCGGGCAGCTCGCCGGCCCGGTGCAGGTCGCCGATGACGGCGCCGGGCACCCGGGCGGGTAGCCACCCGGGTGCCGGAGCCGCCGCGGCCGCCGCGTCGCCGGCGTTGTTGCGCGCCGTGACCGGCTGGTCGACGTACCACTGCCAGGTGTCGCCGAGCGCCTCGCGAACCGACCAGGTACCACCGAGATCGACCGCGGTCACCCCTTGCTGCCGGTCGTCGCGATGCCCTGGACGAAGTGCCGCTGCCCCAGGAAGAACAGGATGATCATCGGGACCGTCGTGATGACGCTCGCGGTGACCACGATCTCCCAGTGCCACTCGCCGCCGAAGCCGTACTGGTCCAGCAGCGCCTTCAGACCACGGGGGACGGTGAAGTTGTCGCTGTCGCGCAGGTAGATCAGCGGCCGCATGAGGTCGGTCCAGATCGCCTGGAACTCGAAGAGCAGCGTGATGATCAGCGCCGGTTTGCACAGCGGCATGGCGATGCGGGTGAAGATCGTCCAGTTGTTCGCGCCGTCGATCTTCGCCGCGTCGAACAGCTCACGGGGCAGACCGAGGAAGAACTGCCTGAGCAGGAAGATGTAGAACGCGCTGCCGAACAGGTTCTGCGCCCACAGCGGTGTCAGCGTGTCGACCATGCCCAGGCTGTTCCAGATGAGGAACTGCGGGATCATCGTCACCGCGCCGGGCAGCATCATCGTCGCCAGCACCACGCCGAACAGCAAGTTGCGGCCGCGGAAGCGGAAGTACGCGAAGCCCCACGCCACCATGGCGCTGCTGACCGTCACGGTGACCGCCGCGAGCACCGTCACGAGGACGGTGTTCCACAGCCACAGCGCCATCGGCGCTTCCTGCCAGACGTTCAGGTAGTTGTCGAACGTGAACGTCTCGGGGATGATCTTGTTGTCGAAGACCTCGCCGCGAGGCTTGAACGAGGCGCTGATCAGCCAGATGAACGGGTAGATGAAGATCAGCGTCGACAGGATCAGTCCTGCCCAGATCAGCACCTTGGCCGGCGTGATCCTCCGGCGGCGCCGCGCCGGCGTCCGCGGGGCCTGCGGCTCCGGCGCCGCCGCCTCGGAGTCGAGCCGCGTCTGCGTCGTCATCGCTGCTCACCCTCGTAGTAGACGAACCGCCGGCTGACCTTGATCTGGATCGCGGTGAAGATCATGATGATCACGAACAGCAACCAGGCCATCGCCGAGGCGTAGCCCATGTTGAGGAACTCGAACGCCTGACGGAACAGGTAGATGACGTAGAACAGCGCCGCGTCGTTGCTGTACGTCGTGTTGCCCGACCCGAAGAACGCCGTGTAGGCCTCGGTGAAGGTCTGGAACCCGGCGATGGTGTTGACGATGAAGATGAAGAACAGCGCCCCGCTGATCATCGGGACGGTGATCTTCCGGGTCTGCTGCCACCAGTTCGCGCCGTCGACCCGCGCGGAGTCGTAGAGCTCCTGCGGCACGTTGCGCAGCGCGGCCAGCAGGATGATCACCGACGACCCCACGGACCACAGGCTCATGAGGATGAGGCCGGGCTTCACCCAGTCGGGGTCGGTCGTCCACGCCGGGCCGTCGATGCCGAACCAGCTCAGCGCCTCGTTGATCAGCCCGCTCTGCCCGTTGAACAGCAGCAGGAGCAGGATGCCGACGGCGACGGGCGGGGTCATCTTCGGCAGGAAGAAGGCCGTCCGGAAGAATCCGGACGCCCGCCCGGCCTTGTCGAGCAGCAGCGCCAGCGCCAGCGACACGATGACGTAGACCGGCACCTGGATGACGGTGAAGAAGAACGTGTTCCACAGCGCCAGCGCGACGTCGGGGTCGCGGAACAGCTCCTCGTAGTTCTCGAGGCCGACGTAGTTCGGGTCGTTGATCACGTCGTAGTCGGTCAGCGACAGATACGCGCTGTAGATGATCGGCCACGCCGTGAAGATCAGGAACCCGATGATCCACGGGCTGATGAACAGCAGCGCCGCCCTCGTCTCCCGCCGGCGGCCGATGCGGCGCGCCCGGGCCGCTCGGCCGTCGCCGAGCGTCCCGGGCGCGTTGACCTGGGTGGAGGCCAAGGCGTCAGCCCTCTTCCCGCTCGTCCCAGGTCGCCCACGCCTCGTCCAGCGCCGCCTGGGCCTCCTCCTGGGCCTGGGCCAGAGCCTCCGCGGGCTCCTGCTGACCGTTGAGGACCCGGTTGACGGCGTCCTGCCAGGCGGTCTTGAACTCCGCGTCGGCCGGGTTGGCCGGCAGGGTGAAGGTGTTCTCGTTGGCCTCGTAGGTGGCCGCCACCGCGGCGTCCCACTTCTCGTCGCCGCTGGGCTTGACGAACTGGTCCTGGATGGCCTGGTCGGCCTCGGCGTTGCCGGTGAGCAGGCCGGTGAACGGCTTGCCCTCGGCCTCGCGAAGGTCCACCCGGGCCTGGGCGGCGGCGATCCAGCTGTCGGTCTCGGTCATCGTCTTGATGAACCGGCAGGCGGCCTCCGGGTTCGCGCTGTCCGCGGGGATCGCCCACGCCGAGCCCGACGCGTACGCCAGCGGCTCGCCCTGGCGGTCGCGGACGGTGTCGAAGGCCATCGGCGCGTCGGGCGACACGTCGTTGAGCACGTTGACGTACCACTGCTCCATCGGCATGGCGCCCAGGACGTTGGTGGCGAACTGGTTGCCGGCGCCGAAGAAGTCGGCGGAGTCGCGGTAGGCCTTCACGGTGCCGAAGCCGCCCTGGGCGTCGTAGATGCTGACCGCCCATTCCAGCGCCTCGAGCACCGCGGGGTCGTCCAGCTGCGCCGTCCGGCCGTCCTCGGACAGCAGGTCGGCACCATTGGCCTTCGCCCACAGCGGCAGGAACTCCGGCAGCTTGCTGTCGTAGCCGATGACGGACAGCGAGCCGCCGTCGCCGACGTACATCGCCTCGTTGGCGGCGCTGACGGCGTCCCAGTCGGAGCCGTTGACGTCGTCGAGGGTCAGCCCGGCGGCGGCCAGCAGGTCGGCGTTGGCCTGGGTGATCTGCACCGAGTTGAACTCGGGGATGCCGTAGACGCTGCCGTCGAAGGTCACCTGGTTCAGCGCCGGCTCCAGGTACATCGAGGTGTCGATGCCCTCGCCGTCGATGCACGCGTCCAGCGGGATGATCGCGCCGCGCGAGGCGAACGTGCCGATCTGGTCGCGGTTGGCGTAGACCAGCTCCGGCGGCTCGCCGGTGGCGACGGCCGACAGGAACTGCTGGATGTCGAGGTCGCCCTCGATGAGGCTGACCTCGACCGGGGCGATCGCCTCGCTCGCGAGGTCGAGCCGGGTCTGCCCGATCTCGTCGGTGGCGCCGAACCCCATGACGTTGAGCTCGCCGCTCAGTTCCGCCTCGGGGTCGAACGTGGCGCCGCCACCGGTCTCGTCGTCGGACGAGTCGTCGCTGGTGCCCTGAGCACATCCGGCGAACACCAGGCCGGCCGTCAGCGCCAGAGCGCTCCACCTGACGGCTGCTGTCTTCATGGACCGTCCTCCACTTCAGAGGGAGGCGCCGACGAACGACGCCTGAACGTCAGCAGCGACGTCCAGAAGGGAGCGCCGCGTCTGTCCACAACGAGTACGGACCGTCCATACCCCTCGAGAAGGGCGGACAGTCGGCTCCGCGCCAGGACCGGCGAGTTCACCCGGTGTGGCATCGTTGCCATGTGAGAACGTACCCACACTCGCAGTGGTCGTCAACGGCTCCTGTTTAACGAAACGGAAACGCACTGTTCCACCGCTGGTCAGACCAGTGACGTGACCTCGACGAGGCGGCGCGCCGCCAGCTCGGGGGAGCTGAGCACTGGGGTCGCCGTCGCACCCGCCCGGCTCACCGCTGCGGCCATCGACGCCTGGGCCAGGACGACGACGTCGGAGCGTCCCTCCCAGCGGCCGATCGCGGCCGCGACCAGCTCGTCGTGCCGGTCGAGGTCGCCGGACTCGCGCGCCCGGCCGGCCTCCTCGAGCAGCTCGACGGCGACGGTGACGGCGACGCCGGCTCGCCGCGCACTGCGGTGCACCAGCCGCTCCGTCGGCCCCGTCGTGGAGGCGACGGTGGCGAGCACGGCGACCCGCCCGCCGTCGCCGGCCAGGTCGACGGCGCGGTCGGCCATGCCCTGGTCGACCCGGACCACCGGGGCGCCGGCGCCGAGCCGCTCCAGCACCTGCTCGGTCGCCTCGCCCAATGTCGAGCAGGTCACCAGCACCCCCGCCACGCCGCGGCCGCGCAGATGGGCGACGTGCGCCGCGAGCCGGTCGACGACCTCGGGCGTGACGCCAGTGGTCATCGCGGTACGCAGCAGCCACGGATCGACGACGTGGATCGGCTCGACGTCCGCGGCAGCCGCCGCCGTCACCAGGTCGTGGAACGTCGCCGCCAGCGCGGGGACGGTGTGGACGAGTCCGAGCCTGGTCACTGCTTCTTCTCCCACCACGGTGTCGCGTGCTCGTCGACGATCTCGGTCAGCCGCCGCAGCCGGGGCGCCGACCGCGCCGCCAGCTCCGTCAACGGGCCGCCGACGACGTCGCTCCAGAGTGCCCGCCCGGCCAGGAACCCGGACGCGCCGGCCCGGCAGGCGGCCTCGACGGCGGCGGGGAAGCGCTCCTGGCGCACGCCCTGCGAGAGGACGACCCACGGGCCGGTGACGGCGTCGTCGAGCGCGCGGCAGGCGTCCAGCAGCTGCGCCGGCTCGCCCTCGCCCGCGCTGGGCACCTGCGCCTTGTACAGGCTCGGGCCGAGGACGGACAACTCGCGGGCCGCCTCGGCGATGGCGGCGTTGAGGTCCCAGCTGCCGGCCGCGAGCTCACCCGGGGTGGCCCGGACGACCGGCTCGAGCACGGACAGCACGCCGCGCCGGCGGGCCGCGGCGACGAAGTCGCGCGCCAGCTCCACACGCCGCTCGCGCAGCTCGTCGCGGCGCCAGATGACCAGCAGCTTCACGGCGGCGACGCCGTCCAGGTCGCTGCCGTCGGCGAGGAACTCCGGGTCGAGCGCGGTCTCCTCGACCGGCCCGCCGTCCTGCTGCGTCAGCGCGTCGACGGCGAGGATCAGCCCGCAGCCGTCGGGCAGCAGCCGCTCGCGCCGGAGGCGGTCGAAGCCGTACCGGCGGTCGATCAGGAAGCCCGACGCCAGCGGCCCGAGGGCACGCGCGACCGACAGCTTGAACTCCGTCAGCACGTCGTCCGGCGGCCGGCCGGCGCCCGCGTCGTCGAACATCGTCCGCAGGCTCTCGCGCTGGTCCATCGCGACCATGGCGAGGCCGCCGCCGGGCCGGGCCAGCGCGTCGAGGGTGGGTTCGCTCATCCCCCGAGTTTGTTCGAAGTCGCACATATCGCGCAAGAAGTGTCTGATTCTTGACATTCTCGGGGCCGCCGGGGTTGGCTGGGACCGTGCGTTACACCGACGCGCCGCGCCGGCGCGACGAGCTGCTGCGACGGCTCCGAGCGGCCGGCTACCTGTCAGCCGCCCACGCGGCGGCCGAGCTGGACGTCTCCGAGATGACCATCCGGCGCGACCTGCGCCAACTGGCACTCGACGGGCTCGCCGTACGGGTCACCGGCGGCGCGCGGCTGCCCGGCGACGGGGTCCCGTTCGAGCTGCGCACCGACCGGTTCGCGGCGCAGAAGTCCGCGGTGGCCCGGGCGGTGGCCGACCTGCTGCCGCCGGGCGCGACCGTCGCACTGGACTCCGGGACCACCGTCGCCCGGCTGGCCGACCTGCTGCCCGCCGGGCTCACCGTCGTCACCCACTCGGTCCCCGTGGTGGCGGTCTGCGCGACGCGCCCGGACCTGCGGCTGATCGGGCTCGGCGGGGTGTTCAACCCGGCGACCCGGTCGTTCGGCGGGCCGGCCGTGCGAGGTGCGCTGGAGGACATCGTGGTCGACATCGCCGTGCTGTCGGCGACCGCGGTCGGGCCGGACGGTGTCTTCTGCGCCGACCCCTACGACGCCGAGACGAAGCGGGCGCTGGCCGCGGCCGCCCGGTCGGTGGTGGTGGCCGCCGACGGGTCCAAGCTGGCGGCCCGCGCGCCCATCCGGTTCGCCCCGCTCGACGTGGTGTCGACCCTGGTCACCGACTCGTCGGCGGATTCCGCTGCGGTGCGGTCGCTCGAGGCGGCCGGTGTCCGTGTCTCGCGGGCGGCCGCATGACGGCGTTGCGGCTCGGCGTGGTGGCCGACGACGTCACCGGCGCCTGCGACCTGGCCGGGGTCGTGACGGCGGCCGGCCTGCCGGCGAGCGTGCTGCTCGGCCCGCCGTCACCGTCCGATGTGCCGGCGGACGGCGCCGCCTGCGTCGTCGTCGCCCTGCGGTCCCGGACGGCGCCGGTCGCCGACGCGGTCGCGGAGTCGGTGGCGGCCGGGCGGTGGTTGCTGGCGCACGGCGCGCGGCGGCTCTACCAGAAGTACTGCTCGACGTTCGACTCCACGCCGGCGGGGAACATCGGGCCGGTCGCCGACGCGCTGGCCGCCCTGGTCGGCGGCCGGTCGGTCGGGACGCCGGCCACGCCGGCCGTCGGCCGGACCGTCTACCAGGGCCACCTCTTCGTCGACGGCCGGCTGCTGTCGGAGTCGCCGCTGCGCGACCACCCGCTGACGCCGATGACCGACGCCGACCTCGTCCGGCTGCTCGGGGCGCAGACGCCGCGGTCCGTCGGACTCGTGCGCTGGCCGGCCGCCGGGGTCCCGGCCGGCGAGCGCGCCGAGCACGTCCTGCTCGACGCGCTGACCGACCACGACCTCGACCGGCATGCGGCCGCTCTGGCCGACGGCGACGACCTGCTGGGCGGCGCCTCCGGCCTGGCCGCCGCCCTGGCCCGGCACTGGGCCGCGGCCGAGCTGCCCGCGCAACCACCGGCCGAGCTGCCGGCGCTGCCGCCGGGTGGCGGGCGCGTCGTGCTGGCCGGCAGCTGCTCGCGGCGGACCCGGGAGCAGATCGACGCCTTCCCCGGGCCGACGGTACGGATCGCCGTCGACGACCTGGCGGCCGACAGCGCCCGGGCGGTCGCCGCCGCCGTCGACGCCGCGCTGGCCGCGATCCCGGCCGGGCCCGTGCTCGTCACCACGTCGCTGCCGCCCGACGAGCTGCGCGCCGTCCAGCAACGGCACGGACGCGACCATGCGGCCGCACTGGCCGAGAACGCGCTCGGCGCCGTCGCTCGCGCCGTGGCCGACGCCGGGGTGCGGCGCTTCCTCGTCGCCGGCGGCGAGACGTCCGGTGCGGTCACCCAGGCGCTCGGGGTCCGGCAGGTCCGCATCGGCGCGCAGGTCGCGCCGGGCGTGCCGTGGACCGTCAGCGTCGGGGACCGGCCGCTCGCACTGCTGCTCAAGTCGGGCAACTTCGGGCCGCCCGACCTGTTCACCACCGCTTGGGAGGTCGGTCCGTGATCGAGGTCGACGCACTGGTCACCGCGTGCCATCGGCTGGCGGCGCTGGGGCTCTCGCCCGGCGGGTCCGGCAACGTCAGCGTCAGGGTCGGTGAGCAGGTGTTCATCACCCCGACCGGCGCGGCGCTGAGCCGGGTCACGGCCGGCGACCTCGCCGTGCTGTCGCTGACCGGCGAGCCGCTGTCCGGTGCGCGTCCGTCGAAGGAGTTCCCGCTGCACCTGGCCGCGTACCACGTGCGGCCCGAGGCGCAGGCGATCGTGCACCTGCACTCCGTGCACGCCGCCGCCGTCTCCTGTCTGGACGAGCCGCTGCCGACGCTCACGCCGTACCAGGTGACGCGGCTCGGCCCGCTGCCGGTCGTCCCGTACGCCCCGCCGGGCAGCGCGGCGCTGGCCGAGGGCGTCGCCGGCGTGCTGGCCGATCACCACGCGGCGCTGCTGGCCAACCACGGCAGCGTGGTCGCCGCCGCCGGCGTCGACCTGGCCGCCGACCTCGCCGAGGAGTTGGAGTCGACCGCACGCCTGGCGCTGCTGCTGCGCGGGCTGCCGTACCGCGAGCTGCCGCCGTCCGCCGTCAGCGCGCCGGCTGGCCCTGCCACCAGCTGACCGTCGCCGCCACGCCCTCGTCGAGGGGCGTGGGCTGCTGGCCGAACGTCGCCTGGAAGTCCGACGAGTCCAGAACGAACGGCCGGTCGAACTGGTAGCGCGTCTCCTTGAGCTCGCGCATCATCGGCGACACCAGGCCCATGGCGTCCTGCACCCAGTACGGCAGCCGGCGGATCCGCGCCGGCGACGTGCCGGCGATCGCGGCGGCCTTGTCCGCCAGCTCGCGCGCGCTGAACGGCGCCACCGTCGGGACGTGCCAGGCCCGGCCGTAGGCGCGCTCGTCGCTGCCGGCCGCGGCCAGTGCGGCGGCGACGTCGTGCACGTAGGTCCAGCTGCGCCGGACGGTGGGATCGTGCAGGTAGCCGGCCGGCTTGCCGGCCAGCAGCGGCGGGAAGAACCGCTCGCCGGCGTGCCCCTGGTCGCGCACGCCGGGGCCGTAATAGTCCGACGCCCGCAGCTCGGTCATCCGGATGCGACCGGCCCGATGCGCGGCGAGGGCGTCCGCCCACATGCGCGCACGGACCTGCCCCTTCACGCCGGCGCTGCTGAGCGGCAGGTCCTCGGTCATCGGCCGGTCGACCGGCCCGTACGGGTACAGGTTGGCGAGCGTCGTGAGGACGGCCCCCGTGGTCTGCGCGGCGCCGAGCATGGCGGCGGCCATCGGCGGCCAGTCCTGCGTCCAGCGGTGGTACTGCGGGTTGGCGCAGTTGTACAGCACGTCGGCGCCCTGGGCGACCTGCGTCAGACGTGCCTCGTCGGCGGCGCTGGCCGCGACCTTCGTGACGCCGTCGGGACCCGACCCCGACCGGCTGACCACGGTGACCTCGTGGCCGTCGGCGACCAGACGGGTGGCCAGCAACCGGCCGATCTGCCCGGCGCCGACGATGACGTGCTTGCCCATGACCGCTCCTCTGTGTCTATCGCTCCGTTTCGAGAGCAATGCTCTCTGTTTGGAGCTCGAGTGTCAAGAGCAGTGCTCTCGGTTCGGTGCGTTGCTCTGCTAGAGTCGCTGCATGAACGCCGGACGCACCGCACGCGAGCGCGCCCGCGCCGAGCTGACCAGGGAGATCACCGAGGTCGCCCGGCGCCAGCTCGGCACCGAGGGCGCGGGCGGCCTCAACCTGCGCGCCATCGCCCGCGAACTCGGCATGGTCTCGTCGGCCATCTACCGGTACTTCCCGAGCCGCGACGACCTGCTGACCGCGCTGATCATCGACGCCTACAACGCGGTCGGCGAGGCGGTCGAACGTGCCGACGCCGCCCGCGAGCCCGACGACCACGCGGGCCGGTGGCGGGCGGTCTGCCACGCGGTGCGCGACTGGGCGCTCGCCCACCCGCACGAGTACGCGCTCATCTACGGCTCGCCGGTGCCGGGTTACCACGCGCCGGCCGACACCGTCGCCCCGGCCATGCGCGACACCGTCGTCTACGGCCGCATTCTCGCTTCGGCCCATGCGGCCGGGGCCCTGACGCCACCCGACGGGTTCCCCGCGCCGCCGGCGTCGTTCTCCGGCGACGCCGAGGCGGTGCGGCAGGTGATGCCCGGGCTCCCCGACGACCTCGTCGCGCGCGCCATCGCCGCCTGGACCGGCCTGTTCGGCTTCGTCAGCTTCGAGCTGTTCGGCCAGTTCGCCAACGTCGTCGACGACCGCGCGGCGCTGTTCGCCCACACGGTCGACACCCTCGGCCGGCTGGTCGGCCTGCCCGCGGCCGCCACGGGTTGACCTCAACGCCGGTTGAGGTTGCAGGCTCGCTGGCATGCCTGCTCGCGCAACGACCTCGTCCCTGTCCGGGCGGGAGTATCTGCCGCTCGCCATCGGTGCCGTCGCGCTGGTGACGCTGGGCGCGTTCGAGAACCGCGCGGTCGGCACGGCGCTGCCGACGCTGGTGCGCGAGTTCGACGCCGTCAGCAGCTTCGGGCTGGCCGCGGCCGCGCCCATCGCGAGCTACGTCGTCTCGCTGGCCCTGGCCGGCCCGTGGGCGGACCGGTCCGGCCCGGTGCCGCCGCTGCGGGCCGGCGCGGTGACGTTCGCCGTCGCGCAGGTGCTCGTCGGCACGGCCACGGGGATGCCGCAGGTGATCGCCGGGCGGCTGCTCAGCGGCCTGGCCGAGGGACTCGTCGACGTCGGGATCATGGTGCTGATCGCGCGGGCGCTGCCGGAGGCGCTGCGGCCCAGGATGTTCTCGCTGTTCGCGGCCGCCTGGGTGCTGCCGTCGGTGGTCGGCCCATTCCTGACGGGGATCGTCACCGAGGGCGTCGGGTGGCGGTGGGTGTTCCTCGGCGCGCTGACGGTGCTGGTGCCGGTGTGGCTGCTGCTCCGCCCGGCGATGCGGACGGTGGCACCGCCGTCATCGCCGCCGGACGCGGGGGTGGCCGCGTCCGCGACGCGGGCCGTGCTGCCATGGGCGCTCGTCGCGGCGGCCGCCGTGTTCGGGCTGTCGCTGGCCGGCGAGCACCTGGCCACCGAGCCCGTCCCCGCGGTCGCCGTCGTCGTCCTCGCGGCTGCGAGCGCCGGCGTCGCGGCGGTCCGGCTGCTGCCGCGCGGAACGTTCCGGGTCCGCCGCGGGCTGCCCGCCGTCGTGGCCCAGCGGGCGTTCGCCGCGGCCGCCTTCGCCGGTGCCGGGTCCTGGCTGCCGCTGCTGCTGACGCTGGTGCACGGGTTCGCTCCGGCGACGGCCGGCGTCAGTCTGTCGATCACGGGTGTCACGTGGGCGTTCGGCTCCTGGCTGCAGGGCCGCGACCACGGCTGGGCGCCGGCGGTCGTGCTGCGGGCCGGGCTGGCCGCGATGACCGCCGGCCTCGCCGTCACGACGCTGCTGGCCTGGCCCGCGGTGCCGCCCGTGGCCGGCCTGCTCGGCTGGGCGCTGGCCGGCGTCGGCATGGGGCTCACGTCGCCGGTGCTGTCGCTGCTGATCCTGGCCGGGTCGGACCGGACGAACCAGGGCCGCAACGTCAGCGCCGGACAGCTGGCCGGCTCGTTGAGTACGGCGGCCGCACTGGCGGTCAGCGGTGCCGCGGTCGCGCTGACCGCGGCCGGTCCCGCGGCGTTCGCGGGCATCCTCGCCGGCAGTGGCGTGGTCGCGCTCGCCGGGTTGCTGACCGCGGGGCGGGTCGTCGACGACCGCACCGCTACCGTCGAGACCGAGGTGGTCCCGACCGGTTGAGGGGTGCGTGTGGACGACGTGGTGGCGGCGATGGCCGAGGCGCTCGTCGAGGTCGACGGCGTGGTCGGCGTGGTGCTGGGCGGCAGCCGGGCCCGTGGCACCCATCGCCCCGACTCCGACTACGACCTCGGCGTCTACTACCGGGGCGATCTCGACGTCGACCGGCTGGGCGAGCTGGCGCGCCGGTTCGGCGGGCCGGCCACGACGATCACGGAGCCGGGCGCCTGGGGACCCTGGGTCGACGGCGGCGGCTGGCTCACCGTCGACGGCGTCGCGATCGACTGGCTCTACCGCGACGCCGACCGCGTCCAGGCGTCCTGGCGTGCGGCACAACGCGGCGAGTACTCCTTCCACCAGCAGGCCGGCCACCCGCTGGGCGTCCCCGACTTCGCCTACGCCGGCGAGATCGCCCTGGCCGTCGTGCTGGCGGATCCGTCCGGCGAGCTGGCGGCGGTGCGGACGCAGGCGCAGCGGTACCCGGAGCCGCTGCGGGCGGCGCTGCGGATCGGGCTGTGGGAGGCGACGTTCTCGGTGGAGATCGCGGCCAAGGCCGCCGGCCGCGGCGACGCCGCCTACGTCGCGGGCTGCCTGTTCCGCGCCGTGGGCATCTGTGCGCACGCGCTGCACGGCCACGAGGGGCGGTGGCTGATCAACGAGAAGGGCGCCGTGGCGGCGGCGGGCGCCCTGCCGTCGGCTCCGGCGGACTTCGCCGCCCGGGCGGACCGGCTGCTGGGCGCTGCCGGCACGACGGCCGCCGAGCTGTCCGCGACCGTCGCCGACGCACGGGCGCTGGTCGCCGAGGTGGGCATGGTGGTGGGCGGGCCGGGCTGGTCACGCGACGGATAGTGTGCGGCCATGGCCGATGTGGTGGAGCGCCACCGCCCCAGCAGTTCGCCGCGGCAACTGGCCGACCGGCTCGCCGATCGCCTGGAGGAGCTGCCGCGACTGACGGCGAGCCTGCCGGACCGGCCCCGGAACCTGATCGCGCTGGGCGACGAGGCGCTGGCCGTGGCGGGGCTGCGGGCGATGCTGGACGGACCGGCGGCCGACGTGACGACGCCGCTCCGTCTCGCGGGGCGTGCGCTGGCCGCCGCCGGTGCGTTGCTGGGTGCGGACGCGCCGCTGCGCGTGGACCTCGGCCGGCCGGAGGCGGTGACCCTCCCGCCACTGGCCGAGCGCCCCGCCGGGCTGAGCCCGCGCTCCATCGTGCGCCTGCCGTCGGTCCTCCGGTCCGGCTACCTGCCGGCGTCGGTCATCGCGGGCTCGGCACCGGCCCCGTGACGGCGACCACCTCACCCTGGGCGCCGCCGTCGACCAGGTCGCCGTAGACCCGCGCGACGTCGGCCGAGTCACCATCGGCAAGATCAATGACGCCCTCAGCACGACTGATCGCGGCGCGCGCGGCGCCGAGGACCTGTGCCTCTTCCTCGGGCGTCCGGAAGCCACCATCCACCTCAGCTTTCCGGCCGTATGCCGCTACCTCGTGTCGAGTTCTTCTGAGGTACTGCTCGAAGTGCTCGACCCAGGCCTTGGCACGTTCGTACTCCCGATCAGTTCCTCGTCGACAGGTCTCCGAGCAGAACTCACGCCGTCGTCCCCGACCGGCGGGCTGCACGATTGGCCTGTGGCACGACAGGCGACCGCAGTACTCAGCGATCAGGAAGTCGGTGTCTGACTCGATCTGCGACTCACTCATGGCTGTCCGCCCACTCGCGCATCGAAGTGATCCCAGCGGGTTCGGCCCTACCTCAGCGTCTGGCGGTTGAGGCGTCTCGCAACCGCCCGGTACGAGGCTTACCTCGACTCGGGCGATGCGTACCGCTGGCGCCTGGCGCGGCTCGGACAAGGTGGCCGCCCCGGGCGAATCGTTCTCAAGCCGGCGGGCTGCGCAGGCTGCCGCAGAGAACGTCCGCGATAACGCCGGCGGCGCTTCAGGCCTGGCGGCCTAGGGCGCGTCTCCTTATTGGCGTAGCCAGATGGTGACGGCGGCGAGCACGATGCCTCCGCGGTAGGTGAGGGCGAG
>NZ_QUAL01000182.1 GCF_003579925.1 Jiangella rhizosphaerae | reverse complement strand
GCTCTTCCCCCGTCCCCCTGATAGCTGCCCGTTCTGAGCCGCGGGCGCGCGGGTCAAGCGGTCATCGCCGGCGCGAAGCGCCCCACAGTCCGCTTGAGGCGCGTGCACGCGGCCAAGACAATCGGGCAGCAGGGGGACGGGGCCAACGCCACACACGACCGACCAACGTTCACGACCTCACAGCTACGCACCTTCTGAAGATGTCGCTAGAATTTTGGTCATGCGACCAAGAAATGAGGCGACTGACCAGAAACACCGGTCGTTCATCGAGGCCGCACGCCGCGACCAGATCGTCGCCGCCGCCATCGAGACGCTGGCCGACGTCGGCTACGCGAAGACCTCGTTCGCCCGCATCGCCGAGCAGGCCGGCATCAGCGCGGGGCTCATCTCGTACCACTTCGACCACAAGGCCGAGCTGTTCGAGCAGGTCGTGGCCGATATCAACGCGCTGATGGACGCCTGGCTCACCGAGCACATCGGCGACGCCGCCAGCTACCGCGAGGCGTTGCGTCGGCTGATCGGGGGCTTCGTGAGGTTCTGCGATACACACCGCCGGCACGTGCTCGCACTGGGTCAGGTGCTCGCCGGCCTGGGCGGTCAGGAGAACCGCGAGCTGGTCCGTTCGCAGCGCGAGATCGCGGTCGGCCAGATCGAGCAGCTGCTGCGCGAGGGCCAGGAGCACGGCGAGTTCCGCGACTTCTCGCCGCGGTTCATGGCGGTCGCGCTGCTGGGCAGCCTGGAGGCGATCCCGAGCGAATTGTTCGCCCGTCCCGAGACCGACGTCGACGCCTACGCGAAGGAGCTGTCCGTGACCTACGACCTGGCGGTGCGCCGGTCCCGCCTGAGCCGGATCGGCCGTGGCTGAGCAGCCGATCGATCTGCGGCCGCCCGAGCACCGGGTCGAGCGCCGCGCCATCGGCCTGTGGGTGCTGCAGTCGGTCATCGGCTTCGGCATCCTGGCCGGCCTGCTCACCGCGGCGTACCTGATCATCGGGCCGGCCCGGTCCTGGCTGGGCCCGATCCTCGTCGTCGTCGCCGTGTGGGGTGCCGGCGTCACCCTGGTCATGCCGTTGTGGCGCTACGCCGTCCACCGGTGGGAGGTCACCGAGGAGGCCGTCTACGCCGTCACCGGCTGGGTCGTCCGCGAGTGGCGGGTGGCGCCGATTTCGCGCATCCAGACCGTCGACACCATCCGCGGCCCGCTCGAGCAGGCACTGAACCTGGCCACGCTCGAGGTCACCACGGCGTCGTCGCGTGGGGCGATCAAGGTGCCCGGCATGGACGCGGCGGTCGCCGCTCAGGTGGCCGCGGACCTGGCGAAGATCACCCAGCGCACCCCGGGCGACGCGACATGACCGCCGACCCGGAGCCCGTCGCCGCCGACCTCCAGCCGGTCCCCGCCGGCGACGAGGTCCCGTGGCAGCGCCTGGACACCCGGGTGGTCTGGGTCGACTCCGCCAAGACGGTGCTCTCGATGGTGCCGGCCGGCGTCGCCGTCGTGTTCTTCGGCGCCGAGATCAGCTGGGGCACCATGGGCCCGATCCTGGTGGGCACCGCGGTCGGCGTGTTCGGCGGGCTGGCCGACCTGCTGCGCTGGGTCAAGACGCGGTACCGCGTCACCGACGAGTACGTCGAGCGCCGCACGGGTCTGCTGGTCCGCCAGCACCGGTCGATCCGCCGCGACCGCATCCGCAGCGTCGACACGTCGGCGAAGCTCCGGCACAAGCTGACCGGCCTGCGCGTCGTCACCGTCGGCGCCGGTCAGCACAGCGCGGCCGGCGAGGCGGCGCTGACCCTCGACGCCGTCCGGGTCGATACGGCGCAGCGGCTGCGGCAGGAGCTGCTCTACGGCGGACCGGCCGAGCGGACGTCAGAGCCGGAACCGCAGGCAGTGACCGAGGCCGCGCCGAGGCCGGACGACGAGCAGGTGTTCGCCCGGCTGGAGCGGTCCTGGGTCGTCTACAACATGTTCAGCGTCTGGGCGTTCCTCATGGCGGCCGGCCTGCTCTGGGGCACGTACTGGGCGCTGCAGATGTTCGGCCTCGACCCGGCCGGGTTCGTCCGCGGCCTGGCCGACTGGGAGGCCATCGGCACGGCGTGGACGGTGGTCATCGCGGTCGCGACGGTGGGCGTCGTCGGCGTCGTCGGGCTGGCGATCAACTTCTTCACCGAGAACTGGCGGTTCGTGCTGGCTCGCGTCCCGGGCGACCGCGGCACCGTGCTGCGCACGACCCAGGGGCTGTTCAAGACGCGCGAGGTGAACCGCGACGACAACCGCCTGCGCGGGGTGCAGATCGACGAGCCGCTGCTGTGGCGGTGGATGGGCATGGCCGACACCACCGTCATCTCGACCGGCCTCAGCATCTGGAGCATGACGCCGTCCGCGCAGATCCTGCCGCGCGGGCCGGTCTCCGTCGCGCGCCGGGTGGCCGCGCAGGTGCTCGAGACCGGCGAGAGCCCGCTCGACCGCCCGTTGCGTCCGCACCCGCGACGGGCGCTGCGCCGGCGCGTCGGCTGGGCGCTCCTGGCGACGGCCGTCGTCACGGGACTGCTGGCCTGGCTCACCACGCTGATCGACGCGATGCCCGGGCACGTGTGGCTGGCCGGGCTCGGGCTGGCGCCGGTCACGCTGGCGCTCGCCGTGGTGGCATACCGATCGCTCGGGCACACCGTCGCCGACGGCTACCTCGTCACCCGGTCCGGCGCCTGGAGCCGCAGCACCGCGGCCCTGCAGAGCCGCGCCGTCGTCGGCGTGACCTTCCGGCAGTCGCTGCTGCAGCGGCGGCTCCGCCTGGCCACCGTCCAGGTGACGACGGCGGCCGGCTACGGCTCGTACGAAGCCATCGACGTCGAGTCCGCCGAGGCGGTCGACCTCGCCGACCGCGCCGTGCCCGGGCTCCTCACGGCGTTCCGCGCGACGGCGACGGAGCCGGCGGGCCGGGCCGCGGAGCCGGCGGCCGTGGAGCTTCAGGCCCGGCCGTAGACGTGGTCGACGGGCAGCCGCAGCAACACGCGTTCGTCACGGACCATGGCCGCGCGGAAGTCGTCCCAGTCCGGGTGCTCGCCGCGGGCGTCGCGATAGTGCTCGACCAGCGCCTCGACGGTGTCGTCGTGCGGGTCGCGGGCCACCGGGCTGAGCTCGGCCAGCCCCTCCGCCGCCACCCACGAGCCGCCGCCCGGCGCCGTCACCTGCAGCGTCGCTCGCGGGTCGCGGCGCAGGTTGCGGGTCTTGGCAAGCGGGTCGCGGACGGAGACACGGATCAGGTCGGAGCCGAGGTCGTAGACGTAGGTGACCACCGACACCTGGGGCCGGCCGTCGCGCTTGACCGTCGCCAGCACGCCGAGGCGGTGTGCGGCGAGGAGCTTGCGCAGGGAGTCGTCGCTCATGTTCGCGACCAACACGCCTCGCCGCCGGTCGCATTCCGGCGGCGAGGTGATGAGCGTCTCCGTCGTCCGTGGTGCCCGGCGGGCCGCGAACCGGTAGACTGACAGCAAGCCAGGGCCTCGTGTTTCAGCGGGGCCTCATTCGTGCCCGAATTCTGTGACGGTGGAACGTCGAGGGAAAGTCGGGTACCCCGCGCCCCTCGAAGGCCTACCGTGCGTCCGCCCGCTTGCGGACGCGCTGGGGTGCGCGCCCCGCGCTCTACCGATTCGGAGCACAGTGACTTCGTACGACCCTGCCGGCGTTTCGGCCGGCACCGACTCCCGTTCCTCCTCCGGCTACGGCCAGCGATCCGACCGCCGAGGCGGCTACCGTCGTGAGGGCGGGTTCCGCCGCGACGGCGGCTTCCGCCGCGATGGTGACGGCCGCCGGCCGTTCCGCGGCGACCGCCGTCAGGGCGGCCGCCCCAACGACCGCCGCTCCTTCGACCCCGCCCGACGGGCCGCCATCGAGGCGTTCGACCCGGCCGGCTCGGCGTTCTCCGGCATGGGGGTCCCCGACCGCGTCGTGAAGATCCTCGGCGTCGACGGCATCGTCGAGCCGACCCCCGTCCAGGCGGCGGTCATTCCCGACGCCATCGCCGGCCGCGACGTGCTCGGCCGCGCCCGCACCGGCTCGGGCAAGACGCTCGCGTTCGGCCTGCCCGTCCTCGCCCGCCTCGACGGCGAGCGCAGCGAGCCGAACCGGCCGCGGGCGCTCATCGTCGTGCCGACCCGCGAGCTGGCCGGCCAGGTCACCACGGCACTCGAGCCGCTGGCCGAGGCGCTGCGGCTGCGCATGGTCACCGTCTACGGCGGCGCGCCGTACGACCGGCAGATCCGCCGGCTCGACCGCGGCGCCGACATCGTCGTCGCCACCCCGGGCCGGCTCAGCGACCTCATCGAGAAGGGCGTCTGCAAGCTCGACGACGTCGAGGTCGTCGCCCTCGACGAGGCCGACCACCTCTGCGATCTCGGGTTCTTTCCGGTCGTCGACGAGCTGCTGGCCGCCACGCCCGAGGGCGGGCAGCGGTTGCTGCTGTCGGCCACGCTCGACGGCGACGTCGACAAGCTGGTCCGCCGGCACCTCAACGCCCCGGCCAAGCACGAGATCGACCCCGACGCCAACTCCGTCACGACCATGGACCACCACGTGCTCGTGGTCGGCCCGTACAACAAGCTCGAGGTCATGACCGAGCTGATGAAGGCGAACCCGCGCAGCATCGTCTTCACCCGCACCAAGGACGGCGCCACCCGCCTCGCCGAGGACCTCGAGGACGCCGGCGTCGCCGCGGTCGACCTGCACGGCGACCTGTCGCAGCGGGTCCGCGAGCGCAACCTCGACCGGTTCAGGTCCGGCCGGGCGAAGGTGGTCGTCGCCACCGACGTCGCCGCCCGCGGCATCCACGTCGACGGCGTCGGCATGGTCGTGCACTTCGACCCGGCCGGCGAGCCGAAGTCGTACCTGCACCGCTCCGGCCGTACGGCCCGCGCGGGCGCCACGGGCGCCGTCGTCACCGTCGCGACCCCGCGCCAGGTGCGCGGCCTCGGCGACCTGCTCCGCCGGGCCGGTGTCACCGCCAAGAACGTCGACGCCCGCGCCGTCGAGGGCCCGATCACCCCGACGGCGCTCGCCGACGCCCCGGCCATGGCGCAGGAGCGCGAGCGGCCGCGCTCGTCCGGCAACGGCGGCCGCCCGAACCGCTCCGGCCGTCCCTACAAGGGCGGCGGCTCCGGCCGCGGTCGTCCGTCGGGCTACCGCCGCCGCGACTGACGCCCGTCAACGAGGCCGTCCGGCGTTGAGCCGGGCGGCCTCGCGGGTCAGGTGGTCGCGCTCGGCCAGGTTGGAGGCCTTCCGGGCCGCCTCGGCGTAGAGCCGGGCCGCCGTCGCGAGGTCCCCGTCGCGCTCGTGGAGGTACGCCGCCACCGCGGTGTGCCGGGGGAGCGAGTCGTCCAGCTCCGCGAGCGCGGCGAGCCCGGCCCGCGCGCCGTCGGCCTCGCCGACGGCCACCGCGCGGTTGAGCCTGACGACGGGGCTGTCGGTCAGCCGCGCGAGCTCGTCGTACCACTCCACGATCTGCACCCAGTCGGTCTCCTCGGCCGTGGGCGCGTCGGCGTGCAGCGCCGCGATGGCGGCCTGCGCCTGGAACTCGCCCAGCTGATCGCGCGCGAGGGCGGCCTGCAGGATCTGGACGCCCTCGGCGATCAACCCGGTGTCCCAGCGGCCGCGGTCCTGGTCGGCGAGCGGCACCAGGCTGCCGTCGGGCGCCGTCCGGGCGGCCCGCCGGGCATGGTGGAGCAGCATGAGGGCGAGCAGCCCGGATACCTCGGGATGGTCGATCGCCGCCGCGAGCTGCCGGGTGAGCCGGATGGCCTCGGCGGCGAGGTCGACATCGCCGGAGTAGCCCTCGTTGAAGACCAGGTACAGGACGCGCAGGACGGTGGCGACGTCGCCGGGCTGGTCGAACCGCACACCGGACACCGTGCGCTTGGCCCGGCTGATGCGCTGCGCCATGGTCGCCTCGGGCACCAGGTAGGCCTCGGCGATCTGGCGGGTCGTCAGACCACCGACGGCGCGCAGCGTGAGCGCGACCGCGGACGACGGCGTCAGCGAGGGGTGGGCGCACAGGAAGTAGAGCTGGAGGGTGTCGTCCACCGCGGGCGCGGGACCGGGAACCGGCTCCTCCTGGACGAGGTCCTCGCGCCGGCGGCGGGCGGTCTCGGCCCTGGTCGCGTCGAGGAACTTGCGCCAGGCGACGGTGACCAGCCAGCCCTTCGGGTCCCGCGGCGGGTCGTCCGGCCACACCCGGACGGCCTCGATCAGCGCCTCCTGCACGGCGTCCTCCGCCGCCGCGAAGTCGGCACCGCGGCGGACCAGAATCGCGAGCACGTTCGGCGTGAGGCCGCGGAGCAGCGCCTCGTCCATCGGAGCGGTCACTCGGTGACGGTGGGCAGCAGCGGCGCGAGGAGCGGGCGCAGCTCCAGCCACTCCTGGACCGGCCGCCCGCCCGCGCCCGGGGCGGCCGACAGCTCACCGGCCAGCTCGACGGCGCGCTCGTGGCTGTCGACGTCGATGACCATCCAGCCGGCGATGAGGTCCTTGGTCTCGGCGAACGGGCCGTCGGTGATCGGCGGGCGGCCCTCGCCGTCGTACCGGACGAACGTTCCCTCGGGCGCGATCGCCTGCTCCTCGACGAACTCACCGGTCTCCTGGAGCCGGGCGGCGAAGTCGCGCATGTACTGCACGTGCGCGTCGATCTCGTCCGGCGTCCACTGATCCATCGGGACGTCGTTGACCGACGCCGGCGCACCGCGGTAGTGCTTCAGCAGCAGGTACTTGGCCATGGGTGGTTCTCCTCCGCGCTGGGTGCGACCCATTCTGGCCGCTCTCGCGCCGGGAACGGGCTCAGGGGGCGAGCAGCTCCGCCCGGACGTCGCGGCGGGTGGCGGCGACGTGGTCGCGCGCCAGCTGGCCGGCCGCCATGCTGTCGCGCCGCCGGATGGCGTCGACCAGGGCCTCGTGCTGGCGCCGGGAGGTGTCCTGCCGTTGCGGCGGCACCGTCGAGAAGTAGAACCGGGCGCGCATGCTCAGCGTGCGAACGAAACCGGCCAGGAGGTTGTTCTGCGAGCAGTCGGCCATGGCGCTGTGGAACTCCGCGTTGATGCGGGCCAGCTCGATGGGGTCGGTGGACCGGCGCTGCCGGGCGAGGATGTCGTCGAGGATGGCGAGCTGCTCGCCGGTGCGCCGCTCGGCCGCCAGGGCCGCGGCCTGCGCCTCGAGGAACGTGCGGCTCTCGAACAGGTCGGCCAGCTCCTGCTCGCTGCGGCCGCGGACGAACGCGCCCTGGTGCGGCCGGAACTCGATCCAGCCGTCGACGCCGAGAGCGCGCAGCGCCTCGCGGACCGGGATGTGGCTGATGCCGAGCTGCTTGGCCAGGCCGTCGGCGTTGAGATGCGCGCCGGGCAGCAGCACCCCCTGCAGGATCGCCTCCTCGAGCAGGTCGCGGACGTGCGGCGCGGTGCGGCCGGCGCGTTGCATGCGATTCAGCGGTGCGAGGCCGGCGATGCCGGTGGTCACGGCGCCCGTGGACACGATGCAACTCCCTCCGCGCGAACAGCGAGATCCTATCTGATCGTCCCCGCGACTCCGAGTGTCGCGGGCGGGCAACACCGCACTTCAAGGCCGGTCGCAGCGGATTTACCGCGAGGCAACACAACGGAAACGTCGTAGTGATCCTATAGGTTGTCCCGGCGCGGTCCGTGGCGGCGGAACGGGCCTCGGGTCCGGCTGGTTGACCGGCCTATCGGGCGGTCCTAAGGTATCCGTATGGCGAGGCGCTCTTTTCCGGATCGCGGAATATGAGCTGGACCAGCGAGCTGGCCGAGGTGCTGGGTCGCGAGAACGTGATCGCCGACCCGGCACGGTTGCGGACCTACGAGTGCGACGGCCTGACCGGTTATCGCGTGCAGCCGGCCATGGTGGTGTTGCCGCGATCGGCCGAGGAGGTCGCCGCCGCCGTCCGGGTGTGTGCCCGGCACGGTGTGCCGTTCGTCGCTCGCGGTGCCGGTACGGGGTTGTCCGGCGGCGCGCTGCCGGTGGCCGACGGCATCGTCATCTCGCTGCAGCGGCTGCGCCGCGTGGTCGAGATCGACCCGGTGAACCTGCGCGCCGTCGTCGAGCCGGGTGTGACGAACCTCGACATCAGCAGGGCCGCCGCGCCCTACGGGCTGTACTACGCGCCGGACCCGTCGAGTCAGCAGGTGTGCACCATCGGCGGCAACGTCGCGGAGAACTCCGGCGGCGCGCACTGCCTGAAATACGGGTTCACCGTCAACCACGTGCTGGCCGCCGAGGTCGTCCTGGCCGACGGCTCCGTCACCCGGCTGGGCGGCGACTCCCCGCAACTGCCCGGCTACGACCTGCTCGGCGCGTTCGTCGGGTCCGAGGGCACGTTGGGCATCGTCACGCAGGTGACCGTGCGGCTGCTGGCCACGCCGGCCGCGGTGCGGACGATGGTGGCCGACTTCGCGACGGTGGCCGGCGCGGGCGACGCGGTGACGGGGATCATCGCGGCGGGCATCGTCCCGGCGGCCGTGGAGATGCTGGACAACCTGGCCATCCAGGCGGTCGCCGCGTCGACGCAGAGCGTCTACACGCCGGACACCGCCGCCGCCCTGGTGGTCGAGCTGGACGGCCCGCCCGACGACGTGGAGGAGCAGTTCGCCGAGGTCCAGGAGATCTGCCGCCGGTACGGCAGCACGAAGATCATGGTGGCGGCCGACGCCGACCACCGGGCGCTGATCTGGAAGGGCCGCAAGGCGGCGTTCGCGGCGGTCGGGCGGATCAGCCCGAACTACTTCGTGCAGGACGGTGTGGTGCCGCGCGGGCGGCTGGCCGAGGTGCTGGGCCGCATCGCGGCGATGGCCGACGAGGCCGGGATCCGGGTGGCGAACGTCTTCCACGCCGGCGACGGCAACCTGCACCCGCTGGTCCTCTACAGCGAGGCCGGGGGGCAGCACGACCGCGCCGAGCACCTGTCCACCGCGATCGCCGAGCTGTGCGTGGAACTGGGCGGGTCGCTGTCGGGTGAGCACGGCATCGGCGCGGACAAGGCATGCTCGATGCCGCGGATGTTCGGCGAGGACGACCTGGCGACGATGCTGCGGTTGCGCTCGGCGTTCGACCCCGACGGCCTGTGCAACCCGGGCAAGGTGTTCCCGACGCCGCGGCTGTGCGGCGAGCGGCCCGGCCCGTACCGGCCGCACCCGCTGGAGGAGGCGGGGGTGATCGAGCGGCTATGAGCACCGTGACCACCTATCGGCCGAGCACCCTGGCCGAGCTCCGCGATGCCCTGGTGGACAGCGAAGGCGAGCGGGTGGCCATCGCCGGGGGTGGCAGCGCCGCGGATTGGGGTGGCGCGCCTCAGTACGACGCTGTCCTCGACACCACCGGCATGAGCGGCCTGATCAGCTACAACCCGACGGACATGACGGTGGCCGTGCAGGCGGGCATGCCGCTCGCCACGCTGCAGGAGACGTTGGCCGAAAACGCCCAATGGGTCGCCCTCGACCCGGCCCGCGCCGCCACTGTCGGCGGGCTGGTGGCCACTGCCGACGCCGGCCCGGTGCGGCACACGTTCGGCACCTCGCGTGACAGCGTCATCGGCGTGACGGTGGTGCTGGCGGACGGTACGGTGGCCCGCTCGGGCGGCCATGTCATCAAGAACGTCGCCGGCTACGACCTCGCCAAGCTGTTCCACGGCTCGCTCGGCACACTGGGCGTGCTGGCCGAGGTGGTACTGCGGCTGCACCCGCGGCCGGCGGCCACGGCGACCCTGGCCGTCCCGTGCGACGCGGCCGAGGCGTTCGACCTCGGCGGCCGGCTGATCCACGCCTCGCTCGAGCCCGTGGCGGTCGAGTACTGCGCCGGGAGACTGCTCGCGCGGTTCGATGGTACCGCCGGCGGCGTCGCGGACCGGCTGCGCCGGGCGCGTGCGCTCGCCGGGCCGGACGCGGCCGAGGCACCCGCGCACGTCTGGGACGAGGTCGCCGCCGTCAGCGACGGGAGCGACGGCGACACCGTCGTCCGCCTCGGCACCGCACCGGACCGGACCCCGTCGCTGACCGCCCTGATCGCCCGCGAGGCCGCCGCGCACGCCGTCACCGCCGCGATGACGAGCAGCCCGTTCGCCGGCGCGCACACCGTCCGGCTGCGCGGCGGCACCCCGGCCGCGCACGCCGCCGTCGTCACCGCGCTGCGCACCGAGTACCCGGCCACCACCGTCTGCCGCTGGACCGCGGGCCTGCGCGACGAGCTCCCCGCGTGGGGCGCCCCGCCGCCCGCGGTCGCCGTCATGCGCGCGGTCAAGCACGCGTTCGACCCCGACGACCGCCTCGGCAGCGGGAGGTTCGCGCCATGGTTCTGACACCCGGCGGCTCGTTCGACGCCCACCACCCGCCGCGGCGCGACCTGCTGGACGACTGCGTCCACTGCGGATTCTGTCTGCCGACGTGCCCGACGTATCTGGTCGACGGCGAGGAGATGGACTCCCCGCGCGGGCGGATCTACCTGATGGACCTGGCCGAGCGGGGTGAGATCCCGCTGGACCGCACGATGGCCGGGCACATCGACTCCTGCCTGGGGTGCCTGGCCTGCGTGACGGCCTGCCCGTCGGGCGTGCAGTACGACCTGCTGCTGGAGGCGACCCGCCCGCAGCTGGAGCGGCACGTCCCCCGCACGCGCCGCGACCGGCTGGTCCGCGGGGCGATCTTCGCGGTCTTCCCGTACCCGGCGCGCATGCGGATCGCGGCGCTGTTCGGCGTGCTGTACCGGCGGCTGGGACTGCGGGCGCTGGCGCACCGGCTCGGGATCGTGGACCGGCTGCCGGCGGAACTGCGTGCCGCCGAGGACCTGCTGCCGCCGGTGCCGGTGCGGTCGCTGTTCCGCCGGCTGCCACCGGTCGTCCTGGCGGCGGGGGAGCGGCGGCTGCGGGTCGCGCTGCTGGAGGGCTGTGCGCAGCGGGTCCTGTTCGGCGACGTCAACGCCGCGACCGCGCGGGTGCTGGCGGCCGAGGGCTGCGAGGTCGTCGTGCCGAAGGGGCAGCGGTGCTGCGGCGCCCTGGAACTGCACGCCGGCGTCGAGGACGGCGCCGCCGGCCGGGCGCGCCACCTGATCGACACCGTCGAGCGGGCCGGCGCCGACGTCGTCGTCGCGAACGTCGCCGGCTGCGGCTCGTCGATGAAGGAGTACGACCGGCTGCTGGCCGACGACCCCGCCTACGCCGAGCGGGCCGCCCGGTTCGCCGCGTCCGTCCGTGACGTCACCGAGCTGCTCGCCGAGCTGGAACCGCGAGCGCCCCGGCACCCCGTCCACGCCAGGGTCGCCTACCACGACGCCTGCCACCTCGCGAACGCCCAGCGCATCCGCCGGCAGCCGCGCGAGCTGCTGCGCGCCGTCCCCGGTGTGGAGCTCACCGACATCCCCGAGGCCGACATCTGCTGCGGATCGGCCGGCATCTACAACCTCGTCCAACCCGGCACCGCCGAGGAGCTCGGCCGGCGCAAGGCCGCGAACATCGAGGCCGCCGCACCCGACGTCATCGCCACCGCCAACGCCGGCTGCCTGCTGCAGGTCCGGCGCTTCCTCGCCGCCGACATCGCGCTGGTGCACCCGATCGAGATCCTGGACGCCTCGATCCGCGGCGTCCCTCTGGAGAAGGCGCGACGATGACGGCGTCAGGCCCGGGTCCGCCCGCTCAGCTCCTCGGAGAGGTCGTGAGCGGCCCGGGTCAGCAGCGGGACGGCGCGGGCGACGAGGTCGTCGGTGACCCGCGACGTCGGCCCCGAGATGGACAGCCCCAGCTTCGACGGCGCGTCGGGCACCGCGACGGCGACGCAGCGCACGCCGATCTCCTGCTCGCCGTCGTCGACGGCGTAGCCGCGGCCCGCGGTGCGGGCGAGCTCGCGGCCGAACTCGTCCGGGTCGGTGATGGTGTGCTCGGTCTGCCGCGGCATGCCGGTGCGCTGCAGCATCTCGTGCACCGTCCGCTCCGGCAGGGTGGCCAGCACGGCCTTGCCGACGGCGGTGCAATGCGCCCAGACCCGGCGGCCGACCTCGGTGAACATCCGCATGGAATGCCGCGAGGGCACCTGCGCCACGTATACGATCTGGTCACCGTCGAGCATCGCGAGGTTCGCCGACTCGCCCAGCTCGTCGACCAGATGAGTGAGCTGCGGCCGTGCCCAGGTGCTGAGCATGGTCGAGGAGCTCTCGCCGAGCCTGATCAGGCGCGGTCCGAGGGCGTAGCGACGCGACGGCTCCTGACGCAGGTAGCCGAGGTCGACGAGGGTACGGACGATGCGGTGGATGGTCGGCAATGGCAGTCGCGACTCCGTGGCCAGCTGGGACAACCCCATGCTGCCGCCGTGGTCGGCCATGGTCTCGAGCAGGCCGAACGCGCGCTCGACCGACTGCACTCCACCCGAGCGAGCCCGCGCCGCATCGTTTTCCACACAGCAGATACTAACGTCCGCAATACGAATACGGAGAGTCCAGCATGGCTACGCCCAGCCCGGGATATGCGATCACGGTCCGCGTCGAGGCGCCGTCCTCGTCGACGGCCACGAGCGGCCTGGCCGCCGCCGTCAGCGCGTCCGGGGGCGCGCTGACCGCCCTCGACGTCGTCGAGTCCTACGCCGATCGCCTGGTGGTCGACGTCACCTGCGACGCCGTCGACTCCGACCACGCCGAGTCGATCACCAAGGCGCTGACGCAGGTCGACGGCGTCACCGTCCGGAAGGTGAGCGACCGGACGTTCCTCATCCACCTCGGCGGGAAGCTGGAGGTCAACCCGAAGGTGCCGCTCAAGCACCGCGACGACCTCTCCCGCGCCTACACGCCCGGCGTCGCCCGGGTGTGCCTGGCCATCGCCGAGAACCCCGAGGACGCCCGCCGGCTCACCATCAAGCGCAACACCGTCGCCGTCGTCACCGACGGGTCGGCCGTGCTGGGGCTGGGCAACATCGGCCCGGCCGCCGCGCTGCCGGTCATGGAGGGCAAGGCCGCGCTGTTCAAGCAGTTCGCCGGCGTCGACGCCTGGCCGGTCTGCCTGGACACCCAGGACACCGACGAGATCGTCTCGATCGTGCGCGCGCTGGCGCCCGCGTACGGCGGCATCAACCTGGAGGACATCGCCGCGCCGCGCTGCTTCGAGATCGAGGCCCGGCTGCGCGAGCTGCTCGACATCCCGGTCTTCCACGACGACCAGCACGGCACCGCGATCGTGGTGCTGGCCGCGCTCTACAACGCGCTGCGCGTGGTCGGGAAGCCGCTGGACGGCGTGCGGGTCGTGGTGAGCGGTGTGGGCGCGGCAGGGCACGCGATCATCCGGCTGCTGCACGCCCAGGGCGTCACCGACATCGTGGCCTGCGACCGCCGCGGCGCCGTCCACGCCGAGAACGGCGAGGGCCGCGACGAGTTCCGCCGCTGGATCGCGCAGAACACCAACCCGCGCGGCGCCACCGGGTCGCTCGGCGAGGTGCTGGCCGGCGCCGACGTGTTCATCGGCGTCTCCGGCCCGAACCTGCTCACCGGCGAGGACATCGCCACCATGGCGCCGGACGCGATCGTGTTCGCCCTCGCCAACCCCGACCCCGAGGTCGACCCGATCGCCGCGCGCGAGCACGCCGCCGTCGTCGCGACCGGCCGCTCGGACTTCCCGAACCAGATCAACAACGTGCTGGCCTTCCCCGGCTTCTTCCGGGGCATGCTCGACGCGGGAGCGCACGAGATCACCGACGCCGTCATGCTCGCCGCCGCCCGCGCCATCGCCGACGCCGTCGGCCCCGACGAGGTCAACGCCAGCTACATCGTCCCGTCGGTGTTCGACCCCGAGGTCGCACCGGCCGTCGCCGCCGCCGTCAAGCTCGCCGCCCAGACCGGCTGAACCGGCGGCTCGCCGAGGACGGTGGGCACGGAGGCGTCTGCAACCAACTCCTTGCGCAAGGGATTGCTTGCGGATACGGTGGGCTCCGTGCCCCCCGTTCTCGACGACGATCTCGACACCGTCTTCGCGGCCCTCGGCGACCGCACCCGCATGGCGATCATCAGCCGACTTGCCCGCGGCGAGGCAACCGTCGGCGAGCTCGCCGAACCGTTCGACCTCACGCACCAGGCCGTCTCCCGCCACGTCGGCATCCTCAGGCGCTGCGGACTGGTCAGCCAACGCGTCGACGGCCAGCGGCGGCCGTGCCGGCTGGACGTCGAGCGGCTGGGCGAGCTGGCCGGGTGGATCGGCGAACAGCAGCGGGCGTGGGAGTCGCGGCTCGACCGGCTCGAGGACCACCTGGCCGCGGTCCGGAAGGACCGCGCGTGACGGCGCGGGTCTCCCTCGACGGCGACCAGCTGATCGCCAGACGCCACCTCGACGCCGAGCCCGCCCTGGTGTGGGAGGCGTTCACGACGCCGGAGCACCTGGCCGCGTTCTGGGGCGGCGACCACGCGACGGTCGCGCCCGGATCCGTGGTCGTCGACCTCCGCGTCGGCGGGACGTTCAGGCTGGAGACCCGTGGCGCCGACGGCGCCGGCCGCCCGCTGATCTTCCGGTACGAGGTCGTCGAGCCGCCGACCCGCCTGGTGCTCAGCGAGCCGCGCACGGGCATCACGACCGACATCCGCCTCGAGCCCGACGGCACCGGCACCGCCGTCGTCGTGCACCAGCGGCGCCTGCCGCCGCGCCTGCGCACCGAGCAGGCCCGCACCGGGCTGGCCGGAATCCTCGACCGGCTCGACGCCGTGCTGACGGCCCTGACCAGCGACCCCCGGAGAAGTGCACCATGACCGGCCACACGCGACTCGTCCATCGGTACATGGACGGCTTCCGGCACAGCGACCACGAGGCGATCCTGTCGTGCCTCACCGACGACGTCGTCTGGCACATCCACGGCCTGCGCACCACGCACGGCAAGGCCGAGTTCGACGACGAGATCGAGAACCCGGCCTTCGAGGGACGCCCCGAGCTGACGGTCGAGCGGACGATCGACGCCGGCGAGGTCGTCGTCGTGACCGGCACCGGCGCCGGACGGCACCGTGAGCACGGGCCGTTCCGGTTCGCCTACAACGACCTGTTCACCTTCCGCGACGACCTGATCGCGCAGGTCGACTCCTACGTCGTCCCGCTGCCGTGACTCACGGCATGCGCTCGTACGCCGGGAGGGTGAGGAAGTCGACGTAGTCGGCGGCGAGCGAGAGGTCGGTGAAGGTGGCCCGGGCCTCGGCCCAGTGGCCGCCGCCGAACGCGTCGGCGCCGATGCGCTGCTCGATGGCCGCGCACTCCTCGTCGATCAGCCGCTCGACCAGCTCGCGGGTGACCCGCTGGCCGTCGGCCAGCTCGACGCCGTTGTGCAGCCACTGCCAGACCTGGCTGCGGCTGATCTCGGCCGTCGCGGCGTCCTCCATGAGGTTGTTGATGCCGACGGCGCCGGTGCCGCCCAGCCACGCGGCGAGGTACTGGATGCCCACGGAGATGTTGCCGCGCAGCCCGGCCTCGGTGACCTCCCCCGGCGTGGAGGCGACGTCGAGCAGGTCGGCGGCGGTGACCTGGACGTCGTCGCGGGTGCGCTCGATCTGGTGCGGCCGGTCGCCGAGGACGGCGGTGAACGCCTCGCGGCAGACCTCGACCATGCCCGGGTGCGCCACCCACGAGCCGTCGAAGCCGTCGCCGGCCTCGCGCTCCTTGTCGGCGCGGACCTTGGCGAAGGCCGCCTCGTTGGCCTCGGGGTCGCGGCTGGGGATGAACGCGGCCATGCCGCCGATGGCGTGCGCGCCGCGCTTGTGGCAGGTGCGCACCAGCAGCTCGGTGTAGGCGCGCATGAACGGCACCGTCATGGTGACGGAGTTGCGGTCGGGCAGCACGAAGTCGGAGCCGCGGGTGCGGTGCGTCTTGATGACGCTGAACATGTAGTCCCAGCGGCCGGCGTTGAGGCCCGCGGAGTGCTCGCGCAGCTCGTAGAGGATCTCCTCCATCTCGAACGCGGCCGGGTAGGTCTCGATGAGGACGGTCGCCCTGACGGTGCCGCGCGGGATGCCCAGCGCCTCCTGGCCGATGACGAACGCGTCGTTCCACAGCCGCGCCTCGAGGTGGCTCTCCATCTTCGGCAGGTAGAAGTAGGGTCCCTGGCCGCGGTCGATCTGCTTCTGCCCACTCGTGGCGAGGTACAGCGCGAAGTCGACCAGCCCGCCGGAGGTCGGCTCGCCGTCGACGGTGATGTGCTTCTCCGGCAGGTGCCAGCCGCGCGGCCGGACGACGATGGTGGCCAGCGGCTGGTCGGTGCGCAACGCGTAGTGCTTGCCGTCGGGGTTGGTGAACTCGATGGTCCCCTCGATGGCGTCGAGGAGGTTGAGCTGCCCCTGGACGACGTTCTCCCACAGCGGCGTGTTGGCGTCCTCCTGGTCGGCCAGCCACACCTTGGCGCCGGAGTTCAGCGCGTTGATGGTCATCTTGCGGTCGGTGGGGCCGGTGATCTCGACCCGGCGGTCCTCCAGCCCGGGTGCCGGCGGCGCCACCCGCCAGGTGTCGTCCTCGCGCACGTCCTTGGTCTCGGCGAGGAAGTCCAGCTCGGCACCGGCGGCGATGGAGGCCGTCCGCTCGGCGCGCCGCCGCAGCAGCTCCAGCCGGCGCGGGTTCAGCTCCCGGTGCAGCCGCTCGATCAGGGCCAGGGCGGCCGGCGTCAGCACCTGGTCGAACCGTTCGTGCATCGGACCGGTGACCTCGATACCCGCCATCGCGCTCTCCCTTATTCCATCATACGGAAGTTGCTATCTGTATAACAGAATAAATCGGAGGTTGAACCACGGTCAACCGGGCCTCGCCGATTCCCGCCCTCTGCACCCTCCGCCAAGTTGATCTTGGAGTTCTTCGGCACTTGCGGGGTGAAATGTCCGATAGATGGCCGAACTACTCCAAGATCAACGGGGCGGTCGCGAGGGGACGGCGACGGCCCCCGGACCGTGGGTGGAACGGTCCGAGGGCCGACGTGGCGGGGCGGCGGTCAGCCGCGTGGGAGAGGCGTCAGAAGGCGGCCTCGTCGAGGTCCATGAGGGCGTTGTCGGTGGCCTCGGCCACGGCCCGCTCGGCCGCCAGGCGCGGCAGCACCTGCCGGGCGAAGAACTGCGCGGCCGCGACCTTGCCCTCGTAGAAGGCCTGGTCCTTGGCCGGTACGTCGCCGTCGAGCTTCGTCAGGGCCACGGCCGCCTGACGGAGCAGCAGCCAGGCGACGACGAGGTCGCCGGCGGCCAGGAGTAGCCGGGTGGTGTTCTGGCCGACCTTGTAGACGTTGCGGACGTCGCCGCCCTCGGTGCGCTCGTCGGCGGACATGAGGAAGCCGACCATCGCGCCGAGGATGCCCTGCACGTCGGCCAGTGCCTTGGCCAGCAGCTCCCGCTCGACCTTCAGCCGCCCGCCGCCCAGCTCGTCGTCGACGGTCTGCTGGATCTGCTGCGACAGCCAGCCGATCGCCTGCCCGTTGTCGCGGACGATCTTGCGGAAGAAGAAGTCCTGGCCCTGGATGGCCGTGGTGCCCTCGTAGAGGGTGTCGATCTTGGCGTCGCGGACGTACTGCTCCAGCGGGTAGTCCTGCAGGAAGCCCGACCCGCCGAACGTCTGCAGCGACTCCGAGCCGAGCAGCACCCAGGACCGCTCCGACCCGTAGCCCTTGACGATCGGCAGCAGCAGGTCGTTCACGCGCTCGGCGGTCTCGTCGGTCTCGCCCCGCGCCTCCGCCGCGATGACGCGGTCCTGCATGGTGGCGGTGTAGAGCACCAGCGCCCGCATCCCCTCGGCGTAGGCCTTCTGCGTCATCAGCGAGCGGCGGACGTCGGGATGGTGGGTGATGGTGACCCGGGGCGCGGTCTTGTCCGTGGCCCGGGTGAGGTCTGCGCCCTGGACGCGCTCCTTGGCGTACTCCAGCGCGTTGAGGTAGCCCGACGACAGCGTGGCGATGGCCTTCGTGCCCACCATCATGCGGGCGTACTCGATGACCTGGAACATCTGCGCGATGCCGTCGTGCACGTCGCCGAGCAGCCAGCCCACCGCCGGTTCGCCGTCGCCGAAGGTGAGCTCGCAGGTGGACGAGACCTTGAGGCCCATCTTCTTCTCGACGTTCGTGGCGTAGACGCCGTTGCGCTCGCCCAGCTCGCCGGTCTCGGGGTCGAACCGGAACTTCGGCACGATGAACAGCGACAGCCCCTTGGTGCCCGGGCCGCCGGCGCCCTCGACGCCGACCGGCCGGGCGAGCACGAGGTGGACGATGTTCTCGCTCATGTCGTGCTCGCCGGACGTGATGAACCGCTTCACGCCCTCGATGCGCCAGGTGCCGTCGGGCTGCGGGTGGGCCTTGGTGGTTCCCGCGCCGACGTCGGAACCGGCGTCGGGCTCGGTGAGGACCATGGTGGCCGCCCACCGGCGGTCGATCATGATCTCGGCGATGCGCTTCTGCGCCTCGGTGCCGTTGCGCCAGATGACGCTGGCGAACGACGGGCCGGACGCGTACATCCAGGCCGCGGCGTTGGAGCCGAGGATCAGCTCGGCGGCGCCCCAGAACACCGACGGTGGCAGCGGGGTGCCGCCGAGGCCCTCGGGCAGGGCGAAGCGCCACAGCTCGGAGTCCATCAGCGTGGCGAAGCTCTTCTTGAACGCCTCGGGGAGGGCGACGGTGCGCGCGGCGGGGTCGTAGACCGGCGGCGTGCGGTCGGACTCGACGTAGGAGGCGGCGAGGTCCTCGCGGCTCATGCGGTCGACCTCGGCCAGGATGCTGCGCACCGTGTCGGCGTCGAACTCCTCGTAGCGCCCGCTGCCCAGCTGCGCGTCGCTGCCGAACACGTCGAACAGCGCGAACTCGATGTCGCGCAGGTTGGACTTGTAGTGGCCCATCGCATCCTCCGTCAGCGTTTGCTACCAGCCGGTAACCCCATGGTGCTACTTGTCGGTAACTTCGCGCAACCCAGGAACGGCGGTGGCCCCGCGGCCGTCCCATGGATATGCGACGACTAGGAACCCTCGCCGCGGTGGCCGGCCTCGCCCTGCTGGCGGCCTGCGGCGGCAACGACAGCGGCGACGACACCACCGCCGTCCCTGGTGACTCCGGGGTCGGCGGATCCACCGAGCCGGCCGTGCCGATCGTCGGCAGCCGGTGGGTGCTCGAAGAGCTCCAGGCCGCCGGCGCGACGGTGGCGGGCCCGACCGAATCGGAGGCGTACTTCGAGATCGACGAGAACGGCGACGTCACCGGCTCCACGGGGTGCAACGGCTTCAGCGGATCGGCCGAGGTGAGCGACTCCAGCATCACCTTCCAGCCGCTCATCTCCACCCGCCGCGGCTGCTCCGGCGACCTCGGGCAGATCGACAGCTCGATGTTGCGGGTGCTCAACGGCGAGGTCACGGTCGAGGTGTCGGGCGACGTGCTGACGCTGACCAACGCCGAGGGCGACTCGCTGACGATGGCGGCCTCCGACGCCCCGTCCACGGACCTCTGACATGCGACGCCCAGCGGGTGGTCTCGGCCTGCTGGGCGTCCTGCTGCTCCTGGCCGCCTGCGGCGACTCCGCCGCAGGCGCCGACGGTGCCGACGGCACGGCGAGTGGCGCCGGCGCCGCGCTGGCCGGTCGCACGTTCCTCTCCACCGACGACGTCGGCATCCCGGGCGGCGGGCCGCTGAACCTGCAGTTCACCGACGACGGCCGGCTGCTGGCGTCCGCGGGGTGCAACAGCGCGAACGGACCGGTCGACCTGTCCGGCGGCCGCCTCGTCGCCGCCGACCTCGCCCTGACGGAGATGGGCTGCGAGCCCGAGGTCATGGCCGCCGACGCCTGGCTCACCGACCTGCTGGGCGCCGAGCCGGCCTGGGAGCTGGCCGACGACGCCACCCTCGTCCTCACCGCGGGCGAGCTGGTGGTCTCGCTGACCGACCGCGACGTGCTGCAGCCGCCGGTCGAGCTGACCGGCCGCCAGTGGGACGTCGACGGGTTGACCGACGGCGAGACGGCGTCGTCCGTCCCGGTCGGCGTCGCGGCGTTCCTGCGCATCGACGGCGACGCACTCACCGGCCACACCGGCTGCAACGAGCTCACCGGCACGGTCACGATCGACGGCGACACCCTCACCGTCCGCGACCTCGTGACGACCGACGTGGCCTGCGACGGCGCGGCCGGGTACGTCGAGGACGTCGTGCTTGAGGCCCTGGCCGGCGACGTGCGGTTCTCGATCACAGGCAACCGGCTGTCGCTGGAGGCGCCGAGCGGTTTCGGGCTGGAGGCGGTGTCGACTCGTTGACAGCGGGCGGCGCCCTTTGTCACGGTTCGGCGCGGGTTTCCACAACTGATCCACAACCTGTGGGTCACGGTGCGTATCGACCCGTCCGCACCGATGTCGGCGCAGGTGGAAGACCCCTCGGACCCTTACTCCGAGGGGTCTTCTCGATTCTTATCGCATCCGCGGATGAACGCCGCGTAACGACACGGCGTAGCGGGGTGATCCGTTCGAGTTGGTCCGTCCGCATACAACCGCTTTGCCGCAGCCGTTACATTGATCACCGACAACGGCGAGGGTAGATGGCCGGACCGGGAGGCAGGGTGCGCGACAGGCTCAGCCGCGCCGAGTCGGTGCTGCGGTCGGCCGTCGCGCGCGGCGGTGAGGCCGACCTCGGCCGCGACATCGACCCGCGCTCGGTCGAGTCCGGCGACGCCTGGGACGAGTCGCGCACCGTCCGGGCGCGTGTCCTCGACGAACTGCTGCGCGACTCCGGCGGCGTGCCCGGCGCCGCCGTCCGGCTCACCGGTGCCCGCATCACCGGTGGGCTGCAACTGCGCTACGGGCGGCTGGAGCGGCCGCTGCGGCTGGACATGTGCTGGATCGACGACGTCCTCGTGCTCGCGGACCTGACCGCGGCCGGCGTCGAGCTGGTCCGGTGCCGGGTGCCCGACCTGCGCACGGAGTCCGTCGACGTGCAGAACGCCCTCTCCGTGCGCGAGTGCCTGGTCGGCTCGGTGAGCATGGTCGACACCCACGTGCACCGGTCGGCGTCGTTCGAGGACAGCCGGTTCGACGGCCGCTCGACGCTCTTCCACGCCCGCAACCTCGGCGTCGGCGGCGACCTGCTGCTCACCCGGGCCCGGCTGTTCGCGGTCTCCGGCGAGGCCGTCGACGCCGAGCGGCTGCGGGTCGACGGCGGGCTCGGCCTGGTCGGCGCCCGCGTCCGCGGCCCGATCGTGCTGTCGGGCGCGACGGTGGCCGGGCGGCTCGACCTCACCGACGCCGTCCTGCGCAACCGCCACGGCGTGGCGCTGGACGCCCGCCGGCTGGTGGCGGGCGGCGTGCAGGGGCACGGCCTGCGCTGCAGCGGCACCGTCGACCTCGGCCACGCGACGGTCGCCGGCAGCGTCGTCTTCGACGCCGCCGTGCTGGCCAATCCGGGCGGCGACGCGCTGGTGGCCAGCGACATCGAGGCCGACCGGCTGGAGGCCGAGAACGGCACCCGCATCCTCGGCCGCATGCTGATCCCGCGCGGCGTCGTCCGCGACACCCTCGCCCTGCGCGGCGTCGAGATCAGCAACCCCGGCGGGTACGCGATGGTCGGCATCGGCGCCGCCGTCGGATCGCTGGTCGCCGACCGCGCCCGGCTGGTCGGCCGGGTGATGCTGGACGAGATGGAGGCGACCTCCGTCCGGCTGGTCGGCACGCGGGTCACCAACCCCGACGACTCCTGGGCGGTGAGTCTGCAGTCGGCGACGGTCCGGCGCGACCTCAACCTCGAGCGGCTGTCCGCCAAGGGCGGGCTGAACATCAAGGGCATCCGGGTCGGCGCGGCGGTGTTCCTCAGCGGCGCCACCCTCGACGGCGGCTACCGCGCGCTGGCGGCGTCGCGGGCCGTCGTCGGCGAGCGGATGGTGCTCGGGCGCCGGTTCCGCTGCCGCGGCGACCTCGACCTCGCCCACGCCGACCTCGGCAAGAGCCTGGCCATGGACGGCGTGCACGTGCAGGGGCAGCTGCGCCTGTTCCAGGCGCGGGTCCGCAGCGACGTGCTGCTGCGCGGCGCCTACATCGAGGCGTCCGGCATGGGGGTGGACGCCATCGGCCTGCGAGTCGACGGCCGGTTCACCGCGCGCGGCCTGGTCTGCGACGGCGCCGTCCGGCTGACCGCGGCCGTCGCCGACAGCGTCGTGCTCACCGGTGCGCAGATCTACAACCCCGACGGCAACGCGCTCATCGCGCCGCGCATCGAGGTCCGCGGCGACCTCGTCGTCGGCAACGATCCGTACTCCTCCGACCTCGGCGGCTTCTGGGCCGACGGCGGTGTGGTGATGCGCGACGGCAAGGTCGGCGGCGACCTCGTGCTCGACGGCGCCGTGCTGCGCCGGCCCGACCACCGGGCGCTCGACGGCACCGGCCTGCAGGTCGGCGGCAAGGTCTCGTTCGAGCGGTCCGAGATCGAGGGCACCGTCTCCTTCGACCAGGCGCACGTGCGGCGCCGGTTCGTGCTCAGCGGCTCGACGCTGGCGGGCCACGGCGTCGGGTCGACCGACGGGCCGATCGTGTTCAGCGCGATCCAGACGATGTCCGACGAGTTCCTGGTCGACGGCGGCGTGTTCCGCGGCGCGCTGCGGCTCACCGGCTCGACGTTCTCGGCCGGGCTGAGCCTGCGGCACGCCGAGTTCGCCGCCCCCGGGCAGACCGCGCTGCTGCTGCCCGACGTCACCGGCGGGGTGATCCGGCTCACCGAGCTCGACGTCGACGGCGCGGTCATCGTCGCGCGGTCCCGGGTGGGCGGCGATCTCATCGTCGACGGCGGCCGCTACCGCCACCCGGGCCGGTTCGCCGTCGACGCCGCCCAGGTCGCCGTCGGTGGGGCGGTCCTCGTCCGCGACGCCGAGCTGACCGGCGGCGTGGCGCTGCGGCGGGCCGAGGTGGGCTTCAGCGTCGTGCTGACGGCGCTGCACGGCGAGACCGGCGAGCGCGACGACGGCCGGGTCCCGGTGGGCGAGATCGTGGCCGCCGCCGGGCTCAAGGTCGAGGGCAATCTCGAGTGCCGCGACGTCGAGCTGACCGGGCAGTTCTCGCTGGCCGAGGCGGTGCTGGCCGGACGGCTGCTGGTCCGCGGCCGCACCACGCTGACCAACCCGGGCCGGACCGCGGTGTTCGCGCCGAACCTGCGGGTGTCGGGTGCGGTCGAGCTCGGTTCGCGGCGGTCGACCGGCAACGGCCCGCTGACCATCGTCGGCGAGGTGCGCCTGGACCGTGCTCACATCGGTGAGCTCTCCTGCGAGCAGGTGACCATCAGCCAGGAGCACGCCGCGGACTCGCGGGCGGCGGGCACCGAGCAGGTGCGGCCGCTGGTCTCGTTGCACGAGGCCGTGGTGGCCCGCCGGATCCTCATGAACGACCTGAGCGTCGCCACGACGACGGCCATCGGCGGGCGGGCCCTCATCGACCTGTCCGAGCTGCAGGCCGGCACCGTCGAGCTCCCGGCCGGCGAGATCGCCGTCGACCTGCGCGGCTCCGAGGTCCGCACGCTGGTCATGGACCCCACCGACACGTCGATGGTCATGCTGTCCGGCCTGACCTTCGACGATCCCGGCGACGCCGACGTCGACACCGCGTTGGCCTGGCTGCGCCGCGACCCCACCGGCTACCAGCACCAGGTGTACGAACAGCTGGCCAACCATTACCGCCGCTCCGGCGACGACGCCGCGGCGCGCACCGTCCTGCTGGCCCGGCTCCGGCACCGCCGCGACCTGCTCGGCACGTCGTCGCTGGGCCAGCTGCTGATGAAGGGCTGGGGCTACCTGCAGGACGTCACCGTCGGCTTCGGCTACCGGCCGGGCCTCGCGGCCATCTGGTTCGTCGGCCTGCTGGTGTTCGGGACGGCGTACTTCTGGTCCAAGGAGCTCGATCCGGTCGAGGTCAACGTCCACCCGACGTTCAACCCGCTCGGCTACACCCTCGACCTGCTGATCCCGATCCTGAGCCTGGGCCAGGACAACGCGTGGGACCCGCGCGGGATGGACCTGGTGGTGGCGTACGGGCTCGTCTTCAGCGGCGCGGTCCTCGCCACGACCGTCGTCGCGGCCGTCACCCGGGTGCTGAACCGCCGCTGATTGTCCACAGATTCTGTGCACAGGGCTGTGGGTAACCGGCCGCGCACGCTCAGCCGGTTGTGGACAGACTTGTGGGTGACGGACCGGCCCGGAATTCTTCGCCGAACCCCCTTGTGCGGCTTGTGCGACAGGACTAGAAATGCTCCATCGTCATCGACGAGCTCGGAGCCGAAAAGCCAGGGTGACCTGGTCAAAGGCACCGAAAAGTCGAGGGCGTGCCGGACGGAGAACGGCAGTTCGCCACGTCGGGGAGACCCGGCGAACCGCACCCCGATGGGCGGGGCGGCTGACGGACCCGGACGGCAGACCGGAAGGGCTGTGGACCACCCACGGGAAACCGTGAGTCCCACCGCTCGACCCGCCGTCATCGGAGGCGGTGAGCATCCGGCCGGTTCATCCGGTCGCGATGGTTCCGGTCGACTGAGAAGGCCCCTCGGACCCTTACTCCGAGGGGCCTTCGCCTTTGCGGGCGTGGCAAAACCCGTTGCCGCCCGCCGGCGTGGGCCGGTAGACAGAGCCCGTGATCAACCTAGCAGCCGTGGCCACCACGCCCACGCTGACCGGCGAGCGCATCCGGCTGGTCCCGCTCGGCCCCGAGCACGCCCAGGCCCTGTTCGAGTCGCTGGACGACCCCGAGTCGGCCCGGCTCACCGGCACCCACCAGACGTTCACCCGCGAGGCCATCGACGCGTTCTGCGCCAGCCGCGCCGACCAGGACGACCGCCTCGACTGGGCCATCGAGGACGCCGTCACCGGCGAGTACGCCGGCGGGCTGGCCGTCAACGACGTCGACGCCGACAACGAGACCGCGGGCTTCCGCATCGACCTCGTCGAGAAGTACCGCGGCCGCGGGCTCGGCCCGGAGGCGATCGAGCTGATGCTGCGCCACCTCTTCGAGGAGGTCGGCGTACACCGCGTCGGCCTCGAGGTGTACGCGTTCAACCCGCGCGCGCAGCGGTCGTACGAGAAGTGCGGGTTCGTCGTCGAGGGCCGGGTGCGCGAGTCGCTGCTCTGGGACGGCGAGCGGGTCGACACCATCCTCATGGGCCTGCTCCGGGCCGATTGGCTGGCCCGCCGCAAGGAGGGCCGGGCAGACCGGCGATGAGCGGGCCCAGCGTCTGAGGTGGGGCTGTCCCCCCGATGAAGCGGCCGGTCAGCGCCATGGGGGCGACGCCGCCGGCTCCGTAGCGTCGGTCCCGAGGCCGCGCACCCCGCGCGGCCATGTCCTCGGGAGCGATCGATGTTCGGTCTGGCGGTGCGAACCCTGCGGTATCGCAAGGGCGCGTTCGTGGCGGCGTTCGTGGCGATGGTCCTCGGCGCCGCGATCGTGATGGCCTGCGGCGGCCTGATGGAGACCGGCATCCGCACCGCGGTGCCGCCCCGGCAGCTGGCCGGCGCGGACGTCGTCGTCGCGGGGGAGCAGCGCTACGACATCCCCGGCACCGACGAGTCGGCGGTGCTGCCCGAGCGGGTGCGCATCGACGACGACCTGGTCGCGACCGTCGCCGCGGTCGACGGGGTGGCCACGGCCCAGGGGCATGTCCTCGACGGGCCGGCGCCGGCCGGCATGGTCGACGCGATCGCAGTGACGGCCGCGCGGGGCATCGGCGCCGGCGAGCTGCGCGAGCGCATCGGCACCGCGCTCGACGGCACGGCCACGACGACGCTCACCGGCGACGACCGCGGCCTGGCCGAGCTGCCCGAGGCGCGGGCCAGCAGCGAGGACCTGATCTCGCTGGCGGGCGTGTTCGGCGGCTGGGCCACCATCGTCTCGATGTTCGGCGTGGCATCGATGCTCGCGTTGTCCATCCAGCAACGCGGCCGCGAGCTGGCGCTGCTGCGGGCGACCGGCGCGACGCCGGGTCAGCTGCGGCGGATGGTGCTCGGCGAGACGCTGCTGCTGTCGGTGGTCGCGACCGCGCTCGCGCTGATCCCTGGCCGTTACCTGGGGGAGTTCCTGTTCGAGCGGATGACCGACGCCGGGGTGGTGCCCGCAGGGGTGGAGTTCCGGCAGGGCTGGATCCCGGTGGTGACGGCGGTGGGCGCGGCGCTCGTCGCGGCGATCGGCGGTGCGCTGATCGCCGGCCGCCGGGCCGCCGCCGTGCGGCCGGTCCAGGCGCTGGCCGAGGCCGCTCTCGAGACCCGGACGATGAGCCCGTGGCGGTGGCTGTTCGGCCTGCTGGCGCTGAGCGGAGGCGTCGCGCTGGGCGTGGTGACAGTGACCGTCATGAGCGGCCCGCTCACGTCGAGCACGGCCGGTCCCGCGGTGTTCCTGTGGGCCATCGGCCTGGCGCTGCTGAGCCCCGTACTGACCCGCGCGCTGACCGCGGTGCTGCAGTGGCCGGTGCGGGCGGTGGCCGGCGTCTCCGGGCATCTGGCCGTGCTCAACGCCCGGGGCCGCGCGGCCCGCACGGCGGCCGTCGTCACGCCGATCGTCATGCTCACCGGCGTCGCCACCGGCACGCTGTACCTGCAGTCGACCGAGGACGCGGTCAACCGCGAGGCCTTCGCCCGCGGGCTGGTCGCGGACGCCGTCGTGACGTCGTCCGCACCGGCCGGCCCGGAGCTGGTCGACCGGATCGCCGCCCTTCCCGGCGTCGCCGGTGCCTCGGCGCTGGTGCGCAGCACCGGCTTCGTCGAGTCGCCGCACGACGACTCCCAGGGCGACGAGGGCTGGACGCTGCAGGGCGTCACGGCCGCCGGTGCGGCCGCGACCGCGCCGGTCACGACGGTGGCCGGCGAGCTGACCGATCTCACCGGCGACACGGTGGCACTGGGCGCGGACCACGCCCGCTCGCTCGGGGCCGGGATCGGCGACGAGCTGACGCTGCGGCTGGGCGACGGCGCGACGGCGACGGTGCGGGTCGTCGCCACGTTCGACGCCGCCGACGACTTCGACACGCTGCTGCTGCCGGCCGACCTGCTGGCACAGCACACGACGGAGGGCGGCGTGCACGAGATCCTGGTGGCCGCCGGCGGTGACGCGGACGCCGTCGTGGCCGCGCTGCGAGAGCTGGCCGCGGCGACGCCCGGGCTGGCCGTCGCCGACCGTGCGGCGCTGTACGACGACTACGGCGACCAGCAGCGCACCCTCGCCTTCGCCAACTACACCATCGTGCTCATGATCGTCGCGTACGCCGCGATCTCCGTGATCAACGTGCTGTCGTCGAGCACCGGGGCCCGGCGGCGCGAGTTCGGGCTGCAGCGCCTCACCGGCGCCACCCGCGCCCAGGTGCTGCGGATGGTCGGCGCCGAGGGTGTGCTGGTGGCGGCGGTCGGCATCGTGCTCGGCACGCTCGCGTCGGTCGCGACGCTGGTCCCGTTCAGCCTCGCGCGGGCCGACCAGCTGACGCCGTCGGGCTCGCCGCTGATCTACGCGGGCGTGGTGGCGGTCGCCTTGGGGCTGACGCTGGCTGCGACGCTGCTGCCCGCCTGGCAGGCGCTGCGGCAGCGCGCCACGCAGGCGGCGGCCGCGGCGGACTGAGCCGTCAGCCGGGCTCGGAGACGCAGAACTCGTTGCCCTCGGGGTCGAGCAGGGTGGTCCACCGCTCGTGGACGCTGTGCACGCTGGCCCCGAGGGCGAGCAGCCGGTCCACCTCCGCGGCGCGGTCGGGCGCGGTGACGTCGAGATGCACGCGGTTCTTCACCGTCTTCGGCTCGGGCACCTGCTGGAAGAACAGCGTCGGGCCGGGGCCGCCGACGGCCACCGTCGGGTCGGTCTCGGGGGTGAGGCCGAGCGCCGCCAGCCGCTCGATCTCGGCGTCGTCGTAGGGGAGGACGTCGTAGTCGTCGAGCACGGCGGCCCAGAACCGGGCCAGGCTCGGCGCGTGCTCGCAGTCGACGACGATCTCGCGCAAGGCTGCCATGGGACTGACGCTAGACGACCGGAGCCCCGGCCCGCACGCGGCGGACCGGGGCTGCGGCGGGTGTGGGCTCAGTCGTCGGCCTGGCCGACGAGGTCGGCCTCGGTCTGGTCGACCAGCTCGGCCTCGGCGGCGTTGCGCCGGATCGAGTCGATGCCGTTCAGCGCCCCGGCCTTGCTGGAGTACGCCTCGCCGACGGCGATGACCTCGCCGTTGCCTGCCTTCAGGCGGAAGCGGTACTGGTCGGACTTGTCCTTGTAGAGCTCGAACTTCCCAGCCATCGGTGAGCCTTCCTGTGACGACGAATGCGTGGGCAGCAGCGTAGAGCCAGGGGCGGACGTGTGCCGCCCGAACCGGGCGCATCGGCGGACGGTAGGCTCGCTGTCCGTGAGGACCGTGCTGATCGTCGTCATCGTCGTCGCGGTCGCGCTCGTGGCCGTGGCCGTGGTCCGGGCACTGCGGTCCCGGCAGCGTCCCGCACCGTCGCCCCGCGACCCGTTCGACCCCGGCGAGAGCACCTTCGGCGACCCCCGCACGCTGCGCGCCGGCGACATGGTCGAGCTGCTGGGCGACCGCCTGTTCGTCCGCGGCTCCCTGCGGCTGCGCGAGGGCGGCTACCAGTGGAGCGAGCACTTCCTCGACGACGTCGAGGGCAGCCGCAGCTGGCTGTCGGTCGAGGAGGACCCCGACCTCGAGGTGGTCCGGTGGGTGCGGCTGAAGAACTCCACGCTGCGGCCCAGCGCCACCACGCTCACCCACGACGGCGTGGAGTACCGGCGCGACGAGCACGGCACCGCGCAGTTCGTCTCCGAGGGCACCACCGGCCTGGGCTCGGCCGGACGGGTCGAGTACGTCGACTTCGAGGGGCCGCGTGGACGCTACCTGTCCTTCGAGCGGTTCGAGGGCGGTGAGTGGGAGGTCGCCGTCGGCGAGCGCGTCCCGCCGGGCACCCTCACCGTGTACCCCGGCAGCGACCCGGTCCAGCGCTGACGTGCTCGCCACCCTCGACGTGCCCTACGTCGACACGCGCGCGTCCGACCTCGTCTGGACGCTGGACCACCCGCTGGTGTCGCCGCTCGCGCTGACCATGGCCGGGCCGCTGGAGCTGCGGGTGCTGGGCGCCTCGCACCAGGTGGTGTTCGGCGACCTCGTCGAGACGGTGGCCTGCCTGCCGGGCCGGCCGGCCCGGCTGCCCGGCGACGTCCGGCGCGAGGCCGGCGGCTGGACGTACCGCTTCCGCGCCACCGTCGAGGAGCTGCCGGCGACGACGCTGCGCGCCAGGGTCGGCGAGCTGCGCCGGCTGGCCGCCGAGCCGGCCGCCGTCGTGGCCGCGTTCCCCTCCGACCCCGACGCGGTCACCGCGCTGCGGGCCGGGCGGCTCGACGCCGGCGCCGTCGGCTGGTCGACCTGGCACGCCTACCCGGGCGCCGGCCAGCTGGTGACCACCCGGACGGAGCTGACCCGATGACCGCTCGCCGTGCCGTTCTGGGCGCCGCCGTGGCCGCGGCGCTGCTGCTGTCCGCGTGCGGCAGCGACGACCAGGACGTCCGCGACACCATCGCCGAGAACTACGAGCTGGTGTCGCAGTCCGGCGACTACGCCGCGTACCGCAGCGACGACGACGTGCTCAGCGTCGCGGGGACCATCGAGTCGGCCGCGGAGGCCGGGCGCGACCACAGTGAGGGCGACGACCGCTATCTCGGCTACGAGGAGACGATGGTGCACATCGCGCCGTCGCCCGGCGGCGGGTCCGACATCGAGGTCACCGACGTCCGCGACGGCTACGACCGCTGGGGACCGGTGATCGTGCCGGTGTGGGGGCTGTTCGGCGGCGGCTACCGCAGCGGTTTCTCCGGCGGCGGCTCCGGATTCGGCAAGTGACGACGGGAAGGGACACCCCATGCTGACGACCCTGGGCGCCGATGGCGACGTCGACGCCGGCGAGCTGGTCGAGGAGGCCGGCATCGTGCTGGCCTACTGCGGCGTGGGCCTGGCGATGCTGCTGCTCGGCTTCGTGCTGATCGACCTGCTGACGCCGGGCAAGCTGCGCGACCTCCTCTTCGTCGAGCGCAACCACAACGCGGCCGTCCTGGTGTCGACGGGGTTCCTCGCCCAGGGCCTGATCGTGGTGGCGGCCATCTACGCCAGCTCCGACGACCTCACCGACGGCCTGCTGACGACCGTGGTCTACAGCCTCGTCGGGCTGGTGGTCAGCGCGCTGGTGTTCTTCCTGGTCGACCTGCTGATCCCGGGCAAGGTGCGGCACGACCTCGTGCACGAGACGCCGCACCCGGCCTGCTGGGTGCTCGGGGTGCTGCGCATCGTGGTCTCCGGCATCGTGGCCCTCGCCATCGTCTGAGCGCCGGAGGCCGGCCACGTCCAGCACCACCACGACCACGCCGCGGGAGGCGCCGGCCGGCGGCTTCTCCCGGCCGGCGCGCGCCGTCATCCTGGCCGCGGCGCTGGTCTGCGCCGCCTGCGGGCTGGTCTACGAGCTCGCGCTGATCGCGCTGGGCAGCTACCTCATCGGCGACACCGTCGTCCAGGCGTCGATCGTCGTGTCGGTCATGGTGTTCGCGATGGGCATCGGGTCGCTGCTGGCCAAGCCGCTGCAGCGGTCGCCGGCGGTGGCGTTCGTCGTCGTGGAGTCACTACTGGCACTGACCGGCGGCGCGGCGGTGCTGCTGCTGTACCGGGCGTTCGCCGTCACCGACCTCTACACGCCGCTGATGATCGTGCTGGCGACGTTCATCGGCGTGCTCATCGGCGCGGAGATCCCGCTGCTGATGACGATGCTGCAGCGCATCCGCGCCCAGGACGCCGGCAGCGCCGTCGCGGACATGTTCGCCGCGGACTACCTGGGTGCGCTGCTCGGCGGGCTGGCCTTCCCGTTCCTGCTGCTGCCCGCGTTCGGGCTGGTCCGCGGCACCATCGCGGCGGGGGTCCTGAACCTGGTCGCCGGCACCGTCGTCGTGGCCTGGCTGTTCCGGCGGACGGTGTCGCGGCGCGGCTGGACCGTCATCGCGGCGCTGGTGGCGTCGGTGGGGGTCGTGCTGACGGCGCTGCTGGTGCGCGCCGACGACCTCGAGGTCGACGCCCGGCAGCGGCTGTTCCGCGACCCGATCGTGCACGCCGAGCGCTCGGAGTACCAGGAGATCGTGCTCACCGAGCGGCGCCGGCTCTCCGGCACCGACGACCTGCGGCTGTTCCTCAACGGCGACCTGCAGTTCGCCTCGCCCGACGAGTACCGCTACCACGAGTCGCTGGTGCACCCGGCGATGGCCGGCCCGCGCGAGCGCGTGCTGGTGCTGGGCGGCGGCGACGGCCTGGCGCTGCGCGAGATCCTGCGATACCCGGACGTCGCCGAGGTCACGCTGGTCGAGCTGGACCCGGCCGTGCTGGACCTGGCCCGGACGAACGACCGGCTGCGGGCACTGAACCGCGACGCGTTCGCCGACGACCGCGTCGCCGCCGTGGCGGCCGACGGTTTCGGCTGGGTCCGCGCCCAGCGCGACGCCGGTGCCGAACCGTACGACGTCGTCGTCGTGGACATGCCCGACCCCGACTCCACGGCCACGTCGAAGCTGTATTCCCTGGAGTTCTACGGCCTGGTGCGCGACCTCGTCGCCGACGGCGGCCGGATGGTCGTCCAGGCCGGCTCGCCGTACTTCGCGCCGCGGTCGTTCGCGTGCATCCGGGCCACCGTCGAGGCGGCCGGCCTCGGCGTGACGCCGTACCTCGCGTCGGTGCCCAGCTTCGGCGACTGGGGTTTCCTGCTGGCCGCGCCCGGCACGGCGAGTCCGCCGCTGCGGCTGTCCGGCGACGTCCCGCCGTTGCGGTACCTGTCGCCGGACGTGCTGGCCGCCGCGACGGTGTTCCCGCCGGACCGCGTGGTCACCGACGCCGAGGTGTCGACGCTGCTCGACCCGGTCGTCCTCGAGTACGTCCGCGACGAGTGGCGGACGTACTGATCACGGGCAGCGCGGGATCGGTGCGCTCCACGTGCTCGCCGACCGGTTGCCGACGTAGTAGTCGCTGACCCAGCGGCCGTCGTCGAGGCGGTTCCACACCCGGCTGGTGCCCACCAGAGAGCCGGCCTTCTGGCACATCACCCACGCCAGCGCCCCGCGTGGCAGCGCGGCGCCGCTGACGGGGTAGGACGCGCCCGGTCCCGTCCGCGCGTTGAGCGGCGTGGCGCTGGTGACGGGCCCCGGGTAGGTGCACTTCGGCAGCGGCGGGGAGTAGGTGGTGTTCGACGGCGTGGACACGTAGTAGTCGGTCACCCACGACCCGTCGGACAGCCGGTCCCACACCGACGTACTGCCGACCGGCTGGCCGATGCCCTGGCAGACGACGGACAGCGTGCTCCCCGGCGCCCACCCGCGGACCAGCGGGTACGCCGTCGACGGACCGGTCCGGGCGGACAGCGGCACCGAACTGGTGACGCGGTAGGGCAGCGCGACGGTGGCGACCGGCGCGTTGAGGGAGTCGCCGTCGATGTTGATGGTGACCCCGCCCCAGGTCTCGTTGTGGTCGCCGAGGTACTGCTTGGCGCGCTGCCGCCCGGCCCACTGGGAGTCCGGTGCCGTCGGCCAGCCGGTGAGCGCCGGGTTGCCGTCCCAGCGGGCCATCCAGACCGCGTCGGGCCGGGCCCACGACGTGGACAGGTACGAGGCGGACAGGTCGCGCAGGCCGGAGTCCTGGTGCACGTAGACCCCCGCGAGGTAGCCGGCCTGGTGCAGCGTCACCGTCCAGTTGGACACGTACCGGCGCACCGCCAGCACGCAGTCGGCGTTCGCGCGGTCGTAGTGCTCGACGTCGGCGTAGAGCGCGCTGCCCGGCAGCAGACCGAGCGTCCGGGCCTGCGCGATCGCGTCCTGGGCGTCCTGGACGCCGTAAGTGCTCGACGTGGCCGACGTGTACCGGTGCGGCTTGGTGCCGAACATGCAGTACGGCTGCCGCCCGAAGTACGTCGGCAGGATGCGCCAGCTCGCCGCGGCGGCGCTGCGCACCCAGGAGGCGGTGAGGTTCGGCTGGGCGCAGCCCCGGTTCACCCCGCCGAAGTAGATGTTGACCGTCCGGTACGGCGAGGCCCGCCAGGCCTGCAGCGCCGAGAGCGAGGGCGCCGTGCAGGTGTCGAAGCCTCGGCCGGTCGCCCAGGTGGCCGACGCTCCCCCTTGGACCGGGTACAGGGCCGGGTCCTCCGGGAGCGCCGCCGCCGTGCTGATGCTCGCGGCGACGAACGTCGCCGCGGCGATGGCGGCCGACGCCGCCCTGCTGAGTGTGCGCATGATGGACCCCCCGTCCTCACTGTCGAGTCTGCTCCCTTGAATCGGCCGTGAACAGGGAGGTCAGCCTAGTTATCGATCTGCAACCGTCGCGATGGGCGCGTCGAGGGAGTCGCTGTCGATGTTCAGCGTGACGCCGCCGTGCGTCTCGTCGTGGTCGCCGAGGTACTGCTTGGCCCGCTGGTGGTTCGCCCACTGGCTGTCCGGCGCCGTCGGCCAGCCGGTGAGTGCCGGGTCGCCATCCCACCGGGCCATCCAGACGGCGTCCGGGCGGGCGTACTCGGGGGAGTCGTAGACGGCGGACAGGTCGCGCAGCCCGGAGTCCTGGTGCACGTACACCCCGGCGAGGTAGCCGGCGTCGTGCAGCGTCGTCACCCAGGCGGAGACATAGCGCCGGACCGCCGTGACGCAGGAGGTGTCGCGGCGGTCGTAGTGCTCGACGTCGGCGTACAGGGCGCTGCCGGGCAGCAGCCCGAGGTGCTGGGCCTGCGCGATGGCGTCCTGCGCGTTCGCGGTGCCGACGGCGGTGGCGTCGGCCTCGGTGAACCGGTGCTCCTTGGTGCCGAGGATGCAGATCGGCTGGTGGCCCATGTACGTCGGCAGCAGGCCCCAGCCGAGGTCGCTGACCGACCGCACCCACGACGGCGTCAGGTTCGGCTGCCGGCAGCCGCGGTTGATGCCGCCGAAGTAGATGTTGACCGTGGAGTATGGCGACGTCCCCCACCACGCCTCGAGCGCCGCGACCGACGGTGCGGTGCAGGTGTCGAAGCCCAGGCCGGTGGCGATGGTGGGCTCCGGGACGCGTGCGCCGGCGGCGCCCACGGGAGCGGCGGCGGTGACGGAGGTGGCGGCGAACAGCAGGGCGGCGGCGATGACCGCGTGTCGTCTCCGGGTCATGGAGACAGTCAATCATCGCGTCAGCGACCGGCGACAGGTCCGTTCGGCCGAAGGATCGTCACCCCGGTCGGCGAGCCGCCCGACATCGCCAGCAGCGCGTCGACCCCCTCGTCCAGCGTCAGTTCGCGGCCGAGCAGCAGGTCCGGACGGAGCATGCCCGTCGCGATCTCGGCCAGCATCGCGGGATAGTGGTGCGCCGCCATGCCGTGGCTGCCCAGCAGCTCCAGCTCCGTCCCGACCAGCGGGCCCATGGCCACCGCCTGAGTCGCGTGCTCGGCCACCAGCAGCCCCGCCTGGACGTGCCGGCCGCGCCGCCGGAGCCCGCGCACCGAGTTCTGGAACGTCGTCGTGCTGCCCAGCGTGTCGAGGGAGAGGTGCGCCCCACCACCGGTGGCGTCGCGGACCGCGGCCACGACGTCGGTGCCGTCGCTCGCGTCGACGGTGACCGACGCGCCGGCGACGCGGGCGAGTTCCAGCGCCGGCGCGGCGACGTCGACGGCGATCACGCGGGCACCGTGCGCCGCGGCGATCATGACGGCGGACAGTCCCAGCCCGCCGCAGCCGTGCACCGTCACCCATTCACCCGCCGCCACGCGGCCCTGCTGGACGACCGCGCGGTACGCCGTCGCGAACCGGCAGCCCAGCCCGGCCGCCGTGGCGGCGTCGACCTCGTCCGGCAGGCGGACGAGGTTGACCGCGGCGTGCTCGATCGCCACGTACTCGGCGAACGAGCCCCAGTGGGTGAAGCCGGGCTGCGTCTGGTGCTCGCACACCTGGTGGTCGCCGGCCCGGCAGTACTCGCACGCGCCGCAGGCGCAGACGAACGGGACGGTGACCCGCTCGCCCGGCCGCCAGCCGGTGACGTCGGGAGCGACCTCCTCCAGCACGCCGGCCAACTCGTGCCCGGGCACGTGCGGCACCTCGATGTCGTCGTGGCCCATCCAGCCGTGCCAGTCGCTGCGGCACAGGCCGGTCGCCTCGACCCGGATGACGGCGCCGCCGGGCGGGCAGGCCGGTGTGGGCACGTCGCGGACGACCGGTCGCTCCTGGAACCTCTGATACACCATCGCGCGCACGCGCCCACCCTAGACAGCGCTATGCTCGCGTCGACCACCTGCGCGTTCGGAAGGCTGGACGGTGGCGCTCAACGATCTCTTCGACGCCGCCATGACGTTTCCGGTGGTGCCCTTCACGTTCCTCACCGTCGCCGTGCTCGTCTACTGGCTGCTGGTGATGGTCGGCGGCACCCCGCCCGTCGCCGGCGACGGCGTGCCGCTGAACGTCATTTGGTCGGTGTTCATCGTGCTCGCCTGGCTGGCGACGCTCGCCGGCACGCTGCTGCACAGCCGCGACGTCGCGGTGCACCCGCCGGGCGCGGTGGCGTCCGTGGTCATCGCCGTGCTGGCGCTGGCCGCCGCCGCGCTGGGGACGGCGTTGCTGGCCGGGCCGATCCGCCGCGCCCTGCGGCCGGGGCGGCCGGCCGACCCGACCGGGCTGGTCGGCAGCATCTGCGTCGTGCGCACCGGCGAGGTCGGTCCCGACACCGGCCAGGCCGAGGTCACCGGCCCCGACGGCGCGCCCGTGGTCATCGAGGTGCGCCACGACGGCATCGAGGAGCTGCGCCCCGGCAGCACCGCGATGATCGACGACTACGACGCCGAGCACCAGGTGTTCTGGGTGACGGCGTTCGATCCCAAGCTCGGCACCACCCCCTGAGGGCAGCGTCAGCGGCCGTAGCCGGCCCGCCGGAACGCCTCGGCGATGGCGCCGCCGGGCGTGGTGTCCCGCTCGCGCTGCTGCCGCCCGCCGCGCTGCTGGCCACCGCGGGGCTGCCCGCCGCGGGGCT
>NZ_QUAL01000181.1 GCF_003579925.1 Jiangella rhizosphaerae | reverse complement strand
TGGCGGCGTTCGCCTGGCGGCAGCGCCGCGCCGCCGCGCCGCTCGTCCCGCCGGACGCCGTCCGGGCCCGGCCCGCCTGGGGCGCGCTGGTCGTCAGTCTGTTCGTCGGCGCATCGCTGGTCGCCGTCGTCGTCGACGTCCCCATCCTCGCCCGCACCGTTCTCGACGGCGCCGACCAGCTGGACGCCGCGCTGGTGCTGCTGCGGTTCCTGGTCGCGCTGCCGGTGGGCGCGCTGCTCGGTGGCTGGCTGCTGCGCCGGTACGGACCGGCGCCGCTGGCCGGCGCCGGCATGGCGCTGGGCACCGCCGGGCTCGCCGTGATGGCGACGTGGGGCGTCGGCTCGCTGGACGGCGTCGGCGACGACGCGGTGCTGGTGGCGGCCGGGCTCGGGTTCGGGCTGGCGATCGCCCCGGTGAACGCCGCGTTGCTGGCCGCGGCGCCGCGCGAGACCCACGGCGTCGCCAGCGCGCTGCTCGTCGTCGCGCGGATGATCGGTATGCTGGCCGGACTGTCGGCGCTGACCGCGATCGGCCTGCGGCGGCTGTACTCCGTCCAGGCGGACATCGAGTCGCCGGCCGTCCTGTGCCCGGACTCCCCCACCGACTGCGGCCCGTACGACGACGCCGTCCGGCAGGCGATCGTCGAGCAGTTGCAGGCGACGTTCACCGGCGCGGCCGTGTGCGCGGCGGCCGCCGCGGTGGGTGCGCTGCTCCTGCTGCGGCACCGGACCCGTACCGTGGAGGCGTGACGCTCTGCTCGGACCTCGGCCGCGAGCTGGCCGAGCCGCTGGCCGGGACGGCGCCCGTCGCGGCCTGGTGGCTGGTCGTCGAGCAACCCGGCCCGTGGGGTGCGAAGGCGCTGACACAGTCGCACCTGGACCCGTCGCTCGGGCGTGACCTCGACGCGGCCGCGGCCGAGCACGGCGGCCGGGTCGCACTGGTCCGGCGGCCGCGGCGGCATCCCGACACGCACCATCCGGCGGCGCACCGGGTGTGGCTGGCCGGTACCACGCCGGGCGCGACGTTCCTGCTCGGCGGCTGGCTGCCATCGCCCGACGCGCTGCGCTCGCTCGACTTCGCCGCCCTCGGAGCCGGTTCCCCGGCCGGGCTGCCGGAACTGCGGCCGGAGACCGAACCGCTGCTGCTCGTCTGCACGAACGGCCGCCGCGACCTGTGCTGCGCGGTGAAGGGCCGCGCGCTCGTCGCGGGGCTGCGCGACGACGTGCTCGGCCGGGTCTGGGAGACCACCCACCTCGGCGGCCACCGGTTCGCCCCCACCGCGGTGCTGCTGCCCCACGGCGTCATGTACGGGCGGATGGACGACAAGCTGGCGTTGCTGCTGGTCGAGGAGGCACGGGCGGGCCGCTTCCTCGACGACGGCTACCGCGGGCGCAGCACGTTCGAGCGGCCCGGCCAGTCCGCCGAGGCCGCCGTGCGCCGGCTGCTCGGCCACACCGGCCTCGACGACCTGACGGTGTCGTCGCTGGTCCCGGTCGCCGACCGCGCCTGGGACGCCGTCGTCGAACATCGCGACGGGCGCAGCTGGACCGTCGCCGTCCGCGCCGAGGAGCAGCAGCCGCCCCGTCCGGAGTCGTGCGGCAAAAGCCCGGTCACCCCGATCGCGTACCGTGCCGATGTCCCCGTTCCACAGTGAGAGGAGCCCGATGCGGTCCGACGAGTTCAGCGACGTCCTGTCCGCGAACGGCCACTACGCGGAGCGGTTCGCGCTGGCCGGCCTCGAGCCGGTGGCCGCGCGCGGGCTGGCGGTCGTCACCTGCATGGACTCCCGCATCGAGCCGCTGGCCATGCTCGGCCTGAACCCGGGCGACGCGAAGATCATGCGCAACGCCGGCGCCCGCGTCACCACCGACGTGCTGCGCACGCTCGCGCTGGCGACCCACCTGCTCGGCGTCACGCGGATCATGGTGGTCGCGCACACGAAGTGCAAGATGGCCAGCGCGACGGCCGACGAGGTCGTCGAGGCGATCGAGCAGTCGTCCGGCATCGACGTCCGCAGCCTCGACTTCCAGCTCATCGGCGACCAGAAGGCCACCCTCGCCGAGGACGTGCAGAAGATCCGCTCGTGGCCGTTCCTCCCGCCGGGCGTCCCCGTCGGCGGCTTCCTCTACGACGTCGACACCGGGAGGCTCACTCAAGAGGCTTGATCACGGTCGCGGGAGCAAGATCGTTCGTCCTGCGACCGACAGCCTCGTGGTTGGCGGTTTGGTGGGGCTATGGCACCACCAAACCGCCAACCATCTTCTGGATCGGGGATCAGCCGGCCGTTCTTCACCCGCGCCGTCGCCGCCGTAGTTCCCCGCCCGATCAGTCCGAGACGAGCGCCGGCGCGAGGGCGCGCCACTCCGCACGCGGGAGGCCGGGCCGGCCGGTGAGCACCTGGACGCAGACGTGGTCGGCGCCGGCGACGTGGTGCTCGGCGACGCGGGCGGCGATGGTCTCGGGGTCGCCCCAGGCGACGAGCGCGTCGACCAGCCGGCGGCTGCCGGAGCCGCTGAGGTCGTCGTCGGTGAAGCCGAGGCGACGCAGGCTGTTCACGTAGTTCGGCAGGCCGAGGTAGAAGGCGACCACCGGGCCGGCGATGCGCAGCACCTCGTCCTCGTCCGCCGACAGCACGACCTTCTGCTCCGGCGCCAGCAGCGGCCCGTCGCCGAGGACGTCGCGGGCCAGGCGGGTGTGCCGGGGTGTGACGAGGTAGGGGTGCGCGCCCAGGCTGCGCTCGCCCGCCAACCGGATGGTCCGCGGCCCGAGTGCCGCGACGGCGCGCTTCCGCGCCGGAACGCCGGCCGCGTCGAGCTGGTCGAGGTACTCCACGACCTTGCTGTAGGGACGGTGGTACTGCTCGACGAACTTCGCGTGGCCGGCGCCGATGCCCAGCAGCAGCCGGTCGGGGTACGCGCCGTCGACCCGCTGGAACGCCGCAGCCACCTCGTCGGCGGGCTCCGTCCACACGTTGACGATGCCGGTCGCCGCGGTCAGCCGGGTCGTGGCGGCGAGGACCTGCTCGGGCCTGACGAGGTCCGCCTCGGCGCCGCCCAGCCAGGCCGCGCCGTACCCCAGCGCCTCCAGCTCCGTGAACGCCTCCGCCACCTCCGCGGTGTCGCCCGGCCAGCTCCGTGCGCCGATCCACACGCCGGCACGCCCCACCTCGATCGCCATGACTGGGCCAACCCGCCGGCGGCGCGACGTGTTCCCTTACGCTCGTGGCGTGCCGCACACCTTCCGCGCCCCCGCCGAGGCCGACGAGGCCGTCCTCCTCCAGCTGAACAACGATCACGCCCTGGAGCTGTCCGAGCTCACCGCCGAGGAGTTCCGCGAGCTGCTGAAGGTCGCCTGGCGGGTCCGCGTCACCGACGACCTCACCGCCATGGTCATCGCCTTCGACCAGGACACCGTCCGGTCCAGCCAGAACTTCGACTGGTTCAAGGCCCGCCACCCGCGCTTCGCCTACATCGACCGCGTCGTCGTGGCGCCGGCCGCCCGCGGCCGGGGCCTGGCGCGGGCGCTCTACGAGGACGTCATCGCGGCCGCGCGTGCGGAGGGGCAGACCCTGCTGTGCGCCGAGGTCAACCTCGATCCGCCGAACCCCGCCTCCGATGCCCTGCACACGTCGATGGGGTTCGCCCCGGTGGGCTCGGCCGAGCTGGCCGGCAAGGGCAAGTCCGTCCGCTACTACACCCGCCCGCTCTGATCACGGGCCGGGGCGGTCCTCGGCCTCCAGCACCGGCGTGAGCTCGTCCACCAGCAGCGTGTCGCGACGCACCGCGCCGCGCCGGTACGCGGCCCGGCCCACCATGTGCGCCGCCACCGGGGCGGTCAGCAGCTGGAACATGGCGACCGCCAGCAGCATGCCGACGTCGCTCCAGTCGCGCAGCCGCAGGCCGATGCCGACGAGGATGAGCAGCAGGCCGAACACCTGCGGCTTGGTGCCGGCGTGCATGCGGCTGAGCAGGTCCGGGAACCGGATCAGGCCGACGGCGGCGATCAGCGACAGCGCGCACCCGGCCAGCAGGCACGCGGCGGAGACGACGTCGAGCCAGGTCACGAGCCCTCCCCCTTGTCGTCGTGGGCGGCGAAGCGGGCGACGCTGACCGAGCCGACGAACCCGACCAGCGAGAGCACGACCAGGATCGGCAGCGTGGTGGCGTGCCGGTTCAGCGCCGCCTCCAGGCCCAGCCCGGCGACGACGATGGCGATCAGCACGTCCATGGCGACGACCCGGTTGAGCATGGTCGGGCCGATGGTCATGCGGGTCAGCACCAGGACGGCGGCGAGGCTCAGCATGCCCGCGCACACCCAGATCACGACGGTCATCGGCCCACCCCTTCGGCCAGATACGCGGCCAGTTCCTCGTCGGACGCCAGCGCCCGCACGACCCGCTCCTCCTGCCGCAGGGCCCGCCGCCGGGCGGCCTCGACGTCGGATTCGTCGCGGACGCCCAGGACGTGCAGGAACAGCGTCGACGTCGAGCGGCGCACCTCGACGACGAGGCTGCCGGGGACGAGCGACAGCAGCTCGGCGGTGAGGGTCAGGTAGAGGTCGGAGCGGCTGCGCAGGTCGACCTCGATGACGGCGTTCAGCGGCGGCCGCCCGATCCGCAGTGCCAGCGCGGCGACCTGCACGCTGGCGACCACCAGCTCGACGACGAACCAGCCGATCAGCACGGCCAGCCCGCGCGCCCGCAGCCGGCCGCCGAACACGATCGGCGGCAGCGGGAACACCAGCGTGACGACGACGGCCACGACCAGCCCGGACAGCACGTTGCCCACCGTCAGGCCGCCCCACAGCAGCACCCAGACGACGGTCAGCCCGATGAGCATCGGCCACTGCACGCCGTTGCGCCGCACCGGCGCGTCGCCCGGCACGCCGTCGGACCTCTCGCGGCTCACGGGGCACCTCCCGGCAGGACGGCCTCGATGTACGGAGTGCGCTCGCGCAGGTCGGCGGCGGCGCGGTCGGTGAGCCCGAACAGCGGCCCGGCGAACACCGTCATCGCGACGCCGACCAGCAGCAGGACGGCGGCCGGCCCGGCCATCCCGGCGCGCAGGGCGACCGCGGCCACCTTGCTGGAGACCTGCGCGCCGGTGCGCACCGGCTTGCGGTGCAGGTCGGTGGTCGGCCCGGCGGCGCCGTCGGGCTCCACCGCCGGCGGCTGCCAGAACGCCCGGTTCCACGCCTTGGCCATCGCGTACAGCGTCAGCAGGCTCGTCACCACGCTGCCCGCGACCAGCACGTACGCCAGCCAGCCGCCGTCGTCGACGCCGGCCTGCATGAGCCCCAGCTTGCCGAGGAACCCGGAGAACGGCGGGATGCCGGCCAGGTTCATCGCCGGCACGAAGAACAGCAGCGCCAGCACCGGAGACAGCCGTGCCAGCCCGCCCAGCCGTTCCAGTGAGGTGCTGCCGCCGCGCCGCTCGATCAGCCCGGCGACGAGGAACAGGTTGGTCTGGATGACGATGTGGTGCACGACGTAGTAGATGGCGCCGGACAGGCCGTCGTCGCTGGCCAGGGCCACCCCGAAGACCATGTAGCCGATGTGGCTGACCAGCGTGAACGAGAGCATGCGCTTGAGGTCGTCCTGCGCCACGGCGCCGAGGATGCCGATGACCATGGTCAGCAGCGCCACCCACAGCAGCAGGTCGGACAGCGGGCTGTCCGGGAACAGCAGCGTCTGCGTCCGGATGATCGCGTAGACGCCGACCTTCGTCAGCAGGCCGGCGAAGACCGCGGTCACCGGCGCCGGCGCCGTCGGGTAGCTGTCGGGCAGCCACGCCGACAACGGGAACACCGCGGCCTTGATCGCGAACGCCGTCAGCAGCATGAGCTGCAGCAGCAGCGCCACGCTGGGCGGCAGCTCGTCCAGCCGCCCGGCCAGCTGCGCCAGGCTGACGGTGCCGGTGGCGGCGTAGACCAGCGCCAGCGCCGTCAGGAACACGATCGACGACGCCAGGCTCACGACGACGTACGTGCTGCCGGCCCGGATGCGGTCGGCCGTGCCGCCCAGCGTGAGCAGGACGTACGACGCGGCCAGCAGGATCTCGAAGCCGACGTAGAGGTTGAACAGGTCACCGGACAGGAACGCGTTCGACACGCCCGCGACCAGGATCAGGAACGTCGGGTGGTAGATCGACAGCGGGATGTCCGGCCCGTACTCCACCAGACCCTGGCTCAGCGAGTACAGCAGGACGCACAGCGCCACGATCACCGACACCAGCAGCATCAGCGCGGACAGCCGGTCGGCCACCAGCGAGATCCCGATCGGCGCGGGCCAGCCGCCGACGTGCATCACCTGCGGGCCGTCGGCGTCGGCGCGGGCCAGCAGCACGGCCGCGATGACCACCATGAGGCCCAGGACGACGACGCTCACCACCCGCTGCGCCCTGGCGGACCGGCCCAGCGCGAGCGCCAGCCCGGCGCCGAACAGCGGCAGCACGACGGGCAGCGGGACGAGCACGGACGCGTTCATCGGCGCTCCCCCTCGGGTCCGACGGCGGCCGGCTCACCCTCGCCGGAAGGCTCGTCGGCGCCCTCCTCGTCCATCGTGCCGCCGGCGCTGTCGTCGTAGCTGGACGACACCTCGTCGCGCTCGGCGCGGCGGCGGATCGCGGCGTCCTCGACGTCGTCCTGGACGTCGTCGTGGCCGTTGAGCTGCCAGGCACGGTAGGCCATGGCCAGCAGGAACGCCGTCACCCCGAGGGTGATGACGATGGCGGTGAGCACCATCGCCTGCGGCAGCGGGTCGCTCATGTCGTCGACGTCGTTGAGGCCGACGATCGGCGCCCGCCCGGCCGGCCCGGACGCCACCAGGAACAGCGTGTTCACGCCGTTGCCGATGAGGATGACGCCGACCAGCACACGGGTCAGGCTGCGCTCGAGCAGCAGGTAGACGCCGGCGGCGAACAGCACGCCGACCACGACGACGAGGACCAGGTTCGTGGTCATCGCACCTCCTCCGCGGTCTCCATGGACTCGCCCGGCTCGGCGGCGTCGTCGTCGCCGGCCTGCTTGTCGACGCCGCCGCCGAGGCTGCGCAGGACGTCGAGCATCAGGCCCACCACGACGAGGTAGACGCCGACGTCGAAGAACAGCGACGTCACGAAGTGCACGTGCCCCACCAGCGGCAGGTCGAGGTCGACCACCGCGCTCTGCAGGACGTCGCCGCCGAAGGCGAGCGGCACCAGCCCGCTCCCCGTCGCGATGAACAGCCCGATGCCCAGCACCATGCCGGCGTCGACGGGGGCGGCCTCGTTCAGCTCGTGCCGGCCGCCGGCGAGGTAGCGGACCATCAGCGCGAGCCCGGCCACCAGTCCCCCGGCGAACCCGCCGCCCGGCTCGTTGTGCCCGACGAACAGCAGGTAGATCGAGAACACGATGATCACGTGGAACGCCAGCCGGGTGACCACCTCGAACAGGATCGAGCGGCGCTCCGGTGCGACGGTGCGACCGGCCCGCAGCCACAGGTTGCGGTGCTGACGGCGATCGGGCGACGTGGGCGCGCTGGCGATCGCGTCGTCCGCCCGCCACCGTCCGTTCCGGCTGGTGATGAGGAAGATCAGGCTCGCCACGCCGGTCGCGGCGACGACCAGGACCGAGATCTCGCCCATGGTGTCCCAGGCCCGGATGTCGACCAGGGTGACGTTGACGATGTTGTGCCCGCCGCCGTACGAGACGGCCGGTTCGGCGAAGCCCTCGGACACCGGCTCGGTCGTGCGGGCACCGGACGCGGCCAGCGCCAGCCCGGCCATCACCAGCCCGACGGCGATCCCCAGCCCGATGCGCCACCAGCGCGACTTCGTCAGCGGCCGGTCGGAGAAGTACGGCGGCAGCCGCCGCAGCACCAGCACGAAGACCACCAGCGTGACGGTCTCGACCAGCACCTGGGTCAGCGCGAGATCGGGCGCGCCGTGCAGGATGAACAGCATCGCCATGCCGTAGCCGGTGCCGCCGGCCAGCACGACGGCCTTGAGCCGGCGCCGCGACCGCGCGGCCAGCACCGCCCCGGCGATCATGATCGCGCCGACGATCGCCTGTCCGACGCTGTCCCACGCGCGCACCCCGGGCGCGTCGGCCCACAGCTGCCGGGTCACCAGCACCCCGCCCGGTACCGCGACCACCACCAGGAAGATCACGGCGAGGTAGCTGGGCAGTGAGCCACGCTGGGTCGTGCCCGTGACCTCGACGGCGAGCCGGTCGACGCCGCGCATGATCGCCCGGTAGGCCACCTCGGCGTCGCCGCCGGTGACCAGCCGGCCTTGCAGGCGGTCGACCCGGTTGCGCCAGCGGAACAGCACGATGCCGGCCGCCACCGAGACGATCGACAGCACCAGCGCCGTGTTGACGCCGTGCCACAGGGTCAGCTCGGGCTCGTGCGCCCCCTCGGGGAACTGCGCGGCGTACGGCTCCAGCAGCGCCGTCTCGACCGGGCCGAGGAAGCCGAGCCCGAGCCCGACCGCCGCGAGCAGCACCGGCGCGGCGGAGAACCCGGCGGTCGGGAAGCGGCACTCGGACGCGGGGATCGGCGCGACGCCGGGCTTGACGGCGAACGCGCCCCAGACGAACCGGATGCTGTACGCCGCGGTCAGCGCCGAGCCCACGGCCAGCCCGGCGACCAGCGCCCAGCCGGCGACCGTCCCGATGCCGGTGCCGTCGCCGGTCTCGGCGATGTCGACGGCGGCGGCGTACGCGGTCTCCTTGGCGACGAAACCGGCCAGCGGCGGTATGGCCGCCATCGACGCCGCCGCGAGGATGGACGTCCACAGCAGCACCGGCAGCCGGCGCCCCAGCCCGGACAGCTCACGCAGGTCGCGGGTGCCGGTGGCGCGGTCGACCAGGCCGACCACGAGGAACAGCGTCGCCTTGAACAGCGCGTGCGCCACCAGCATCGCGACGCCCCCCATGGCCGCCGCCCGCGTTCCGGCGCCGACCAGCACGATCAGGAAGCCGAGCTGGCTCACCGTCCCATAGGCCAGCAGCAGCTTCAGGTCCGTCTGGCGCAGCGCCCGCAGGCCGCCGAGCAGCATCGTGAGCAACCCGAGGGTCAGCAGCAGCGGCCGCCACGGCAGCAGCCCCGCGAAGGCCGGCGCGAACAGCGCCACCAGGTACACGCCGGCCTTCACCATGGCGGCCGCGTGCAGGTAGGCGCTGACGGGGGTGGGCGCGGCCATCGCGCCCGGGAGCCAGAAGTGGAACGGGATGAGCGCCGACTTCGAGACCGCGCCGACCAGCACCAGCACGACGGCGACCGTGACGGCGCCGCCGCCGGGCGGGTTCGCCAGCACCTCGGAGATGCGGTACGTCCCCGCGGCCTGCCCGATGACGATGACGCCGACCAGCATGGCCAGCCCGCCGAACGTCGTCACCATGAGCGCCTGCATCGCCGCCCGCCGGTTCGCCTTGCGCTCCGGGTTGTGCCCGATGAGCAGGTACGACAGGACGGTCGTCAGCTCCCAGAACACGTACAGCACCAGCAGGTCGTCGGCCAGCACCAGCCCGAGCATCGCCCCGGCGAACGCCGTCAGCAGCCCCGCGAACCGCGGCAGGCCGGCGTCGTCGCGCCGGAAGTAGGCCGCGCAGTACGCCAGCACCAGCGCTCCCACGCCGGTGACCAGCAGTGTCATGACCCAGGTGAGCGTGGTGAGACGGAACGACAGCTCCAGGCCCAGCGTCTCCACCCAGCGCACCCGCTGCTCGACGGCACCACCGTGCCTGACCTCCTCGGTCATCGCGGCCGCCCAGACGAACGCGGCGGCGGGGACGACGGCCAGCACCACCAGCGCCCGGCGGCGCAGCCAGGTCACGAGGGCAGGCGCCAGCGCCGCGGCGGCGAGGTGCGCGGCGATCAGGGCCAGCATCATGAGCGGCTCTCCCGGAGGGTCATGCGGCAACGGACGGTCGACACGGGAAACCCTTCGATGGTGCCGCCTGCGCAGCGTCGCAGGGGCACATTCACAGGGACGGGACGGTCAGAGGTCGCCGGGTTCAGGAGGTGCGCGGCCGTCGACCGCGCCGGCAGGGGCCGACGCGGCGGGGCGCGCGCTGGTGTCGTCGATCTGGTCCGTACCGGCGCTGAGGACACCGGCGGGGGTGGTGTCGGTGACGACGACGGCGGAGTCGGGGCCGGCGTGGCCACCGTCCGGTGCGTCGCCGTCGCCGTGGGCGTGCCGTACGGCGTCGTCGGCCGCGGGCGGGTCGTCGTCGGCGCGCGGCAGCGAGTTGGGGGTGATCTCGGCGGCGGGGTGGATGGCCGGACCCTGACCGCGGACGGTGTCGGCTCCCCCGGTGATCATGGCGGCGGCCAGCACGACGAGGCCGGCGGCGAGCAGCACGGCGAGGACGTCGCGAAGCACGGTTCGGGGCGTGGTGACCATGCGCGTCATCCCTCCCCCGGTGCTCGTTCGACGCCTTTACCCTACCGGTCCGGAGGGTCGCCTCCGGAGCGTCGACGGGCCGGGTCGGCCACCGGATCGGCGGTCACCAGGGTCGCGGCACGGTATTCCGGCCGATGAGGTGAGGAATCTCCCAGCGATCAGACGTCGATGCGGGCGCGGTCGAGCTCGGCGGCGCCGGCGATGATGAACTCCTTGCGCGGCGCGACGTCGTTGCCCATCAGCAGCTCGAAGACCGCCTCGGCCTGCTCGGCGTCCTTGGCGTTGATGCGCCGCAGCCGGCGGTGCCGAGGATCCATCGTCGTCTCGGCCAGCTGGTCGGGATCCATCTCGCCCAGGCCCTTGTAGCGCTGCGGGGTCTCCTTGACCCGGATGCCGCGGCGGGCGAGGTCGCGCAGCGTGCGGTCGAGGTCGGCGTCGGTGTAGGTGTAGACGTACTTGTCCTGGCCCTTCTTCGGGTTGGCCAGCTCGATGCGGTGCAGCGGCGGCATGGCGGCGAACAGCCGGCCGGCCTCGACGTACGGGCGCATGTACCGGTAGAAGAGCGTGATGAGCAGCGTGCGGATGTGAGCGCCGTCGACGTCGGCGTCGGTCATCAGGATGACCCGGCCGTAGCGGGACTGGTCGATGTCGAAGGTGCGGCCGCTGCCGGCGCCGAGCACCTGGATGATGGCGGCGCACTCGGCGTTCTTCAGCATGTCGGCGACGGACGCCTTCTGCACGTTGAGGATCTTGCCGCGGATGGGCAGCAGCGCCTGGTACTCGGCGTCGCGGGCCGAGCGCCCGGTGCCCAGCGCGGAGTCGCCCTCGACGATGAACAGCTCGGACTTCTCGAGGCTGTTGGAGCGGCAGTCGACCAGCTTGGTCGGCAGCGAACTGGTCTCGAGGGCGTTCTTGCGGCGGACGGTCTCTTTGTGCAGCCGGGCCGCGACCCGTGCCTTGGCGGCCTGGACGACCTTCTCCATCAGCGCGGCGGCCTGCGCCTTGTCGTTGCGCTTGGTCGAGGTGAGGACGGCCTTCAGCTCGCGCTCGACGACGGCGGAGACGATGGAGCGGACCGCCGCGGTGCCGAGCACCTCCTTCGTCTGCCCCTCGAACTGCGGCTCGTCGAGCCGGACGGTGACCACCGAGGTGAGGCCCTCGAGCACGTCGTCCTTCTCGATCTTGTCGTTGCCGGCCTTGAGCCGCCGGGCGTTGACCTTGATCTGGTCGCGCAGCGCCTTGAGCAGGCCCTGCTCGAACCCGGTGACGTGGGTGCCGCCCTTGGGCGTGGCGACGACGTTGACGAACGACCGGCCGACGGTGTCGTAGCCGGTGTCCCACCGCAGCGCGACGTCGACCTGGCACACCCGCTCGGTGTCCTTGCTGACCAGCTGGCCGTCGTCGTCGAGGACGGGGACGGTCTCGCGGAAGGTCTGCTCGCCGGTGAGCCGCAGGACGTCGGTGACGGGCGCACCCGGGCTGAGGAACTCGACGAACTCGCTGATGCCGCCGTCGTGCCGGAAGGTCTCTTCGACGATCTCCTCGCCGCGCTCGTCGCGGACCACCAGCTGCAGGCCGGGCACGAGGTAGGACGTCTGGCGGGCACGGGAGATGAGGTCGTCCCACGAGTACGCGGCGTCGCGCAGGAAGATCTGCCGGTCGGCGTAGAACCGGACCCGGGTGCCGGTGACACGCTTGGCGACCCGGCCGGTGATGCGCAGCTCGGAGTGGTCGGTGAACGGGGTGAACGGTGCGGCCGGGCCGTCGCCGCCCCAGATGCCGGGCTCGCCGCGGCGGAACGACATGGCGTGCGTGCGGCCGTTGCGGTCGACCTCGACGTCGACCCGCTCGGACAGCGCGTTGACCACGCTGGCGCCGACGCCGTGCAGGCCGCCGGTGGCGGCGTAGGACCCGCCGCCGAACTTCCCGCCGGCGTGCAGCTTGGTGTAGACGACCTCGACGCCGGACAGGCCGGACTTGGTGTGGATGTCGACCGGGATGCCGCGGCCGTTGTCGCTGACCGAGGCCGAGCCGTCGGCGTGCAGGACGACCTCGACGCGGTCGCAGAACCCGCCGAGCGCCTCGTCGACGGCGTTGTCGATGATCTCCCAGAGGCAGTGCATGAGCCCGCGGGAGTCGGTGGAGCCGATGTACATGCCCGGCCGCTTGCGCACGGCCTCCAGGCCCTCGAGCACCGACAGGTGGCGGGCGGTGTAGTCGCCACCGGTGGTCAGGGCGTCGGCGCGCTCGGCGGTCACGAGTCGGTTCCTCCTTGCCAGCGTGCGGGTGCGCACATGCCCTGCCAGGGTAAGCCCTGGCTCCGACGGACCCGCGCAGGCGCGCGGAGACCGGCTCGTCCGAACGTGTTGCCGAGTCGATCAGGTGACCAGCGTCACAGGCGCGTCGATTACGCGCAGAGCGAACCAGCCCACGCTCGAGATGCGGGAACGTCTGGGGGTGATTACATGTTGGTACGGATGCACGACACCACCGGAACCTTCGGTGGACCAACGATCAGGAAGGTAGGCGACGTGACTACTACGGCTCTCGCTACCAGCCCGCTGAAGGCCGTCGACCGCTGCGACAGCTGCGGCGCCCAGGCGTACATCCGCGTCGTCCTCAACGAGGGTGAGCTCCTCTTCTGCGGTCACCACGGCCGCCGGCACGAGGCCAAGCTCCGCCCCATCGCGGTCGAGTGGCACGACGAGACCGACCGCCTCCAGCCCCAGTCCACCCCTGTGACCGACTGATCCCGCAAGAGCACTTAGTCGTCGGCGGCCGCCTCCTTCGCGAGGCGGCCGAGCACTATCCCCCAGCCATCGGTCGTCTCGCCGCGCAGCGTCGCCGGCAGACCACCGTGGCGGAGGGTCACCACGGTCCCGCCCCGGTCGGGCGTCAGCAGCACCTCGACGCGCGATCCGCCGGGCGGGATGTCCGGGACACCGGGCGCCGGCTCCCAGCCGAACGTGAACACCAGCCGCTCGTACGGCTGCAGCTCCACGAACTCGCCGCGCATCACCGGCTCGGGCCCGCCGTCCATCGCGACACGCAGCAGGCCGCCGGGACGCGGGTCGGCCTGCGCACCGCCCCACCACCGCGCCAGCAACTCCTGGTCGGTGAAGTACGCCCACACCCGCTCCGGGGGTGCGTCCACGCGAATGGTCTGCTCGATCATTCCTTCTCCACCGCTTCCTTCAGCCGACGCAGCTGCACCGACCACATGCGCTCGATGAACCCGGCCGCGTCGGCCAGGCCCTCCGGCCGCAGCGCGTAGAGCCGCCGGTTGCCGTCGCGGCGCACGTCGACCAGCCCGGCCTCGACGAGCACCTTGAGGTGCTGCGACACGGCCGGGCGGCTCATCGCCGGGAAATGTCCGGCCAGCTCCCCCGCCGAGCGCTCGCCGTCGCGCACCAGCTCCATGATCGCCCGGCGCGTCGGGTCGGCGACCGCCCGCAGTGCGTCGTCCATGCCCCTCCCGCTAGGCTGTGTAAGAACTTACTTACATAGCCTAGCGTCAGGAGCGGTCGTGATCGAGGAACTGGACGCGTTGGTGGGCGCCTGGCGCTCGGAGGGCGAGACGGTGGAGGAGCCCGTCGTGCGGATCGAGGGCAGCGATGTCTACGAGTGGCTGCCCGGCGGGCACTTCCTGGTGCATCACGTCGACGTGACGCTCGACGGGCGGCGGTACCAGGCGCTGGAGGTGTTCGAGGGGGACCTGGCGCGGTCCTACGACAGCGACGGCGCGACCGGCACGATGACCGTCGGTGTCGACTCGCCGGGGGTGGTGACGCTGACGGGGCCGGACACCCGGGCCCGGCTGATCGTCGAGGCGGACCGGATGGTGGCGCGCTGGGAGCGGCTCGACGGCGACGAGTGGCGGCACTGGATGGACATGCGGTTCACCCGCGCTGACGAGCACCGCTCCCCCGCAGCAGCCACGCCATGAGCACGCCGGCCAGCGCGCCGAACAGGTGCCCCTGCCACGAGATGCCGGGCTGGCCGGGCAGCACGCCGACCACGATGCCGCCGTACATCACCACCACGATCACCGCGACGACGATGGCCAGCGCCCGCCGGCTGAACACGCCCCACGCCACCAGGAACGCGGCGTAGCCGTAGACCAGCCCACTGGCGCCGATGTGGACGGTGCCGGGCGCCGCGGCCAGCCAGGTCGCGAACCCGCCGACCAGCGCCACGCCGATGGTGACCGGCCAGAACCGCCGCGTCGTCAGGGCGATGAGGCAGCCCAGCACCAGGAACGCGCCGGTGTTGGCGATGAGGTGGCCGAACCCGCCATGGAGGAACGGCGCCGTGGCGATGCCGACCAGGCCCTCGGGGTCCTGCGGGCGGATGCCGTACCGGTCGAGGTTCACGCCCGGGAACGCGTCGATGATCTCCTCGGCCCACATGAGCAGCACCAGGACGACGACGGAGACCGTGCCCGCCAGGGCCGGCGGCACGGATCGACGCGGCGTGACCTGGCCCGAGGACGACATGTCGCCAGTGTATGCGGGCCGGTCAGAACGGCAGCGCGTCACGCACGCGCGCGGCCGCGCCGTGGCCGTCGTGCCAGGTGCAGCCGAGCCCGACGGCGGCGACCCGGCCGGTGTCGAGGACCCGGCGGACCGCCTGACCGACCTCGCTCGCCGACGGCCCGCCCGGCACCGGGAACAGCAGGCCCGGCAGCTGCGCGCCGTCGACGACGTCGAGGTCGACGTGCAGGTAGACCGGCCCCGGCGGCACGTGCTCGCCGGCCAGCTCGGCCGCGAAGAGCTGCCGGATGTCGGACGCGGCGAGGTAGTCGCGCTCCGGCGGGTCGAGGTCGCGCCCGTCGACCAGCACGATGCGGTCCTCCGGCACCGGCTGCTGGCCCAGCCGGTCGGCGAGCAGCTCCGGCCGGTAGCCGGCGATCATCCGCAGCGGCATCCCGCCGAGGTACCCGGACGTCGTCGTCTCCAGCGTCTGCACGTCGCCGTGCGCGTCGAACCAGACGACCGACGGCGGCGCGCCGTCGTGGGCCCGCTGCACCCCGGCGACGACGGCCTGCGACACCATGCAGTCGCCGGACATCACCAGCGGCACCCGGCCGCTCCGGACGTCGTCGGCCACGATGTCGGCGACCTCGCCGTACAGCCCGGCGAGCCGCGCCCAGACGTCGTCGCCGGCCAGCTCGCGCGTCACCGTCACACCCGGCTCGTACGGCACGTCGAGGCCGGGCCGGTGCTCGTCGAGGTGGTAGGGCACGAGGATGCGGGTCATCGGGCGATTCTGCCATTGGTCCACGAAACGGCGCACGGATCGGACCTGACGGCGGACCGGTGCGCGGCTCTAGCGTGATCCTCACCTTCGAGACGAGGAGAAGATCATGGGCAAGGTCGTGGTCAGCGAGTTCATGTCCCTCGACGGCGTGGTCGAGGACCCCGGCGGCGGCGAGGGCACCGAGTTCGGCGGATGGACGTTCCGCTTCCCCACGCCCGACGGGCAGCAGTTCAAGTTCGAGGAGCTGCGGGCCGCCGACGTGCAGTTGCTGGGCCGGGTCACCTACGAGGGCTTCGCCGCCGCCTGGCCGGGGATGAAGGAGACCACCGGCGAGTTCGGCGTGAAGATGAACGAGATGCCCAAGGTGGTCGTCTCGACGACGCTCACGGAGCCGACCTGGGAGAACACCACCGTCGTGGCGGACGACGTGCCCGGCGCCGTGGCCGAGCTCAAGTCGCGGTACGAGGGCGACGTCCTGGTCGCCGGCAGCCCGACGCTGGTCGCCACGCTCCGCGAGCACGACCTCGTCGACGAGTACCGGCTGATGGTCCACCCGGTCGTGCTGGGCCGCGGCAGGCGCCTCTTCGCCGACGGCGTCGCACCGGGCGACCTGTCGCTCGTCGAGTCGCGGGCCGTCGGCCCCGACGTCCTGCTGCTCACCTACCGCCCCGCCGGCCGCTGAGCGCGGCGGCGCGACGGCCCCGTCCCGGACATCCCGGACGGGGCCGTCGTCATGCTCGCCCTTCCCTCAGACCGTCGATGTCCGCGAGGACAGCCCGTGCGATGTCGGGACGGCGCCGAACCGCGGCGCTGAGTTGCTTCTCCTGGAACGCGATCCGGTGATCGGCGATGACTCGCTCCCAGTCGTCGCGGCCTTCGGCGAAACCTTCCATGAGGACGAACTCGATCATGTCTTCGATGGTCGGCCTGTAGCGACGCCCGCCGACGGGGAAATGGAGCTTCGCCAGCTCACCCGCGGAGCGTCGGCCCGGGAGCAGGCCGAGCGCTGGGCACGTACCCTGCACCTGCAGATGAGCCGCAGGATAGCCGGCCTTGTTGCGTTCGTAGTCGTAGTGGCACAGCAACGTCTTGCCGTCAGGCGCGTAGATCCCGAAGAACGAGCTGATCACCATGAGGAAGCGGCCGCGGTCGTCGAGGTCACATCGATACTGGGCCTCGAGCCAACACTTCGGCTTCTTGTTGTCGAGGCAGAGAGGCACCGGCCGCGCCACCAGATCGCGGAGCTTGGTGCCTACGTTGACGATCTTCTGCTCGAGATCCTTGTCCCATGAGACCACAGCGCCGACCACGGCGCCGTTGCAGACGGTCTTGTTCAGTACGTCTTGGACCTCTCCGGCGAACGCGGTGGCCGGCGCCAGCAGCTTGTGGATGTCAGCGGGCGTGACCACCGATGGCAACCCAGACCTTGTGCGCACGCGGTGAACTGAACTGTCCGGTGCGGGCCTGTCGTTCGAGCTGCCGGTAGGTCAGGCCGACGGACTTGAGCGCCGCACGCTTCGCCTTCGCATACTCCTCAGGCGTGAGCTCGATCGCTTCGACCGCTGGAGCGGAGTGCGGCTTGCCCGGCACGGTGATGCCTCCTTTGCTCGTGAACCCGATTGTGCACGACCCCACTGACAATGTCCGGGGCTGCAACCTCAGGCGTACGAGGCTCCTGACCACGTCGACCGGCGTCTCAGCCGGGCGACAACGGCGAACGGCCCCGCCCGGGAGATCCGGGGCGGGGCCGTCGTCGCGCTGAAAGGGGCCGGTCAGTCGAGGTAGTCGCGCAGCACCTGGGACCGGGACGGGTGGCGGAGCTTGGACATGGTCTTGGACTCGATCTGCCGGATCCGCTCGCGCGTGACCCCGTAGACCTTGCCGATCTCGTCGAGCGTCTTCGGCTGGCCGTCGGTGAGGCCGAAGCGCATGGACACGACGCCGGCCTCACGCTCGGAGAGGGTGTCGAGGACCGCGTGCAGCTGCTCCTGCAGGAGCGTGAACGAGACCGCCTCGGCCGGGACGATGGCCTCGGAGTCCTCGATGAGGTCGCCGAACTCGCTGTCGCCGTCCTCGCCGAGCGGGGTGTGCAGCGAGATGGGCTCGCGGCCGTACTTCTGGACCTCGACCACCTTCTCGGGGGTCATGTCCAGCTCGGTCGCCAGCTCCTCCGGCGTGGGCTCGCGGCCGAGGTCCTGCAGCATCTGCCGCTGCACCCGGGCCAGCTTGTTGATGACCTCGACCATGTGCACCGGGATGCGGATGGTGCGGGCCTGGTCGGCCATGGCGCGGGTGATGGCCTGCCGGATCCACCAGGTGGCGTACGTGGAGAACTTGAAGCCCTTGGTGTAGTCGAACTTCTCGACCGCGCGGATGAGGCCGAGGTTGCCCTCCTGGATGAGGTCGAGGAAGAGCATGCCGCGGCCGGTGTAGCGCTTGGCCAGCGAGACGACCAGACGGAGGTTGGCCTCGAGCAGGTGGTTCTTGGCCCTGCGGCCGTCCTCGGCGATCCACTCCAGCTCGTTGCGGAGCCTGGCCGGCATGGTGTCGCCCTCGTTGGCCAGCTTCTCCTCGGCGAACAGGCCGGCCTCGATGCGCTTGGCGAGCTCGACCTCCTCGCCGGCGTTGAGCAGCGGGACCTTGCCGATCTGCTTGAGGTAGTCCTTGACCGGGTCGGCCGTGGCGCCGGCGACGGCGACCTGCTGCTCGGGCTCGTCGGTGTCGTCGTCCTCGGAGAGGATGAAGCCCTCGTCCTCGATCTTGGCCTCCTCGGCGGCGAGGTCGCCGAGGTCGGGCTCGCCGTCGGGACCGACGGCGCCGGGCTCCTTGGCCGGCGCGTCGGCCGTCTTGGCGGCCTTCTTGCGGCCCCGGCCCCTGGGCGCCGCCGCGGCGGGCTCCTCAGCAAGGCCGGCACCGGCCGTGTCGTGGACGTCGGCCTTCGCCTTCTTCACCGCCGTTTTCACAGATCCCTCGCCCTTCCTGGCCGCCGGCTCGGTCTTCTTCGCTGCCGTGGTCGCCACCGCCGTGGAGCGGGTGGACGTCGCCGCGGCGACACGCTTGCGCGGACTACGGGAGTCCGCCGCTGCTACCTCGACGGTAATACCGGTCGACTTCAAATGCTCGACGACGAACCGGCTCTCTTTCATCGCCAGGTTGGCCGCACCGCACGCGACCCGGACGTCCTCGGCGGTGACCGAGCCCGACTTCCGTCCCTGGCTCACGAGCGCCTGGACGGGCGGCAGCTCCAGGATCCGGGCGTTCTTGGTGCTGGACGAGCTCGACGACACGTACGACCTCTCGATGTCTTTGGTTAGGGGCAGCGCAGTACGCGAGGTGGCGACGGCAACACATCATTGTGGCACAGCAGGAGGGTCCCGTTCATCCCGAAAGGCCGCCGCCCACACCGACGGTTCTCATCGCCCGGCCCACCGTAGCGCGAGAATCGTCTGATCGTCGGCGGCCCCGTCGATCTGCATGCGCCGGACGACGGCGTCCAGCATCTGCTCGAGCGGAACACCCCGCTGTTCCTCCAGGCAACGCAGCAGCTGAGCGAAGCCTTCCTCGAGCGAACGCAGCCGACTCTCGATGAGTCCGTCGGTGAACGCGATCAGCACGTCGCCGGGCCACAGCCGCACCGACTGGGTGCTGCGCGGCTCGGTGACGCCGATCGGCGTGGTGCCGGCGCCGGCGTCGACCAGCTCGACGGCGCCCACCTCGGGGATGCGGATGAGCGGCAGGTGACCGGCGTCGCCGACCCGGACCGTCCCGTTGACGGGGTCGACCAGGGCGTAGACGACGGTGACCATCTCGACGGCGTCGTCGCGCTCGACCAGGCGGTCCAGCCCGCCGAGCACCGCCGCGGGATCGGGGTCGGTGAGCGCCAGCGCCCGCAGCGCCGCCCGCATCTGGCCCATCGCGCTGGCCGCGGTGACGCCGTGACCCATGACGTCGCCGACCACCAGCGCCAGCTCGCCGTCGGGCATCACCAGCGCGTCGTACCAGTCGCCGCCGACGGAATGCTCGCCGACATCGGTGCGGCTGCGGGCCGCCAGCTCGATGCCGGCCACCGTCGGCAGCCGGCGCGGCAGCAGCCCCTGGCTGAGCGACGCCGCCGCCGTCCGCTCCCGTTCGAACAGCCGGGCGCGGGCGAAGGCCAGCGAGCACTGCTGGGCGACGGCGCGCAGGAACCGGCACTGGTCGGAGTCGAACTCCTGCTCCGTGGCGAAGGAGAAGCGGACGGCGCCGACGCAGCCGTCCTCGCCGGCCAGCGGCAGCACCGCCCAGGCGCGTTCGTCGGTGCGGTCGAGGAACTCACCGAAGACGGGGTCGCCGGGCGCGGCGGCCCGGGCGCGGTCGCGGCTGCCGAGGAACATCGGCCAGCCGCTGCGCAGCACCTCGTCGGTGGGCGTGACGGCGCCGTGCGGCCAGACGGCGACCTCATCGCCCTCGGCGACGCCGGTGGTGACGGGGTACGGCCGGCCGTTCGGGCCGATCAGCGTGACGGCGGTGCGCAGCGCCTGCACGTTGCGCCGGCCGATGGCGGCGGCGCCGTCGGCGACCTCGCGCACCGTCACCGCCCGCGACAGCACGTCGGACACCTCGAGCAGCCGCGCGTTGCGGGCCCGGCTGCGGCGCAGCGACGAGATGGCGCGCTGGTGGGAGGTGTCGTCGACGACGAACATGGCGACCTCGCGGCCGCGGCCCTCGTCGACGAGGTACCAGGACGAGTGCAGGTGATAGGTGTCGGTGCGCCCGGACACGGCCGGCTCCTCGGCCTCGACCGACTCGCCGGTGCGCAGAACGCGCTCGATCATCTCGTCGGTGTGGGCGGCCAGCTCCGGCGGCAGCACCTCGGCCGGCGTCCGGCCGAGGTGGTCGGCGATGCCCTTGCCGGACCGCTCCGCCAGGGCGGCGTTGATGGCGAGGTACCGGTGCTCCTCGTCGAAGACGGCGAACCCGACGGGCGCGTCGACGCCGGCCAGCGCACCGAGCAGGCGCTGGGCGTCAGCCGGTCGCATCGCCGCTAGGCCTTCGCCGCACGCTTGATCTCCCGCTTCGTGGCCCGCACCTGGGCCAGCGTGTCGGCGTCGACGACGTCGGCCACCGACCGGGTGGCGCCCTCGGCGCCGTAGTCGCCGGCCGCCTCGCGCCAGCCGTCGGGCCGCACGCCGATCTGCTTGCCGAGCAGCGCGACCATGATCTTGGCCTTCTGCTCGCCGAACCCGGGCAGCGCCTTGAGCCGCTTCAGCAGCTCAGCGCCGGTGCCGGCGTCGGACCAGATGGTGGCGGCGTCGTTGCCGTAATGCTCGGCGACGTACGCCGCCACCTTCTGCACGCGGCCGGCCATCGACCCCGGGAACCGGTGGACGGCCGGGGTGCGGGAGAAGATCTCGGCGAAGGCCTCGGGGTCGTACGCGGCGATGGCCGCCGGGTCGAGGTGGTCGACGCCCATGCGCTCGGCGATGACCGCCGGCCCCGAGAACGCCTTCTCCATGGGCACCTGCTGGTCCAGCAGCATGCCGGTGAGCAGGGCGAACGGGTCGCGAGCGAGGAGCGCGTCGGCGTCGGGCGTGCCGGCGAGGTAGAGCGTGGTCACGTTCGCGGAACCCTTCTCAGTCCACGTCCTCGGCCTTGACGGCCAGGACCGGGCATGGTGCGTCCAACAGGATACGCTGGGCGTTGCTTCCCAAGATCAGCTTTCCGACAGGACTCCGGCGGCGCAGGCCGATGACGATGAAGTCGGCGGCGTTCTCCTCGGCCACCGCGATGAGGTCCTCGGCCACGTCCATGCCGCGCACCAGCTGGCGCACCTCGGCCTCGATGCCGGCGTCCTTCAGCTGCTGGCTGACGGTGGCCAGCTCGGCGTCGGCGCGGATGGCGTCGTCGTCGTCGAACTCACGCCCGCCGCGGGCGGAGTTGACGACGATCAGCCTGGCCCCGCGCAGCCGCGCCTCCTCGGCGGCCCGGCGCAGTGCCGCCCGGCCCTCGGACTTGGGGACGTAGCCCACGACGATCGCGGTCATCGGAACCTTCTCTCTCACCTACTCCTGACATGTCAGGCCGCGCACGGAACCCCTCACCCGCTCCAGGCCTCCTCCGCCCGGCCCTCCATGGGTGCCGGCGTGAACTCCGGTCGCGGCGCAACCGTACCGCAGCCTCCGGGGCCGGGTGTCGGTGTGGCGTGCGACGATCGGGGCATGCGCGTCCTCCACCTCGACCTGGACGCATTCTTCGCCTCGGTCGAGCAGCGCGACAAGCCGTCGCTGCGGGGCAAGCCGGTCATCGTGGGCGGGCTCGGGCCGCGTGGCGTGGTGTCGACGGCGTCCTACGAGGCGCGCGTGTTCGGCGTCCGGTCGGCGATGTCGATGAGCGAGGCCCGGTCGCGATGCCCGCACGCGGCCTACCTGTCCGGCCGGTTCGGCGTCTACCGGGCGGTCAGCGCGGTGGTCATGGCTCGGCTGCGGGCGCTGTCGCCGGTGGTCGAGCCGCTGTCGCTGGACGAGGCGTTCGTCGACCTCGCCGGTCGTGACGGCGGCGTGCCGTCGACCGCCGACGAGGCGCGCGCCCTGGCCTCAGACCTGCGATCGACGATCGTCGATTCGACCGGCGTCACCGCGTCCGTCGGCGTGGCCGGCTCCAAGCTGATGGCGAAGATCGCCTCCGAGCAGGCCAAGCCCGACGGCCTGGTCGTCGTCGAGCCCGGGACGGAGCTCGACGTGCTGCACCCGCTGCCGATCCGCGCGCTGCCCGGCGTCGGCCCGGCGACGGCCGCCCGGCTGACCCGCTTCGGCGTCAAGACCGTCGGCGACCTCGCCCGCATCACCGAGTCCGACCTCGTCGACCTCCTCGGCGAGGCGCACGGGCGTTCCCTGCACCGGCTCTCGCTCGCCCATGACTCCCGGCCGGTCAGCGCCGAGCGCGAATCCAAGTCCGTCAGCGTCGAGGACACCTTCGACCGCGACCTCACCGACCCCGCGCTGCTGGCGGCGATCGTCGCCCGGCTGGCCGAGCGGGTGGCGGCGCGGCTGGTCAAGGCCGGGCTGTCCGGGCGGACGATCACGCTGAAGACGCGGCTGCACGACTTCACCACGCTGTCCCGGTCGGCCACGCTGCCGGCCCCGACCGACGACGTCCGGGTGCTGTCGCGGGTGGCGACCCGCCTGCTCGACGACGTCGACACCACGGGCGGCGTCCGGCTGCTCGGCGTCGGCGTGTCGGGCCTGTCCGACTGGGTGCAGGACGACCTGTTCGTCGCCGACGCTCGCCCGTCGCGGCCCGAGGTGGCCGACGAGCCGGACGGCCAGGTTCAGGAGGTCCTGCACGAGCGCCGCGGCTGGTCGCCCGGCATGGACGTCGTGCATGCGGTGCACGGCTCCGGTTGGGTGTGGGGGTCCGGACGCGGCCGGGTCACGGTCCGCTTCGAGACGGCGAGCACCCCGCCCGGTCCCGTACGAACCTTCGCCGTCGACGATCCGGAGCTGACGCCCGCTCCCCCGCCGGTCGTCCCGACCGACCCCCTCGCCGCCGCGTGACGTTGGTTGGGGACTGCCGCGTTGGGCCCGTCCCCCTGCTGCCCGATTGTCTTGGCCGCGGGCGCGCGCCTCAAGCGGACCGAGGAGGCGCTTCGCGCCGATGCGGACCGCTTGACCCGCGCGCACGCGGCTCAGAACGGGCAGCTATCAGGGGGACGGGGGCAATGTGGCGACGGCGCCAGGCCTCTGCGCCCGTTTCGGTGTGAGTTTGGTGTCGTTCGGCGTCCACGTGGTGAGATTTCGCCGTGATTCGCGGGCCATCACGAGGATTACCCCAGCGTCAACACGCCTACAGTCATGGTGATGCTCAGGTAATCCTCGTGATGTAGGCGATCGCCGATGATTATCGCCGTCCACGACACGACAAAGCACGCGAAACGGGCACGAGAAGCGTGAGGCGTGCCCACATCCTCCCCGTCCCCCTGATAGCTGCCCGTTCTTGGCCGCGGAGCCGCGGGTCAAGTCCGCCCCTCGTCGCGAAGCGACTCCATGGCGGACTTGAGGCGCGGGTTCGCGGCGAGAGAATGGGGCAGCAGGGGGACGGGGAGCCCCACCAACGCCACATACCAAGCGAACCCTCAGATCCAACCGTGCCGACGAGCGACGTGGACGGCCTCGTGCCGGTTGGCGGCCCCGAGCTTCGACGCCGCCGACGACAGGTAGTTCCGCACCGTCCCCGGCGTCAACGCGGCTCGACGGGCGATCTCCTCGACCGGCGCGCCCTCGGCGGCCAGTTCGAGGACGTCCGCCTCGCGGGCGGTCAGCGGGCTGTCGCCGGCGCTGATCGCCTCGGCGGCCAGCTCGGGGTCGACGTACCGGCCGCCCTCGTGCACGGTCCGGACGACCTGGGCCAGCACGGACGCCGACACCGTCTTGGGCAGGAAGCCGCCCACTCCCCCGGCGAGCGCCCGCTTGAGGTACCCGGGCCGCCCGTGGCTGGTGACGATCATCGTCCGGCAGCCGGGGACCTGTGCATGCAGGTCGGCCGCCAGGGCGATGCCGTCGCGGTCGGGCAGCTGCAGATCCAGCACGGCCACGTCGGGAACCACCGACCGCGCCATCGCCAGCGCCTCGTCGGCGGTCGCGGCCTCGGCGACGACCTCGATGCCGTCCTCCAGCGACAGCAGCGCCCGCAGCGCGGACCGGATGAGGTTCTCGTCGTCGGCCAGGAGGACGCGGATCACGAGCCGACCACCCCCGACGGCACCCGGGCGGCGAGCCGGAAGCGGTCGCCGTCGAGCCGGTCGGCCGACAACGACCCGCCGAGCTCACGCAACCGTTCGGCCAGCCCGGACAGCCCGCTCCCCGGGCCCGAGCTCGCCCCGTCCGACGGCGCCCGCACACCGTCGTTCTCCATCGTCAGCGTCACGCAGCCGTCCCGGCGGGCCAGCGTGATGACGCAGGTCGACGCCGAGCTGTGCCGCAGCACGTTCGTCGTCCCCTCGCGCGCCACCCAGCCGAGCACGGTCTGCACGTCGGCCGGCAGCGGTGACACCTCGCCGACCACGCGCGTCGAGACGCCGGCCGACCGCAGCACCGACCTGGCGCCGGCCAGCTCCGTCGTCAAGTCGACCTCGCGGTAGCCGCGCACGACCTCGCGGACCTCGCGCAACGACTCCTGGGCGATGTCGCGGACGGCCATCATCTCCTCGGCCGCCTCGTCGCGGCCGCGCCGGGACAGCGCGGCGGCCAGTTCGCTCTTGACGGCGATGACGGACAGGTTGCGGCCCAGGATGTCGTGCAGGTCGCGGGCGAACCGCAGCCGTTCCTCGGCGACGGCGAGATCGGCCTGCACCTGCCGCGACCGGTCCAGCTCCCACACGACGCCCAGCATCCACACCGACGCCCGGAACGCCGCCCACCCGGCCAGCCAGCCGAGCACCGCCGCCAGACCGGTGGCGACGGCGCTGCGCGGTGGCCAGTCGCTCAGCAGCCCGGCCACGGGCACGACCGCGCCGAGCCCGAGCGCCAGCATCAGCAACCGCGACGTCTCCAGCCGCGGCGTCAGCGCGCCGACGGCGAAGCCGACGATCACGATGATGCCGAGCTGCGCGACCACGCCGCCGGTGATCTCACCCGGCGCCGGCGGCGGCTCCCAGCCGAACACCGCGACCGCCAGCGCCGACACGCACACCGTCGCCACGACCAGCGCCACCGTCCACCGGTACGGCCAGTCGCCGCGGCCGAGATACCACTCCATCCCGGCCCGCAGGACGACGGTGCCGACCACGCCATGGGCGGCGGCGAGGGCGACGAAGACGACGGCGGCCGAGGGCGACGCGGCGCCGGCGCCGGCGGACACCACGAACAGGGCGACCACCGGTTCGGCCGCGATCATCGAGTACAGGCTGCCGCGGGTGTAGAGGTCGAAGCGCTGCGGCGCACTGCGCCCGACCCACCATCGGCTCACCATCGACACGGACATCAGCTTGTCACGCCGCGGGCGTCAGCCTCGCGGCTCCCACCGGAACCAGCGCCGCAGCGCCCAAGCGCCGATGGCGATCCAGGCGGCCATGACGGCGAGCGGGGCGGCGGCCTCGGCCCAGCTGGCGGCGAACCCGACGGTGTCGCCGTCCGGTGTCTGCCCGGTCAGCCCGAGCTGGATCAGGTCGACGATCGGCGTCAGCGGGATGAACTGGGCGACGTCGCGCACCCGGTCCGGCACCGAGTCCGCCGGGACGACGACGCCGGAGAAGATCAGGCTGCCCATGCAGAGGAGCAGCACCGGCAACGTACTGACCTGCGCCATCTCGACGTTGCGGGTGAACGCCGTCGACGCCGCGGCCAGCAGCACGAACATCACCACGCCGCCGACGACCCCCAGCACCGCGAGCAGCGCGTTCGGCGGCACGTCCATGCCGAACGCCGGCGCCGCGACGACGGCCGTCAGCACCACCTGCGCGACCGCCACCACGACCGACGGCAGCGCCGTCCCGGCCAGGATCTCCGCGTCGCGCAGCTCGCCGACCCGCAGCCGCTTGAGCACCAGGTCCTCGCGCCGGGCCACGTACGCCGACACCAGGTTGTAGTAGACGACGTACAGCAGCGCGAACCCGGCGAGCATCGTCACGACCACCGCGCCGAGCGGCAGGTCGGTCTCCTCGCCGAACCCGATGCCGCTCAGCAGGATCACGGTCAGCACCGGCAGGGCCAGCGCCGTGAACATTGCCGTCCGGTTGCGCACCAGCAACCGCACCTCCGCCGTCGCCAGCGCGCGCACCCGGCGCGCCGCTCCGGCCGTCAGCAGGGCGGTCATCACATCAGCCGGTCGGCTCATCGGGCCGCCACCTCCGCTCGCTCGGTCTCCTTCTCCTCCGACGACGCCACCGCCAGGAAGGCCTGCTCCAGCGACGCCGGCCGCGCCGACAGCTCCCGCAGCTCGACGTCGTGGTCGCGGGCCCACAGCAGCAGACCGGTCAGCGTCGCCTGCATGGTGTCGGTGTGCACCTCGACCCGGTGGCCGTCGTCGACGACGAGCGCACCGGGCAGCTCCGGCAGCCACTCGCGGGGCACCGACGGCGGCAGCGCGAACGACACCGTCGCCGGCTGCGACGCGACCACCTCGGCGACGGTGCCGGTGCGCACGATCCGGCCCTGGTGCATGATCGCCAGCCGGTCGGCCAGCTCCTCGGCCTCGTCGAGATAGTGGGTGGTCAGCAGGACGGTGACGCCGTCGTCCAGCAGCGTGCGGACCAGCTCCCAGGTGTTGCGGCGGCTCTCCGGGTCCAGCCCGGTGGTCGGCTCGTCCAGGAACAGCACGTCCGGCCGGCCCAGCACGGCCAGCGCGAGGTCGAGGCGGCGTCGCTCGCCACCGGACAGCTGCTTGACGGCAACGCCGGCGCGGTGCGCGAGATCCACCAGCTCCAGCGCCTCGGCGACCGGCCGCGGCGCGGTGAGCGTCCCCGCCCACATCGCCGCGGTCTCCGTCACCGTGAGGTCGGCCGGGAACCCGCCCTGCTGGAGCATGACGCCGATCCGCGGCCGGACGGCGGCGCGGTCGGCCCACGGGTCGCGGCCGAGCACCCGGACGCGCCCGCCGCCGGGCCGGGCCAGCCCCTCGACCACCTCGAGGGTGGACGTCTTGCCGGCGCCGTTCGTACCGAGCAGCGCGAACAGCTCGCCGCGCGCGACGGAGAACGTCACGCCCCGCACGGCCTCGTAGCCGCCGTAGCTGCGGCGCACGTCCGAGACCTCGACCGCTTCAGCCATGTCCGCCTCCTCGCGCCGCCCGCGATGGTTCGATGTCTCCCATGACCCCATCGTGGCCGGGGCACGCGGCCTGAACCGGTGGGCGATGTCACCGGCCTCGATGACGGACGCGGGGCCGGCCCATGACGAATGTCAGCACTCCCGGAGGAAGCCCGTGGCGCACCCGCCCCGCCGTACCCGCCTCGTCGTCGCGCTCGCGAGCGTCGTCGCGGCAGCCGCCGCCTCGACCGCCGTCGCCGGCGCGGCACCGTCCGGCGAGCTCGCCGCGCCGCCCCCGCGCCACGAGGCCGACGGCTCGTACGTCGTCGTCCTGACGGAGCCGCCGGCGGCCACCTATGAGGGCGGGGTGCGGGGGCTGGCGGCCACGGCGCCGGCCGACGGCGAGCGGCTGCGGGCCGGCGACCGCGCCGTCCGCGACTACCGGGCGCACCTCGGCGAGCGGCAGCGGGAGCTGGCTGCCGGCGTCGGCGCCGAGCCGCTGTACCAGTACACGGTGGCGGTGAACGGGTTCGCCGCCGAGCTCACCGCGGAGCAGGCCACCCAGCTGGCCGCCGACCCGCGGGTGCTCGCCGTCGTGCCCGACGTGCCGCGCGCCGCCGACACCGTCGCGTCGCCGGAGTTCCTCGGCCTGACCGGCGACGACGGCGTGTGGGCGTCGCTCGGCGGGACGGCCGAGGCCGGTCGCGGCGTCGTCGTCGGCGTCATCGACACCGGCATCTGGCCCGAGAGCGCGTCGTTCGCCGGGCCGCCGCTGGCGGACGCACCGACCGGCGAGGTCGGCGCCGCCTACCGGACGTCAGCGACCGGCACGGCCGTGCTGAAGGCGAACGGCGACACGTTCACCGGCGAGTGCGAGCCCGGCGAGCACTGGACCGCCGGCCTGTGCAACGGCAAGCTCGTCTCGGCCCGCTACTACGACGACGGCTTCGTCGCCAACGTGCCGTCGGAGCACCGCGACCCGAACGAGCACCTCTCCACCCGCGACGGCGACGGCCACGGCAGCCACACCGCGAGCACCGCGGCCGGCAACCATGGCGTGCCGATGTCGGTGAACGGCCGCGCGTTCGGTGAGGGTTCGGGCATGGCGCCGGGCGCGTCCATCGCGGCGTACAAGGTGTGCTGGCAGGACGACGACGAGGCGACCGGCGGCTGCTATCCGTCGGACTCCGTCGCCGCCATCGACCAGGCGATCCTGGACGGCGTCGACGTCATCAACTACTCGATCTCCGGCGCCACCGACACGCTGGTCGACCCGGTCGAGCTGGCGTTCCTCTCCGCGGCGTCGGCGAACATCGTCGTGGCGGCGTCGGCCGGCAACTCCGGGCCGGGCGAGTCGACCGTCGCACACAACAGCCCGTGGGTCACCACCGTCGCCGCCAGCACCCACCAGGTCTACGAGGGCACCGTCGAACTGGGCGACGGCCGGCGCTTCCGCGGCTCGATGATCAGCGACGCCGGCGTCCCGGAGCAGACCGCGCTGGTCCACGGCCGCGACATCGCGGCGTCCGGCGCCGACCCCGAGGAGGCGGCGCTGTGCGCGCCGTCGGCGCTGGACGAGGCGCGGGCGGCCGGCGCGGTGGTGATCTGCGACCGCGGCGTCTACGACCGCGTCGCGAAGTCCGCCGAGGTGGAGCGCGCCGGCGGCGTCGGCATGGTGCTGGGCAACCTCGACCCCGCCGAGACGCTCAACGCCGACTTCCACTCCGTCCCGGCCGTGCACGTCGGCGCGGATGACGCGACGGCGATCCGGGAGTACGCGGCGACGGACGGCGCCACCGCGGCGCTGCTGGTGGGCGACCGGACGGATCTGCCGCCGACGCCGCGGCCGGTGCTGGCCGGGTTCTCCTCGCGCGGCCCGGCGCTGGCCAACGGCGGCGACCTGCTCAAGCCGGACATCTCCGCGCCGGGCGTCGATGTGCTCGCGGCGGTCGCGCCCGGACCCCACGACGGCAACGACTTCGACTTCCTCTCCGGCACGTCGATGGCGGCGCCGCACGTCGCCGGGCTGGCGGCGCTGATCCGCGCCGAGCGCCCGGAGTGGTCGGCGCCGGCGATCAAGTCGGCGATGATGACGACGGCGTACGACCTCGTCCTGCCCTCCGGCGAGCCCGACCGCGACCGCTTCCACGCCGGCGCGGGACACGTCGACCCGGCCCGGTTCCTCGACCCCGGCCTGGTGTACGAGTCCGGCGTGCGCGAGTGGCTGGCGTTCATGGAGGGCACCGGCGAGGACACCGGCGTGCCGGGCGTCGAGCCGATCGACCCGTCCGACCTCAACCAGCCGTCCATCGCGGTCGGCGCGCTGGCCGGCCGGCAGACGATCACCCGCACCGCCACCGCCGTCACGCCGGGCCTGTACCGCGCGAGCATCGACGTGCCCGGGTTCACCGCGCGGGTCACGCCGTCGGTCCTGTCCTTCGGCCGGCCCGGGCAGAGCAAGACGTTCGAGGTCACCCTCACGCGGACGCGCGCGGCGCTGGACGAGTACGCGCACGGCACGCTGACCTGGAGCGGCGCCGGAACGACGGTGCGCAGCCCGATCGTGGCCCGCCCGGTCGCCGTCGCGGCGCCCGGGGAGGTGACCGGCGGCGGCACGGACGGCTCGGTGACCTTCCCGGTGACGACCTCGACGACCGGCGACGTCGACCTCACGCTGCGCGGCCTGGTGCCGGGTGAGGTCACCGACGGGTCGCTGACGCCGGGCGCGGCGCCCGACCCGGAGGGCAACGCGTCGTCGCAGCTGGTGGCGTTCGAGGTGCCGGAGGGCACGTCGCTGGCCCGGTTCGACCTGGTCGCGGCGGACGAGTCGGCCGACTATGACATGTACGTCTACGGTCCTGACGGCGCCGAGGTGCCGGTCAACGGCGCCACCGGCGCGGCGAGCGAACGGATCGACCTGACCGCGCCCGAACCGGGGACCTACCACGTGCTGGTGCACCTGTTCTCCAGCCCGGACGGGTCGGCGACCGGCTTCGGCCTGCGGAACTTCGCCGTCGGCGCCGACGCGGCCGGCAACGCCACCCTCACGCCCGACCCGCTGCCCGGCCGGGCCGGCCGGCCCGCCGACGTGACCGTCGCGTGGACCGGCCTCGAGGCCGACGTGCCGTACCTCGGGCTGGTCGGCTACGCCGACACCTCCAGCACGACGGTGGTCGCCGTCGACTGACCCCGCCCGGGAATGATCACGTTCAGCACGAAAGCCCGTGCTGTACCACGATTGCAGGCGTAGTGACGCTCGGGTAATCGTGGTGGTGGCCCGGGCCGACGCGGGGAAAGCGGTTGCCGCGCACATCACGAGGATTATCCGAGCGTCACCACGATTGCAGGCGTAGTGCGACACGAGATTTCGTGGTGAACGTGATCATTCAGAAGCGGATGGCGTCGATGACCTTGACGCGGACGGCGACGGTGGCGGGGAGGATCCCGGCCAGGGCGCCGACCACCGTCGCCGCGACGAGGCCTTCGACCGCGGCCCGGACGGGGAACGGCGGCACGTCGGTGACGCTGCCGCCGATCAGCTCCTCGATCGGCACGTTCTCGACGATCGCGACGGCCAGCACGACGCCGGCCAGCCCGGCGACCGCCGTCGCGAACACGCTCTCCATCATCACCGAGAAGAACACCCGTCCCGACGTGGCGCCGAAGCTGCGCCGCACCCCGATCTCGCGGACCCGGTACCGGACCGTGACCAGCGCGATGTTCACCAGGCCCAGGGCGCCCATGCCCAACGCGATGACGCTGACGCCGCGGATGACCCACTGCAGCTGGCCGTCGATGACGTCGAAGTCCGACGGGTCCAGCCGGTAGACGTCGACCTGCAGGTCGTCGCCGAGCAGGCCGGCGAGGTCGGAGGTGAGCACGCCGGTGAGCTCGTCGGCGCTCTCCGGCGGCACCCACAGCTCCAGCGTCGGCGGGCTCGGGTAGAGGCCCTGGATCGCCCACTGCGCCTGGTGGGCGTTGAGCAGGTACGCCGACGGCATCTCGTCGCTGTAGGCGTTCGGCGTGACGCCGATGACCGTCGCCCGCACCGGCCGCTCGCCGCCGATGACCACCGTCGGGTCGGTGCGCAGGTCGGGCTCGCCCATCCGCTGGTGGAACGCCGTGTTGACCACGATCGCGGGCGCGAACCGGCGCTCGTCGGCGGCGGTGAACCACCGGCCGTGCTCCGGCTCGATGCGGTGCATCTCGCCATAGGAGGGGTCGATGAACGAGCCCCACACCGGCTCGGTCCCGTCGGCGAACCGGAACCGCAATTCGGTGCTGCTCAGGACCGACGAGTAGGCGACGGAGTGCCGCTCGACGATCTCGGCGTACGCCGCGGTCAGCGTCTCGGCCGGAAGCAGCGAGCCGTCCTGCGTCCACGCGCTGACCTGGAGCGTCGCGGGACGGCCGCTGGTGCTTTCGGAATGCTCGGCGTTGGCCTGCCGGGCCATGTCGCCCAGGGCGGTGATCACCGTCATCGCGGCGACGGCGATCAGCACGCCGATCAGCGACACGATGACGCGGACCTTGTGGATGCGGACCTCGTCCCATGCCTCGGCGAACGCCGCCACCAGCGCCGTCACGACGCCACCACCTGACGGGGCGGGGCCAGCGCGGCCGGGTCCAGCGGGCCGAGCACACCGGCGTCGAGGCGGTAATGCCGGTGGGCCCGCGCGGCGACCATCGTGTCGTGCGTGATGGTGACCAGCGTCGCGCCGGACTCCGCCGCGACCGCGTCGAGCAGGTCCATGATCTCGGTGCCGGTCTGCACGTCGAGGGCGCCGGTGGGCTCGTCGCACAGGATCACGCGCGGCGAGCGGATCAGGCTGCGCGCGATGGCGACCCGCTGCTGCTCGCCGCCCGACAGCTTCTCCGGCATGGTGTCGGCGCGCTCGCCCAGGCCGACCCGTTCCAGCATGTCCGCGGCCAGCCGGTTGCGGCGCCAGAAGTCCCGGCCGCCGGAGTAGAGCAGCGGGGCGGCGACGTTCTGCAGCGCCGTCCGGCCGGGCAGCAGGTTGAACTGCTGGAACACGAACCCGAACCCGGCGCCGCGCAGCTTCGCCCGCCGCCGCTGCGACAGGCCCGCGGTGGGCCTGCCCTCCAGCCGGTACTCGCCGTCGGTGGGTGTGTCGAGCAGGCCCATGAGGTTGAGCAGCGTCGACTTGCCCGACCCTGACCGGCCGACGATCGAGACGTGCTCACCGACCTCGATGGCGAGCGTGACGTCGCGCAGGATCTCCAGGCGCTCGCCGTCGGGCAGGATCACCGTCCGGCCGACGCCGTCGAGCTCGATGAGGCTCATCCCGCCTCGCCCACCATCTCCGGACCGAGCAGCTCCTCGTCCTCCGGCGCGGCGCCGGGCACGAACTCGAGGACGGCGTCGCCCTCGGCCAGGCCCTCGCGGATCTCGACCAGCTCGCCGTCGGTGAGGCCGAGCGTCACCGGCGTCTCGACCGGCTCGCCGTCCGGGCCGACCTTCCAGACGTTGCCGGACTCGAACGCGCCCTCGACCGCCGTGACGGGGACGACCAGGACGTTCTCGGCGCGGCCGGCCTCGATCACCATCGTCGCGGCCAGCCCGTCGAAGACCGTGACGTCGGGCGGGACGGCGCACGAGACGGCGGTGCTGGACCCGCCCTGCTCCGGCGGCGCCATGGGGTCCGGCGGCAGCGGTGCGGCGCCGCCCTCGTCCCCGCCGCCGTCGCCGCCGGACGCGGACCTGCCGGTGCGCAGCTCGGTGCAGGCGAACGGTGCCGGGCCGCCGCGGGCCTGGACCTCGGCCGTCGTCGGGCCGCTGACCAGCCGGTACTGCTGTTCCGCGGACAGCGCGCCGGACACCGTGAAGCCGCCGGTGGCGATGCTGCCGACGGTGTCGCCGACCGCGACGGCCTCGCCCACGAGCACGTCGTACTCGCCGACGGTGCCCGCGGCGGGCGCCTCGATGGTGCGGAACCGGCGGACCGGCTCGCCCGGCACCTCGACCTCGTTGCCCTCGTCGTCGGTCTCGGTGGTGGGCTCGCCCTCCTCCTCGAAGACCACCTCGAGCAGCGGATCGCCCTCCTCGACGATGTCGCCGGGCTCGGCCAGGAACACCGTCACCTCTCCCCCGTCGGTCGCGCGGACCGGCGTCGGCGCGTCGGCCGTGATGACCGCGTCGACCTCGACGGTGTTGACGACGGTGCCGATGCTCGCCGGGACCTCCGGCTGGACGATGTCGACCGACGGCACCGCCGGGTCGTCGCCGGCGTTCGACGCGTCGTCACCGCCGAACGCGAGGCGGACGGCAGCTACCGCGATGACGGCCAGCAGCAGGATCTTGATCGTCGGCAGGACGATGCGGCGGGTGACGCCCACGAACGTGCTCCCTCTCGGGCTCCGGGTCTTGTGGGAGCACAGCATGTATACCGAGTATGTGCATTGTCAATAGGGCGGTCTACGATGGCACCATGACGACTGAGCCCGATCGCAGCCGAGTCCGCTTCCCCGACCTCAGTTCGCGCGCGTACGAGCACCCCGCCGACCGCGGCGCGCTGGTCGCCATGCGATCGCTGCGCGGGTTCGACACCCTGCTGCGCAAGATGTCCGGCCTGTTCAACGAGCGCAGCCTGCGGCTGCACTATCTGTCCAGCGCCGTCCGGGTCGGCGAGACCCAGTTCCGCGACGTCTACCAGGACGTCGTCGACGCCGCCCACATCCTCGACGTCGAGCGGCCCGAGCTCTACATCGTCCAGGACCCGAACCCGCGGGCCATGGCCATCGGCACGGACAAGCCGTTCATCGTCCTCAGCACCGGGCTGTTCGACCTGCTCGACGCCGAGGAGCGGCGCTTCGCCATCGGCCACGAGGTCGGGCACATCCTGTCCGGGCACGCCGTCTACCGCACGCTGCTGCTCATGCTGACCCGGCTGGCGCTGCGGGTCGCGTGGATCCCGCTCGGCTACGTCGGACTGCGGGCCATCGTCTTCGCGCTCGAGGAGTGGCAGCGCAAGTCCGAGCTGTCGGCCGACCGCGCCGGCCTGCTGTCGTCGCAGGACCCCGCCGCGGCCAAGCGCTCGCTGATGAAGATGGCCGGCGGCTCGCGGCTGGCCGAGATGGACATCGACGCGTTCCTGCAGCAGGCCCGCGAGTACGACGCCGGCGAGGACGCCCGCGACGGCGTGATCAAGCTGGTGAGCCTGATGGGCCGCACGCATCCGCAGGCCGTGGTGCGGCTGGCCGAGCTCGACCGCTGGGCGGCGTCGGGCGAGTACAGCCGCATCCTCGCCGGCGACTACCCGCGCCGCTCCGACGACCGCGACGCCTCCATCAGCCAAGAGGTCCGCAACGCCGCGAAGTCGTACCAGGAGTCGTGGAACCGGACGTCCGACCCGCTGATCAGCACGCTGCGCGACGTGATGAGCGGCCTCGGCGACGCGGGCGGCAAGCTGTTCGACAACCTCACCAACCGCATGCGCCGTCCCTCCGACTCGGAGTAGCCGGGTTCGTCGCGTCGGCCCCCGGACTGATCGTCACCGGGGGCCGGGCGGTCAGCGGTCGCCGGGGTCGTCGTCGCGGTCGTCGTCGGTGTCGGCGCGGTCGTCGAGCTCGGCGAGGAACTGCTCGAGCTCGGCGCCGATCTCGTCGGCACTGGGCACGGCGCGCTGCTCGGCGATGAGGCTGCCGCGGGTGTCGCCGCCGGCGAAGGCGTCGTACTGGTTCTCCAACGCGTGGACGACCTTGGCGACCTGGTCGTTGCCCTCGACCTGCTCGCGGACCAGCTCGTCGGTGCGGCGGGCGGCCTCGGCCAGCTCACCCGACGGCAGCAGCAGACCCGTCGTGGCGCTCAGCGCGCGCAGCAGCGTCAGCGACGACTGCGGGTACTCGGACTCGGCGAGGTAGTGCGGGACGCGCGCGACCAGGCCGATGGCGTCGTGGCCGCTCTGGCCCAGGCGGTACTCCAGCAGCGAGGCGACGTTGCCGGGCACCCGCAGCTCGACGTCCACCAGCGCGGCGTCGTCGAGGAGCCCGGGCCGGTTGGCGTGGGTGAGCACGCTCAGCGGACGGGTGTGCGGGACGGGGTTCGGGATGCCGTGCACCCCGATGGACAGCCGCACACCCAGCCGTTCGATGAGGTCGGTGACCGCGGAGACGAACGCCTCCCACCGCACGTCGGGCTCGGGGCCGGACAGCAGCAGGAACGGCGAGCCGACGTCGTCGCGGACCAGCCGCAGCGTCAGCTCGGGCGCGTCGTAGTCCTGGAACGCGCCGTCGGCGAAGCGCATCTCCGGCCGGCGGGCGCGGTAGTCGACGAGCGTGTCGACGTCGAAGCGGGCCACGACCTCGGTGTCGAGGGTCGCGAGCAGGTGGTCGACGAGACCGCCGCCGGCCCGGCCCGCGTCGATGAAGCCGTCGAACCAGTAGACCAGGACCGGCGACTCCAGCCCGGACGGCTCCTCGACGAGCTCGTACAGCTCACTGCGGCTCGGCATGGCGGCACTCCCCGACATCGGACAGACGACACAAGACACCTCTATAACGCGGCGGCCGCCCCAGGACTTCCCGGCCGGGCGACGCGGCCGCACCCGCGGGCTGCTCGCAGCGGAGACCGCGCCGCGCCGGAGGTCACGCCGCGCCGGGGACGATCGCCACGACCGGGCCGTCGAGCGGCTCCTGGTACGGCAGCCCGAGCATGACGCAGACCAGGCCGAGGAACGTGTCGGCCTCTCGGAGCAGGTCGTCGGCCTCGCGCGGGGTGACCGCGCCGGGGAGGCCGGCCTGAGCCGCGGCGCGCTTGCCGGCGTTGGCGCCGAAGAACGCGGCCCACTCGGCCAGCTCGGGTGCGACCCCGGGCAGCAGCTCCCACACGTTGCGCGGCCCGTTCCCGCGCCGGCCGCGACCACGCCCCGCCTCGGCCGGCCGGGCCTTCGCCGCCAGCACGGCGG
>NZ_QUAL01000190.1 GCF_003579925.1 Jiangella rhizosphaerae | reverse complement strand
GCTGGCGTTCGTCCGCGCGCCTTCGGCCGACACCGGCGGGGGAGCGGCCGCCGCGCAGCCGGCCGGTCACGGCACGCCGGTCACCGACCTGCGCGGTCCCACGACGCCCGCCGCCGGCGGCACCGTCCGGCCGTACACCGTCTCCGCCCGGACGGCGACCGTCGCGCTCACGTCCGGGCGCGAGGTCGACGCGTGGACGTACGACGGGCGGCTGCCCGGGCCGCCGCTGACGGCTGTCCAGGGCGACCTCGTCGAGGTGACGCTGCGCAACGAGGACATCGACGACGGCGTGACGATCCACTGGCACGGCTACGACGTCCCGTGCGGCGAGGACGGCGCGCCCGGCACCACACAGGACGTCGTCGCGCGCGGCGCCGAGTTCGGTTACCGCTTCCGCGCCGACCAGGCCGGTACGTTCTGGTACCACACCCACCAGGTCTCTCACGTCGGCGTGCGCCGCGGGCTGTACGGCACCCTCGTCGTCACCCCGCGCGACGCCGAGCCGGCCGACGTCGACCTCGTCCTGCCCGTTCACACCTACGGCGGTGTGCTGGCGATCGGCGACGACGACGGCGTCCTCGCCGAGGAGGCCGCACCGGGCTCGTCCGTACGGCTGCGGCTGCTGAACACCGACTCCGAGCCGCACCGGTTCGGGCTGGCCGGCACCGCGTTCCGGCTGGTGGCCGTCGACGGCCGGGACGTGCACGAGCCCGGTGAGGTCTCGGAGCGGGCGCTGCGGCTGCCCGCGGGCGGACGCTACGACCTGGCGTTCACCATGCCGGACGGACCGGCCGCGCTGACGGTGGACGGTGAGGTGCGGCTGCGCCTCGGCGGCGGCGACGACGACCCGGCCACGGGTGAGTGGCCCGAGCTGGACCCGCTGCACTACGGCGCGCCGGCCGAGGTGCCGTTCACGCTGGACACCCGGTACGACCGGCACTTCACCATGGTGCTGGACCGCGGTGTGGCGATGGTCGACGGCCGGCCGGCGTTCGCACAGACGGTGAACGGCCGCGGCCACCCGTCCATCCCGGAACAGGTGGTGGCCGAGGGCGACCTCGTCCGGTTCACCGTCGTCAACCGCAGCCTCGAGACGCACCCGTGGCACCTGCACGGGCACGGCGTCCTGGTGCTCGCGCGCGACGGGCGGTCGGCGACCGGCAGCCCGCTGTGGGTCGACACCTTCGACGTGCGGCCGGGCGAGGTGTGGGACGTCGCGTTCGAGGCCGGCAACCCCGGCGTCTGGATGAACCACTGCCACAACCTGCCGCACGCGGAGAAGGGCATGATGCTGCAACTGCGCTACGACGGCGTCGCCGGCCTGGCGGGCGGGCACGGCCATGGCTCGCACTGAGCCGCCGGACGCCGGCGCGACGGTGGAGCTGCTGCGGCGCCGCGGTGACGCGATCATCGGCCGGGAGCTGACCCGGCTGGCCGGCCGCGCCCGCGCCCTCGGCCCGCGCGACCTGGCCGTCGTCGAGGATGCGCTCAACGAGCTGGTCGAACGGCTCGTGCTGGCCCGGCTCCGTGCGGTGCCGCACCGCGCCGCCGAGGTCGGCCGCCTCTTCGCCGACCCCGACGAGCTGCCTGCGCCGCCGGCGCACCGTCCGGTCGCACTCCACCCACTCCGCCGTTGATCTTGGCGTTGTTCGGCCATCTATCGGACATTTCACCCCGTAATTGCCGAACAACGCCAAGATCAACGCGGGCGGTGTGCCGTCGCATCCAGTATCTTGAATCCAATCTGACCTGGAGGCGCCATGACCGACCCCGAGCTCGAGCAGTTGAAGCGCGATCTCGTCACCTGCACCCGGCTGCTGGTGATGACCGACGTCCTGGATTACAGCGGGCATCTGAGCGCCCGGATCCCCGGCACCGACCGCGTGCTGATTCAGCCGCGCGACGCCAGCCGTGCGGCGCTCACGGCGGACGATCTGCTGGTGGTCGACCTGGAGGGCACCCTCGTCGAGGGCGAGATCCCGCCACCGGCCGAGACCGCGATCCACACCGGCGTCTACCGCAACCGGCCCGACGCGGCGTTCGTCTGTCACGGCCACCCGACGCTGTCGACGACGTTCAGCATGACCGATCGCCCGTTCCTGCCGATGCGTCACTTCGCCTACCGCGACCCGGACGGGCTGCCCGTCCACCCGGACGCCACCCACATCACCACCCGGGAGCAGGGGGACGCCGTGGCGAAGACGCTCGGCGACGGGCACGCCTGCCTGCTGCGCGCGCACGGGACCGTCCTCGTCGCGCCGACCATCCAGGAGCTGCTGATGGACTGCCTGGACCTGGAGGAGAACGCTCGCACGCTGCTGGCGGCCACCCAGCTGACGGCGGGCGGCGGCGAGCTGCGCCCGCTCAGCGCGGAGGAGTGCGCCGAGATCGGCCGCAGTTACAGCCGCAGCCGGCACCGTCCGAACAAGCTCTGGGAGCACTACGTTCACCGCGGCACGGCGGCGGGGGTGCTCTAGGAGGACGGAGGCGGCGGCGGGCCGAGTCGCGACTGGACCGCCGCCACCCGCGTGGCCACGGCGACCGACGCCAGCCCGGCGGCGCCCAGCACCAGGAACGTCTGCGTCAGCGACAGCACCAGCGTCGCCGCGCCGAACAGCGCCGGTGCGGAGAACTTGCCGACGTTGCGGACCATGCCGGTGAGGCCGACGTACGTCGACCGCAGGCCGGGCGGCGCCAGCTCCGTCACCAGCACGTTGTGCGCCACTCCGTAGACGCCGTCCTGGGCGCCGAACACCAGCATCGCGACGATCGCCAGCGCCACCCACTCGCCGGCCGCCATGCCGCCGACCGACAGCGCCGCCACGACCAGGCTGCCCGCGATCAGCTGCGCCGACGTCCACCGGCCGGCCAGCTTCTCGGTGAGGGCCGCGGTCAGGGCGGCGATCGCGGCCGAGGCGCCCATGACGACGCCGACGGTGGCGGGCGACAACCCGAGCTGGCCGGTCGCCAGCAGCGGATAGTACGTGATGACCGGGAACTTGAACACGAACCGCATCGCGGCCAGCACCTGCACGCCGACGACCGCCGGCGCCCTCAGCACCGCCCGCATGCCACCGGAGTTCTCCGCGCGTTTCCCGGCGGCCTCGCTCCGCCCCGGCGCCCGGACCAGCGGCGGCAGCACCCGCCAGGCCAGCACGGCCAGCGGGAGCGCCAGCAGCTGCAACGCGAACGGCGACGACCAGCCCAGCCCCCACGCCAGCAGCAGCCCGGCGACGATCGGCAGGACCGCCTCGGCGATCGCCATCGCGATGATCCGCCGGCTCTGCCCGCGCGCCGCCGCGGCGCCCGACGGCGCGACGTCGCCGATGATCCCGACCGTCAGCGACAGCACCGCGCCGAACGCCGCGCCCTGGGCGAACCGGACCGCCAGCAGCGTCCAGAACGGCACGTCCAGCAGCAACAGCCCGCCGCCCAGGCCGAACAGCAGCAGCGACCCGGCGATCACCGGCCGGCTGCCGACCCGGTCGGCGAGGATGCCGCCGGCCAGCGCGGACAGCACACTCGGCAGCAGGTAGACGCTGGTGATGAGCGCGACCTCGGCCGGGCTCAGGTCGAACCGGTCCTGGATGGCCGGCAGCGCGGGCGCGATGCCCTGCATACCGGCCGTCACGACCGCCGCGCCCAGGCTGGCGACCGCGATCACCATGCCCGGCGAGACGCCGCCCCGCCCCTCCGTGCGCTCCGCCATCGGCCCGCTGGTCCCTTCTCGAGTGGGTGGACGGCGTCAGAACGGCACCAGGGTGCCGCCCTCCAGTGGCATCCGCAGGACGGACACGAACAGGAAGTACAACGCCGCGGAGGTGACCACGGTGGTGATCACCGTCGTGCGCCAGGTCTCCCGGCCCACGTAGCGCATCATCAGGAACAGGACGACCGGCACCGTGACGGCCAGCCCGACCAGCCAGACGCCGGCGGCGAACGCGACCAGCAGGACGATGGAGTTGCGCATCCGGGCCGCGAGGTCGGCGTTCGCCTCCTGCTCGCCGGCCGGCTCCACGGCCGTCGCGGTCTCCACCTTGGTGGCGGTCCCGGCCTGCGCCGCGGGGTCCGGGCCGGAGCCGTCGGCCGCTGAGACAGCCTCGTCCAGCTGCTCGCGCAGGTCGTCCGGCACGTGCATCAGCTGCTCCATGCCGTGGCCGTCGGCGATCACCCCGCCGAACCGGCGCCGCAGCACCGGCACCAGCGCGATCGCCAGGTACAGCACGACCAGCGCCAGCATGACGGTCGAGATGATCAGCGGGAACGTGCGGGACTGCTCGCGGAAGTCCGTGGCCAGCACCAGCGCGACCGCCGCGATCACCCCGAACAGGGCGATGATCGCCAGCGTCCGCGGCCGGGTCGCCGACCGGACGCCCTCGCGCTTGGCCTCCTCGGGCACCTTGGCGCGCCGGTTCGAGACGATCTCGAAGACGATGACCGCGACGGTGAGGACCACCAGCACCAGCGAGATGGGACGGGTCACGAACGCGCTGAGCCCGCCGAAGGTCTCGACCGACTGCAGATACGACCGCTCCACCATCGGGCCGAGCACCAAGCCGAGGATCAGTGGGATGACCGGCATCCCGATCGCCCGCATCGCATAGCCGAGCAGGCCGAACGCGATGGCCAGCAGCACGTCCGTCGTCCGCGACTCGATGCCGTACGCCCCGGTGACCGCCAGCACGATGATCAGCGGCGCCAGCAGGCTGGCCCGCACCTTCGTCACCTTCGTCAGCCACGGCGCGAACACGATGCCGAAGCTGGACGACACGAAGCTCGCGCCGATGATCACCAGGATGCTCATCCAGACGATGTCCGGGCTGTCGCGGATGAGGTTCGGGCCGGGCGTGATGCCGTGCATGATCATCGCGCCCAGCACGATCGCCCAGTCGGCGCTGCCCGGGATGCCGAACGCGAGGCTGGGCAGCGCCGCACCGGCGTCCTTGGCGTCGTTGGCGGCCTCGGGGGCCAGGACGCCGCGCGGGTCGCCCTGGCCGAACTTCGGGTCGCGGACGGTCTTCGCGGCCTGGAAGTAGGCCAGGAAGGCCGCGAGCGTCCCGCCGACCGCCGGGATGAGGCCGATCCCCGTCCCGAGCACCGAGCTGCGCAGCAGCAGGAACGGCTTGGTGAAGACGTAGCGGGCGCCCTCCCAGACCTGCGAGCGACCCAGCCGGGTGGTGCCGGAACCGGCGGCCACCTTCTGGTTGTGCACGATCAGGCTCAGCGCCTCGGTCACGGCGAACAGGCCGATCAGCACGATGACCGCGCCGATGCCGTCGTACAGCTCGGCCTGGCCGAACACGTAGCGGACGTCACCGCCGATCGGGGCGAAGCCGACGAACGAGATCAGCAGGCCGATCATGCCGGCGATCAGGCCCTTGATCATCGAGCCGCGCGAGGCGACCGCGATGACCGCCAGCCCGAGCACCCCGAGCATCGTCAGCTCGGGGAACGAGAACGACAGCAGGATGCTGCGGGTCAGCGGGAACAGCGCGATGATGATCGCGATGCCGATGAGCGACCCGAGGAACGACGCCATCGCCGAGACGCCGATGGCGAAGCCGCCGCGCCCCTGTCTCGACAACGGGTAGCCGTCGTACGTCGTGGCCGCGTTCACCGACGATCCCGGCGTGTTGATGAGGATCGCCGTGATCGACCCGGCGAAGTTCTGGCCGGCGAGGGCCGCGACGAACAGCCCCATCGCCTGCATGGGCTCCATGTCGAAGGTGAACGGGATCATCAGGGCGATGCCCACCGACCCGCTCAGCCCCGGCAGCAGTCCGAAGATCGTTCCGTTGAGCACCCCGATCAGGAACCACAGCAGGAACGACCACGTCGTCATCTGCTGCAGGGCCTCGACCAGGCCAGAACCGAAATCCACGAGCCAAACCTCCTGTCAGGCGCGCCGGAGCGCGGCCCGATCCGTCAGCCGTCGGCCAGTTGCGGGACGAGTTCCTCCATCTGCTCGATCTGTTCGGCGATGTTCGCCTCGGTCTCCTCGGCGGTCCGCGGAACGATCGGCCGGCCGGCCTCCTCGGCCCAGGTCACGAACTCCTCGTCGGCCATCGTGTCGGCGAGGGCGCCGCGCAGGTACTCGGCGACCGGCTCCGGCAGGTCCGGCGGCGCGACGATGACGCGCAGCTCGGTGACGGCGCCGGCGAGGTCGGGGAAGCCGGCCTCCTCGGCGGTCGGGACGTCCTGCAGCCAGTCGACGTTCTCCGGCAGCTGGTCCTCGGTACCCAGGTACATGAGCGGCCGGATGTCGCCGGATTCGACGAACCCGACGAGGTCGGTGCTGCCGTAGACGAAGAAGTCGGCGTCGCCGCGCAGGGCCGCCGTCACGACCTCCGCCGAGCCCTCGGCGCCGTACGTGACGTCGGCGTCGAGGTCCAGCGCCCTGATGGTGGCCAGCCCGGCCAGCGCGGAGGACGAGCCCTCCTCGACGGTGATCGCGCGGATGTCCTCGGCGGCGATGAGGTCCTCGATGGTCTCGAACGGCGAGTCGGCCGGCACGTAGACGACGTAGCCGTTCTCGTCGACCTGCCCCAGGACGGTGAACTCGCTGGTCGTCCACTGCGCGAGGTCGGGCTCCTGGATCTCCTGGGCGATCGCGGCGGGCATCGGCAGGATGCCGATCGTGTACCCGTCGGGCTCGGCGTTGAACATCGAGCTGATGCCCTGGGGCAGCGGGGGAGAGTTGCGGACGACGACGTTGACGCCGTCGGGCAGGTGGCCGTTCTGCATCACCTCGGCGATGCCGCGCGAGTAGGTGTCGAAGCCGCCGCCGGGGGTGTACGGCACGATCCAGTCGATGTCGCGCTCAGGCTCCCAGGTGCCGTCGTCGGAGCCGGCCGCCGAGTCCTCGCCGCATGCGGTGAGGACCAGCGGGGCGACGAGGGCGAGCGCGGCGGCGGCGGTCGCGCGCCGGCGACGCGGCGATCGTAGTGCGGTACGGGACATGAACTCGTCCAATCCTTCAGCTGGGATGTACGAACGAACTCCGTTGGTCAGTGGGGTGCCGCGCCTGCTCGCCGGACGGTGTCAGTCGCGGTAGAGCGGCAGGATCTCGTCGGCCCAGAGGGTCATCTGGTCCTCGAGATCGTCGATGGACGGGTAGATCAGCTTCAGCTCGAAGTGGGTCACGCCCGCCTCGACGAACTCCTCCACCCGCCGCTTCACGTCGTCGACCGAGCCGAAGATGTGGCGGTCGAGCGCGAACGAGATGTCGTCGACATCGCGTTCGTACGTGGTGCTGCTGGTGCGGACCGTGGGGATGGCGCGCTCCAGCGCGGCGTCGCGGTCGCGCTTGATGACGGCCAGCTTCTCGACGGCGATGGTGATGGCGCCGGGGTCGCGGCCGTACTCGGCGGCGGTGTCGCGGACGATCTCCGCGCCCCGGGCCATCTCCTTCGGCGACAGCCAGCCCGGCACCCAGCCGTCGCCGACCCGGCCGGTGCGGCGCGCGGCGTAGTCCGTCCAGCCGCCGACCCAGATGGGCGGGTGCGGCTGCTGCACGGGCTTGGGGTAGATCTCGGCGTCGTCGAAGCTGACGTGCCTGCCGTGGTAGGTCGCGAGCGGCTGGGTCCAGATCGCCCGCATGGCGTCGATGTACTCGTCGGTGAGCCGCGCCCGCTGCTTGAAGTCGACGCCGAACACCTCGAACTCGTTGGACGACTGGCTCGCCTTCGACCCGAGCCCGACCCCGGCGATGAGCCGGCCGTTGCTGAGGTGGTCCAGCGTCGCCAGCTGCTTGGCGGCGTAGATCGGGTTGCGGGTCGGCATCACCAGGCAGGCGACGCCGATCTGGACCCGGCTGGTGACGGCGGCGAGGTAGCCGATGACGGTGAGTGCCTCGTAGAAGTCGGCCGACTGGTCGTCGGCCAGCGCCTCGTGCGCGCCCGAGGAGATGTGGTGGCGGTGCATCTCCGTGCTCCAGACCACGTGGTCGTGCACGAAGATCGAGTCGAAGCCCAGCTCCTCGGCCTTCTGCGCGGTCCGCACGATGTTCTCGACGCCGGACAGCGGGCCCGAATTGGGCACCCGGATACCGAACGAGATCTTGGCCATCCACCACTCCCGTGAGTCGTGCCGTCGTCGACCGTGTGAATCGGCCGGCTGCGGGCGACTGTGCTCAGCCCGCAACCGGCCGGCTCGTGGCATCCAGGCCCACCCTGGACGTATGTCGATTGAAGATACAGGATCCAATCTTCACGTCAAGGGCTGTCGGCATCACGTCTTGGCGTCGGCAACGGCAGGTCGCGGGCGCTATGTGACGACCGCGTTACGCGCCGGTTCCGCGCGACGTCCGCGCTGGGTCGTCCCGCCCGGTCGGCGCCGGTCGGGGCGGGCCGGTGTCATCGCGAGCGGCCGCGATCGCGCGGGCGTGCCGACCGGGGCAACGGGCCCCCGCGTGGCGAGGCGAGGCGAGCGGAGAGGGCGGCGTCAGACGGAGGCGAGCGCGGCGACGTCGCCGACGACGATGACGGCCGGCGGCTTGGCGCCGGCCTCGGCGGCCGCCTGGGCGATACCGGAGAGCGGCGCGGTGGTGACCCGCTGACGCGGGCCGAAGCCGTCCTCGACGACGGCGGCGGGGGTGCCGGGGTCCATGCCGTGCGCGACGAGCTGGGCGGCGGTGTCGGCGAGCAGGCTGACGCCCATGAGGAACACGAGGGTGCCCTCGGTGCCGGCGAGGTTGGCCCAGTCGAGGCCCTCGTGCCCGGAGACGACCGTGAACTGCTTGGCCAGGCCGCGGTGCGTGACGGGGATCCCGGCGGAGGCGGGCACGGCGACCGCGCTCGTCACACCGGGGACGACCTCGACGGGGACGCCGGCGGCCCGGCAAGCGGCCGCCTCCTCGCCGCCGCGGCCGAGGACGAACGGGTCGCCGCCCTTGAGCCGGACGACCTGCTTGCCGGCCTGGGCGTGCTCGACCAGCAGCCGGTTGATCTCGTGCTGGGGGACCGGGTGGTGGCCGGGCGTCTTGCCGACGTCGATGACCTCGACGTCGTCGTCGAGCTCGGCCAGCAGGGCGCGCGGCGCCAGGCGGTCGACCACGACGACGTCGGCGGCGGCCAGCAGCTGCCGGCCGCGCGTCGTGATGAGCCCGGGGTGTCCAGGGCCGCCGCCCACGAGGGCGACCCGACCCCGTCGGGCGGCCCGGTGTCGCCGCAGCGGCAGCTCGCCGGTCTCCAGCGCGGTCTGGACGGCGTTGCGTAGCCGGACGGCGCGCCGCGGGTCGCCGCCGGCGGTGACGGCGACCAGGACGTCGCCGACCCGGGCGACGGCCGGGGTCCACGCGGCCGAGCGGCTCGCGTCGTCGGCGCGGACGCACCAGGTGCGCTGGGCGTCGGCGGCCACGGCGACGGCGTCGTCGACCCGCGGGTCGCCGGTCGCGGTGTGCACCAGCCAGGCGCCCTGGAGGTCGCCGTCGGCGTAGTCGCGCGGCGACCAGGTGACCCGTCCGGCCGCGACCAGCTCGGCCAGCGGCTCGCACAGGAACGGCGCCACCAGGTGCACCTCGGCCCCGGCGTCGACGAGGGGACGTGCGCGGCGGGACGCCACCGGGCCGCCGCCGACCACGACGACCCGCTTGCCTTCGACGTCCAGCTGCAGCGGATACATCAGATGTTGATCCCGCACTCGGTCTTCGACGAGCCGGCCCAGCGGCCCGCACGCGGATCCTCGCCGGGCGCGACGGGGCGGGTGCACGGCTCGCAGCCGATGGACAGGTAGCCGAGCTCGCGCAGCGGGTTCACCAGGATGTTGTGCTCGGCGACGTAGGCGTCGACCTGCTCGTCGGTCCAGGTGGCCAGCGGGTTCACCTTGACCTTGCCGCGCTTGGGGTCCCAGGCGACGACGGGCGTGCCGGCGCGGGACGGCGCCTCGGCGCGGCGGACGCCGCCGGCCCAGGCGTCGTACGGCTTCAGCGCGCGGTCCAGCGGCCACACCTTGCGGATGGCGCAGCACAGGTCGGCGTCGATCTCGTAGAGCTTGCCGTACTCGGCCTCGTGCTCGGGGACGCGCAGCGGGTGCGTGATCGTCTCGACCTCGACGTCGTACGTCGCGGCGATGGCGTCGCGGGTCCCGATGGTCTCGGCGAAGTGGTAGCCGGTGTCGAGGAACAGCACCTTGATGCCCGGCACCGCCGTCGACGCCACGTGCGACAGCACGCCGTCGGCCATCGAGGCGGTGATGGCGAACCGCTCGCCGAAGGTCTCGTGCGCCCAGCGGACGATCTCGCCGGCCGGTGCGTCCTCCAGGTTCCGCGCGGCGTCCAGCGCGAGCGCCTCGAGGGAGTTCGTCGGGCAGAGGGTCATCCTGCGCTCCTTCTGGTCGAGAGGCCGAGCAGTTTCACCGAGAACACCCGCAGACAGGACCGGCACTCCCACGCACCGTGCGGCTCCTCCACGGGGTGGAGGTCCTCCTCCGCGCAGAACGGGCAGTGCATGATCGCGGCCCTGGTCTCGGCCATGTCTAGTTCGCCGTCCTCACTGGAGTGCGTCCTCGTCGGCGCGGGCCACCCACTGGGCGAACCGCTCGCCGTCTGTCCGCTGGTCGGCGAAGCGCCGGACGACGCGCTCCACGTAGTCGGGCAGCTCGGCCGCCGTCACCTTGAGTCCGCGCAGCTTGCGGCCGAAGCCGGCGTCGAGGCCGAGGCCGCCGCCGAGGTGGACCTGGAAGCCCTCCTCGCCCTTGACGATCTGCCCCTTGAGGCCGATGTCGGCGACCTGGATGCGCGCGCACGAGTTCGGGCAGCCGTTGAGGTGCAGCGAGATCGGCACGTCCAGCTGCTCGTTGAGGTCGGCCAGCCGCCGCTCCAGCTCGGCGACGGTGTCGACGGCGAGCTGCTTGGTCTCGACGATGGCCAGCTTGCAGTACTCCAGGCCCGTGCAGGCCATCGTGTTGCGGCGGAACACGCTCGGCCGCGCCTGCAGGCCGATCGCGTCCAGCGCGGTGACCAGCGACTCGACCTTGTCGCCGTCGACGTCGAGGATGACGAGCTTCTGGTGCGGCGTCGTGCGCAGCCGGCCCGAGCCATGCGCCTCGATGACGTCGGCCAGCTTCGCCAGCATCGAGCCGGACACGCGGCCCACCAGCGGGGCGACGCCGACGTAGAACCGGCCGTCCTTCTGCTCGTGGATGCCGACGTGGTCGATCGGCTCGACGTGCGGCGGGGGCGGCGGGCCGTCGATGAGGCGGCGGCCGAGGTACTCGTCCGACTCGAGGACTTCCCGGAACTTCTCGGGGCCCCAGTCGTCGACGAGGAACTTCAGCCGCGCCCGGTGGCGCAGCCGGCGGTAGCCGTAGTCGCGGAAGATGCCGGTGACGCCGGCCCAGACGTCGGGGACCTCCTCGAGCGGCACCCACGCGCCGAGACGGACCGCCAGCTTCGGGTTCGTCGACAGGCCGCCGCCGACCCACAGGTCCAGGCCGGGGCCGTGCTCGGGGTGGTGCACGCCGACGAAGGCGATGTCGTTGGCCTCGTGCACGATGTCGGGCAGCCCGCTGATCGCCGACTTGAACTTGCGCGGCAGGTTCGAGAACTCGGGCGAGCCGATGTAGCGGCGCTGGATCTCGTCGATCGCCCATGTGGGGTCGAGCACCTCGTCGGCGCTGATGCCGGCGACGGGGGAGCCGAGGATGACGCGCGGGACGTCGCCGCAGGCCTCCGTCGTGCTCAGGCCGACGGCTTCGAGCTTCTCCCAGATCACCGGCACGTCCTCGACCCGGATCCAGTGCAGCTGGATGTTCTGCCGGTCGGTGACGTCGGCGGTGTCACGCGCGTAGGTGGTCGAGATCTCCGCGACGGTGCGCAGCTGCTCCAGGCTCAGCGCGCCGCCGTCGATGCGCACCCGCAGCATGAAGTACTCGTCGTCGAGCTCGTGCGGCTCCAGCACGGCCGTCTTGCCGCCCGGGATGCCGGGGCGGCGCTGCGTGTACAGACCCCACCAGCGGAACCGGCCGCGCAGGTCCTGCGGGTCGATGCTGGCGAACCCGCGCTTGCTGTAGATGGTCTCGATCCGCTTGCGGACGTTGAGCCCGTCGTCGTCCTTCTTGGTCCGCTCATTCGGGTTCAGCGGCTCCAGGTGGCCGAGGGCCCACTGCCCCTGGCCCCGGGGGCGCTTGGGGGTCGGCGTCTGCGTGGGAGACATGTGCAGTGCAGTCCTCGAGGGGTCGGGGACGCACGGTGCGCGCTGGTTCTGGTGGCGGATGAGGGATCCGGGGCCGGTGCCCGGGCTGCCCGCCGGCGCGACCGCGCGCCCGGCTGAGTGAGTCCGGGGCGGTCAGAACGCCAGACAGAGCATGCTGTCCATGCGGCCGTAGTCGACGTGACGCCGACTCACCAGCAGCAGCGGAATGACGGACAACATGCCGAGCATCGTGCCATGTTGTGGCGCCCGGCGCGAACGGCGTGTCCACCATTCGGGCATTGTTGTCTTACAGTTCGAGATTTCCTATCGGTTCGATAGGTTTTCCTGCGGGGCGGGTAGGGTCGGCGCCGTGCGACGAATCTTGCGCCCCGTGGTCCTGCTCGGCTGTGCCGTCCTGGCTCTGACGGCCTGCTCCGAGCAGCTGGACCAGAGCCTCAACGACCTCGCCGCCACGGCCTTGGAAGATGCCGTGACGCGGCAGCTGTCCGACGCCGGCATCACGCTGGAGAGCGGCCCCGACTGCAGCACCGACCTCAACCGCGACGGCACGTCGTTGAGCGGGGACGCCTCCTGCTCCGGCACCGCGGTGGACGGGCGTGCGGTGCGCGCGGAGTTCGACGGGACGCTGTCCAGCTCGGGCTGCAGCGGGTCGCTGGGCGTCTTCGTGGACGACGAGGCGATCGCGCAGGTCGACGAGATCCCCGACTGCTCGGTGAACGTGAGTTTCTGAGGATCGCCCGCCCGGGCCGGCTGAGAACCATGATCATGGGCGGTTTGGTGTCGCCAGAGCCACAGTAAACCGCCCTTGATCACGGTTCTCAACGCCGTCCCCTTGATAGCTGCCCGGCCATGCGTACCGAGGCCGGCTCACTCGGAGGCGTGGCCCGTCGCGGGCTCGATGGGGCGATCGGTGGTCTGGTGCTGGCAATCGCACCAGGAGCGGCCCTTCTCGCGGGCCGGGCAGTCGTCGTGGCGCTGATCGGCGCAGGCGGGGCAGATCACGAGAGCACCGGGGTGGCGCGGTGGACGATCGCGGCGGTGTCGAGTCCGGCGGGCAGCGCGCCGTAGACGTCGTGGCGGGCGTCGCAGCGGCTGGCGCAGAACGCGTCGGCGACGGCCGGCGGAGCGAACCGGACCAGCAGGCTGGCCTGCAGCAGCACCGCCATCCGGCCGGCCAGCACCCGCGCCTGCCCGGCCGCGCCGGCGTCGCCGCCCGCCAGCAGGGACGTCACGGAGGCCAGCGCGTCGTCGAGGCGGCGGTCCTGGCCCTTCGCGGCCTCGACCTCGGCCCGCCATGCGGCGACGGCGTCGGGCTCGCGCGCCAGGACCCGCAACAGGTCGAGGGCCTGGACGTTGCCCGCGCCCTCCCAGATCGAGTTCAGCGGCGCCTCGCGATACAGCCGCGGCATCTCGCTCTCCTCGACGTAGCCGTTGCCGCCCAGGCACTCCAGCGCCTCGGCGACGGCGGCCGGCGTCCGCTTGCACACCCAGAACTTCGCCAGCGGCAGTCCGATGCGCCGCAGCGCCCGCTCGTGCGGGTCGTCAGCACGATCGACGGACGCGGCCAGTCGCAGGCCGAGCGCCGTCGCCGCCTCGGACTCCAGCGCGAGGTCGGCGAGGACGGCGCGCATCAGCTCGGAGTCGGCCAGCCGGGCGCCGAACGCGGACCGGTGCGCCGCATGCCATGTCGCCTCGGCCACCGACCGGCGCAGCAGCGCGGCCGAGCCGAGCACGCAGTCGAGCCGGGTGGCGGCGACCATCTCGATGATCGTGGCCACACCGCGGCCCTCGGGGCCCAGCCGCTGGGCGAGCGCACCGTCGAACTCGACCTCGGCCGAGGCGTTCGCCCGGTTGCCCAGCTTGTCCTTGAGCCGCTGCAGCCGCAGGGCGTTGCGGGTGCCGTCGTCGAGGACGCGGGGGAGAACGAAGCAGGTCAGCCCGTCCGGCGCCTGGGCGAGCACGAGGAACACGTCGTTCATGGGCGCCGAGCAGAACCACTTGTGCCCGGTGAGGCGGTACCACCCGGCGCCGAGGCCGTCGACGGGCTCGGCGCGCGTGGTGTTGGCGCGGACGTCGGAGCCGCCCTGCTTCTCGGTCATCGCCATGCCCGCCAGGCAGCCGTCCTTCTCGGCGGGAGGACGAAGGACCGGGTCGTAGGAGGCTCCGAGCCGGCCCACCCACACGTCGCCGACGGCGGGGTCGGTGCGCAGGGCCGGCACCGCGGCGTAGGTCATGGAGACGGGGCAGAGGTGGGCGGCTTCGAGCTGGCTCCACACCACGAACTTCGCCGCCCGCGTGGCGTGTGAGCTCAGCGGAGCATCCACCCATGGTCCGGCGTGCATGCGGTGGTCGACGGCGGCACGCATGAGCCGGTGCCAGGACGGGTGGAAGTCGACCTCGTCGACGCGGTGGCCGTAGCGGTCGTGCGTGCGCAGCACGGGTGCGTGGCGGTCGGCCTCGACGGCCCACCGCTGCGCCTCCGCGGAGCCGGCCAGCCGGCCCAGCGACTCCAGCTCGACGCGGTCGCCGGTGTTCCCGTAGCGGTCGAACGCCTCGACCAGCGCGGCGTCGGCACCGAACACGTCGTAGCCGGTCAGCGGCGGCGGCTGGTTGGTGACCTCGTGTGTCGCTCCCACACACCCACGATAAGACTCCGGATGTCGTCGGGCCGGGCACGGCCCCAGCGACGGTCGCCCCGGCTCGGCGCTCGCACCGACGACTTCGAGGAGGCCTCCGGCCCCCTCTCATCACCGGTCTGCCCGGCCCTCCTTGGGGACCGGCCGGCCCGTTATTCGCTGGCCGCGAGTGCCCGCCTGTGGATAACGTGACGATCGCAGTCGGGCTGTGGACGACGGAGGAGGTGAGCGGCCATGCACCTGCGCAGATCCGTTCGCTCCAGTACTCTCCGGCCAGCACGCCGCCGCTGACACCGTCGCGCGTGAGGCCGCACCAGAAAGGTCTCACATGTCTGCTTCCCAGCAACGCCTGCTCGACCTCGGCTGGACGGCCGACGTCGGGCGCGCCTTCCGGCCCTACCGGGGCGCCCACCGGCTGGCCCGCGTCTGCCGCGTCGACCGTGCCGGCGCCGACCTCGCCGGCGGCATGGGCGCCGTCCGGGCCACGTACGGCGGCGACGTGCTGCGCGCCGTCGCCGCCGACCGGATGGCGCTGCCCGCCGTCGGCGACTGGGCCGCGGTCCGCGACTGGCCCGACGACCGCGTCACGCTCGAGGCGGTCCTGCCGCGGCGGACCGCGATCGTGCGCGACAGCGCCGACCGGACGTCGCACGGCCAGGTCGTCGCCGCGAACGTCGACGTCGTCGCGATCGTGGAGCACCTCGACCCCGACCCCGACCTCGGCCGCATCGAGCGGCTGCTGGTGCTGGCCTGGGGGAGCGGCGCCCAGCCGGTCGTCGTCCTCACCAAGCCCGACCTCGTGCCGGACCCGCAGGGCATGCGCGACGAGGTCGCCGAGGTCGCGCCCGGGGTGGAGGTCCTGCTGGTCAGCGCGCTCTCCGGGACCGGTCTCGACGAGCTCGGCGCGCTGCTGCGCAACGGCCGGACGCTGGCCCTGGTCGGGCCGTCGGGCGCGGGCAAGTCGACGCTGACCAACGCGCTGGCCGGGATGGACCTGATGCCGACGGGGTCCGTGCGGGCCCGCGACGGCCGCGGCCGGCACACCACGACCCATCGCGAGCTCGTCGTCCTGCCGGGCCGGGGCGTCATCGTCGACACGCCGGGGCTGCGCGCCGTCGGGCTGGTCGCCGACGACGCCGCCGTCGCCGGGGCGTTCGCGGACGTCGAGGCGCTGGCGGCGCGCTGCCGGTTCCGCGACTGCGCGCACCTGGCCGAGCCCGGCTGCGCCGTCCTGCTGGCCGTCGACGACGGTGAGCTCGACGCGGACCGGCTGAGGCGGTGGCGCAAGCTGCGGCGCGAGGCGGAGCTGAACGCGGCTCGCCGCACGCCGGGCCGTCGCAGCGCCGTCGTCGCCGAGCTGGAGGCGAAGCGCCACCGCCGCTGACGCCGGCCCTCGGCCGTGGCCGGACGGTGCGGGTGTACGGCCGCACGCGCGGCGCCGCCGTCGGCGCGAGCGGCGCGAGCGGTCGTGCGGAGTCGCGGCCGCGGTCAGCGTGAGCACGCGGCGACGATGGCCGCCAGCAGCAGCCGGACCCCGAACGGTTCCATGCCCTGATTCTCCCGTGCGTGGTTGCCGGCGACGCGGCGGTCGGCAAGGATGGCGACGCGGGCACGCAGGCTGTGATCGAGGACGCCATGACGCTCGAGGACGACGCTCGCCACATCATCGACACCACCCGGTACATGAGCCTCGGCACTGTCGACCCGGACGGCCGGGCCAGGGTGTCGCCGGTCTACTACGCGCCCGACGGTTACGACGTCGTGTACTGGATGTCGGGACTCGAGGCGCAGCACTCCCAGAACGTCTTACGGCAGCCGGAGGTGAGCATGGCGATCTTCGACTCCACCGTGCCGATCGGCGGGGACGTCCGCGCCGTCTACCTCAAGGCCACCGCCGGCCGGGTGCCGGACGACGAGCTGGCGGCGTGCGCACCGGTGGCCTGCCGGGCGCGGTTCCCGGAGCAGCGGCAGCCGTTCCCCGTCGAGTGGCTGTACCCGCCCGAGCGGCTGCGATTGTGGCGGGCGCGGGTGACGGAGCACTCGGTGCACATCCGGGGGAGCGACCCCGTGTACGGCACGGGGATCGACTCGCGGCGCGTCATTGCGCTATGAAGTGGTGACATGGGTGGCTGCTGTGATCCGCGCGGCTGCGACCGCATGTTCACGACGGGGTTCGCCCGGCACGTGGCGCGACGCTACCGCAAGCGCGGCCTGGACCGGACGGCGGCGCGGATGGTCGCGTTCCTGCAGGAGCGCGGCATCGAGGGCGCGACGGTGCTGGAGATCGGCGGCGGGGTCGGCGAGATCCAGATCGAGCTGCTCCGCCGCGGCGCGGCTTCGGCGGTCGGCCTCGAGCTGTCCCCGTCCTACCGCGACGAGGCGGCCCGCCTGCTCGCCGAGGCGGGGCTGACGGGGCGGGCGCAGTACCGCATCCACGACATCGCCGCCGATCCCGGCGGCGTGGCCGCGGCCGACGTCGTCGTGCTGCACCGTGTGGTGTGCTGCTACCCCGACTACGAGCGGCTGCTCGCCGCCGTGGCCGACCACGCCGGTCGGCTGGTGGTCTTCAGCCACCCGCCGCGCAACCTCGCCGGGCGCGTCTTCGTCGGGGTGACGAACCTGGCGATGCGGCTGCGCAAGCAGCGGTACCGGGCGTTCGTCCACCCGCCGGAGGCGATGCTCGACGTGCTGCGGGAGCGGGGGCTGCGGCCCGCCTATGCCCACCGCGGCCTGACGTGGCAGGTCGCCGGGCTCGAGCGCTGAGGCGCGCCCGGGCCTACGCGACCGCGTCGGCGCAGCTCATGGCCGTGCCGGGAGCAGTCTCGCCCTGGGTGCGTTCCAGGTGGACCTCGCCCCAGGCCCGGACGTTCTCGACGACGGGGAGCACCGTCGTGCCGTACGGGGTCAGGCGGTAGATGACCGGCGCCGGGACGGGCCCCGTCTCGACCCGCTCGACGAGCCCGTCGGCCTCCAGTTCGCGCAGCTGCTCGGCCAGCACCTTCGCAGTGATCGGCGCGGCCCGGCGCCGCAGGCCGGCGAAGTGCGACTCGCCGTGGGCGAGCCAGTACACCAGGGTCAGCTTCCATTTCCCGCCGATCGCGGCGAAGGCCGCGGCCATCGGGCAACCGGGAATGGGGTTGGGGCGCGACGGCGAGGGGTTACCTGAAGGTGCCTTCTTGTTCATGGACCTGCTCCGCTCGGATAGTCGCGTCATGAACGCTCACACGAAGGTCACCCTGCCACAGCGGCGCCTCGTCGTCGTGTGCCTGTCGCTCCTCGCGCTGACGGCGGGCGCCGCCTCGGGCGAGGCGGCGCCGATTCCGTCAACGGCTCAGGCCGCCGCCGCGGACGGCCAGCACAGCTTCGACTGGGAGATCGGCACCTGGCGCTCTGACGTCCGGGTCCTTGCCGATCCGCTCTCGGAGTCGCCGGACGAGTGGCTCGAGTTCAGCGGGACGAGCGTGGTCCGTCCGCTGATGGACCGCCGCGCCAACGTCGTCGAGTTCGACGTCCAGGGCCCGGCCGGGCGAATCGAGGCGCTCAACCTGCGGCTCTACGAGCCCCAGGCCGATCGCTGGAGCCTGAGCTTCGCCAACCTGCGCGACGGTCTGCTCGCGCCGGCCGTGTACGGCGGCTTCCACGACGGCGTGGGCGAGTTCTTCGGCGACGACCAGCTGAACGGCCGCCCGATCAGGGTGCGTTTCCGCATCGTCCGGCAGGGACCGGACAAGGCACGATTCGAGCAGGCCTTCTCCGACGACGGCGGGGAGACGTGGGAGACCAACTGGATCGTCGTGGACCGGCGGATCTGACGCACACCACTGTCACCATTTGCCGATGCTTGTCGTGGCCGGACGAGAGTGAATGGGCTCAGGCGCGAGGGACTCTCGAGCAACGCCGGTCAGCGGTGTGCACCTCGCGCTGACGGCAAGGGGGGCTGTCATGAAGAGAGCATTGGCGATCGGCGCTCTGGCAGCAGCGGCGACGGTGCTCGTCGCTCCAAGCGCATCAGCGACGATTCATCCGATCGTCGAGTCAGCGGACTGCGCCAGTTCGACGGCGGACGCGGCGCACCCGCTCGGGGACGTGGCCGATCCACCGGGCCAGACGCCCGGATTCGGGAGCCACTCGGACACCAGCACGCTGCGCGCCATCGACGAGACGATCGACACGCCCGCCGCGTTCGGTCACAAGCTCGACGGCGAGTGCGGACACGCAGGCCCGTAGATCCCGCGGCCCGTCAACAGCACGAGAAAGGCCCTATCGACATGATCGATAGGGCCATTCACCTGGTGGGCGATACTGGGATTGAACCAGTGACCTCTTCCGTGTCAGCTCCAAGCGGCAGGGTTCCTGAGGGTTCCGGCGCTGGTCATCGGCGTGTGGTGGTGGCCTGGATGCTGCTGGCGGTCGCCCTGGTTGCTGTACTTCGCTGCTGTACGACGGTGACGGCTGCCCCACCCTCACTCCTTCCCCATCCCCCTCATAACTGCCAGCTCCTAGGCCGACGCTGTGCGTGTCAAGGGTGGCGCTTGCGCCATCGCGTGCGACGGCCGAAGGCCGCCCTTGACTCGTGCAGTGGTGGCCGACCATTCCGGCATGAGGGGGATGGGGACCGGTCCGCACAGCTCGACGGGCACGGTTCGATCCCGGCGAACCGTCCGGCTCGATCTCGTCTCGTGGTCGACGGCGGCGAGCTGGTGCGTGGGCCGCCTGATCTCGGTCAGTAGCCGCGTGCGGTTGTTGGATCACCAGGCCGGTGACAGGTGGGAACGTCTCTCACTTCGTCACCGGCCTGTTCTGCTTCCGTGCCGCCCGTCCCGGTCGCCCGGAACGGCCGAAGGCCGCACGCCCGGCGTGCCGGGCGGGCGGCTGCGGCGAGCTTGCTCGCCGCTTTAACGGAGTAAAGAAAGTTCTCACCACGCATCAGCGTCGCCGGGCCGGGGCGGGGTGAGGTGGTGAGACGCGCCGCTCGCGGACCACTGCCCAGAGCTGATGCGGTATCGGCTCTGGCTGGCCGTTGTGCGGCCCGTAGACGGGTCGAGTTCGGCCGGTGGTCGCTGGAGTCGACCCGGTGCCTGGTTCGGGCCTGTGCGGTCCGCTCACCGGCTCCACCGTCGATGCGGTCAGTGGGCGTCGCCTGCGTTCCGCGAGCCGTCTGACGTGGCTCGGTCGCGGTACACGGCCGCGATTCGCTCGAAGGCCCGGTCCAGCTCGTCCCAGCTCATCCCGGCTGCGGAGTCGTACGCGTGGCCGGTGATCTCCTGGAACGCGGCTTCACCCAGCCCGGCGTAGCGCCAGCGCACGATCAGCTCGCGTGCCTGCTTGTGTCCCACGTGCCGCACCAGCTCGAACCTCCCGCCCAGGGAAGAACCTACCCACAACGTAGTTGCTGGCACAACGGCCGATGCCCCGCACCAGGGGGGCCAGGTGCGGGGCATCGGTCAGTCTCGGACAGGTCAGGCCGCCGGGGTGATGACCGTGGCGGCCACGGTGGACGGGTGCGGGACTGGTAGTCCGTCCTCGCGCAACCCGTCAAGGTGGAACTCGACCGCCGCGCGCATCTCGTCCAGCACGGCGTCTTCGGTGTCGGCCAGCGCGACGACACCAGGAAGGTCAGGAGACCACGCACCGAACCCGCCGTCCTCGGCGCGTTCGATGATCACGGCGTAGGTGCTCACTTCGCCTCCTTGGTGTCGAGACCTGCTTGTTTCAGGATGCTCCGTTCGGTGCCTATCGGCAAGGTGGCGCTCGGCTTCCCGGCCACCGTGACCCGACCCGGCTTGGTCGGGTGCTTGTACTGGCGGTGGCTGCCACGGGTGGCGTGTAGGTACCAACCGTCGGCCTCGATGAGCTTCAGAATCTCACTCACCTTCAGCGGCATGACTCCCCGTCCACTTCAAGCGGCCCTCGTCGCCAAGCCCTTGGAGACTGGCCAGTAGCTCGCCCACAGCGATGTCCTCCTCGATGCCGTAGTCGTGGTTCGCTCGGCATGCCAAGCCCATGGCGATGACGAGCCACGACGGCGTCGTCGAACGTCACGCCGCGCTCGTCGGCCACCATCTCGATATGCGCACGGAGGCTGGCCGGTAGTCGTACTGCTAGGTCGTTCACGGCGTCACCTCGACCGGTGAGGGATCTGCGAGGCCGTAGTCTCGCATCGCGTCCGTGACGGTGTCGCGGGCTGGCCGCTCGAACAGCGCCCCGGAGTTGCGGTGAGGCAGCTCGACCGTGCGCACGTGTCGGAATCCTCGCGCGAGGTAGTAGGCGTGCAGGTCCGGGTTCGTCCGCCAGGCATCGAGCCGCAACAGCTCGCCGCCCTGGCGAGCAGCCTGCCGCCCGCACCAGTCCAGCAGCGCCGACCCGAGTCCGGTGTATCCGTCCACGGTCGCGATCTTGCTCACGTAGTAGGCGGGGTCCGCCAGCTCGGCCGGGGTCCAGAAGTCGGCGTCTCCTACCTCGCTGAGGATGGTCGTGGCGACGACCGGTCGGCCGTCTCGAACGACGTAGGCCCGGCCCGCTTCGATGTCCGGCAGGACCTTGCTCGCGGCGAACCGGCGCGGCCACTGGTCGATGCCGCGCGCGTGCAGGCGCGCACTCGCCGCTGACAGCACGTCGAGGAACGCGTCCAGGTCTCGGGGGGTCGCCTGTTCGATGTGCGTCACGCGGGCACCTCGTACAGCAGCCGGTGACGGTCGCCGGGCATGACCGTGACGGTCACTCGAATCGGCTTGCCGCCCTTCGTCACGCCCGTCCGCATGTGGCACATCACCGGGACGCCGGGACCGATGTTGAGTGCCTTCGCTTCGTCCGGCGTCGGCATGCGGGCCGTCAGCTCGTCGTTGTAGTAGACCTGCGCATAGCCCCGGTCCGCGAGGTGGACGGTCAGGCCGGTAGTGACGTCTGCTGGGTCGAGGATCGCGGGCACTTCCTGTGCGAGCCACATGGGGTAGTACGAGTCGTTCATGTTCCACGGCTGATCGTCTGCGAAACGGATACGCCTGCGTACTGCCACCGTCGCACCGTTGTCGAGGTTCAGCCGTTCGGAAACGTCAACTGGCGCGTGCAGCACAGCGACCTCAATGTCGGTCCGTGGCACGCGACCCTGGCTGCGCATGTCGTCGACCCACGAGTCGACGCCCGACGGCCTCCGCCTGGCGCGGCTCTCCGACCGCGACGCGTAGATCCAGACTGGCTCTCGTCGGCGCACCTGCCGTCCTCGACCCTGCCGGACCTCGATCAACCCCGCGTTCTCTAGATCGCCGAGGGCGTTCCGGACAGTGTTGCGGGACACGCCGTATCTCTGCATGAGCACCGGCTCGGTCGGCAGGGTCGCACCTGGCGGAAGCTCACCGGTCTCGATCGCGCGCCGTAGGTCATCGGCAACGGCGGTCCGTAGGTGCTTACCGCTCGGCCGCATGGGCGTGTCGTCGCTGGTCAAGGAGTCCTCCAGAGATTCGTACCAACGATTCTACCCGTACCCCTTGACCTTGTGACCCACCCATGAGAAGCTAAATTCGTACCAATGAATGGTACGAGTCCAACTAGGGGTACCGGTCCGGCCGGTGCCTGAACCCAAGGAGGCAGTGATGGCACTGCAGGGACGTATCCCGGTCACCCACGACATGGTCTTCCCGCACGGCGCGATGGTCCGTGGCGAGGCCACCCAGGTGGACAACTTCGACCAGTCGACCAAGGACAACCGGGTCCAGGAGATCGACAAGGTGACTGGCCTGCGGGTGTGGCAGGTACGGGTCGAGGACATGGACCCGGAGGTCCGCAAGGGTCAGGAGACGATCACGGTCAAGATCCTCGCCGATGTGTGCCCGACGCTGCCGGACACCATCCACGGTCTGCCGTTCCGGCCGGTCGAGTTCACCGGCATGACGGTCACCCCGTACGTGGAAGAGGGTCGCGGACGGCCCCGGATGGCCTACAGCTACCGCGCCACCGGCGTGCAGGCTCCGAGCAAGGGCGCTCGCCGTCCGTCCGGTGAGAACCAGGCCGCGTGATCACCGTGGCGAGCAACCTGACCGTCAACGTCCACGTCAACGAGGACACCCCGATCACGCACGTCGTGCACCAGCGCGGCGAGTTCTGCGACACGTTCGCCTCGGTCAACGTCGGGGACGCTTCGCTTCTGCTCGACCTGGACGACATCGACCGGCTCACTGCAGAGCTGCGCGCCACTCGCGACGACCTGGCCGCGCTGTCGAAGGCGGCTGCGTGATGGCCGGGGCGCTCGCACCGTCCGGTGGCGTGCTGTACGTCGATGAGTCGGTGACGGTCGACCCGCTGGACTGCGGCGTCACCTTCGACGGGGTCGACGGCGGCACGGTGCAGCTCGTGACGCTCGATCCGGGCGTGCTCTACCGGCTGGCCGCGTGCGCGATGGTCGCCGCCGACACCCTCACGAGCAAGCTCGCCACCCAGGCGGGCACGGGGGCTGTCGCCCCTCGATGAGCACCGCCCAGGAGCCGGACTGGCCGCTAAACCTTCGGCTCCTGGGCGGCTTCCATCTCCAACCCCCTGAGAAGGAGGGGAGAGGCATGTTCCACCGTAGTACTGCCCGGCCCACCTCGTGGGCGCTGCCGCTGGTGCTGCTGGCGTTGCTGGTCCTGGCCGGTGTCGTCGGCACGACCGCGACCGCTCTCGGAGTGCTGTCGTGAACGGCGAACCGGTCCTGTTCGCCGCGCTCGCCGTCGATGGTGTCGCGTCGTACGGGTTCGCCTGCACGGTGTGCGGACGGCGCCAGGCCACCCAGCCCGACACCGCCTGTGCCTCGTGCGCCAAGCCCGCCAAGCGGACTCGCCGCCCGGCCCGTAAGAGCACGGCCGCGAAGCGGTGATCGGTCGTGGCGCGGCTGCTGTTCTGCGATGCCTGCCCGTCGACCACCGTCGCTGACGACTCGACGGGCGGGTGGTTCGTCTTCACCGACCACGACGGCCCCGGCAATGCCCGCTGCCCGGAGTGCCTGCCCGATCATCCTGGCCAGCCTTTCGACCTGGCCCAGCTCTGACCCCGGACGGAGACACCTGATGTACACCAAGCCCGATCCCCGCTACGACGGGCGCTGCATGAACTGCAAGCGGACCACCGACCCGATGTGGTTGTCCCGGCTGACCGGGTTCGTCTACTGCGACGATCACCGGTTCACCGTCGCCACCTGGCCCGACCTCGTGAAGGTGGTGTGACCACGATGACCGCTCCCGTCACCACGATCACTCCCGGCCAGGCGGCCACGTTCGCCAAGGGCCTGCGTGACCGTGACTCCTGGCCGCGTCAGCTCCTGGCGTGGTTCCTCGTCGTCCTGGCGATCCTCACCGTGCTCCCCGGCCTGGTCCTGCTGCTGTGGAAGTTCCCCGCGCTGGTCGGGTCGCTGCTGGTCGGTGTCGCCGCCGTGCTCACGACCTGGTACTTCCTGGCTGCGGACTGGATCCTCGTGGCGGCCGCCGTCGTGGCGCCGGCCGGTCTGCTCGCGCTGTGGCGGCACCTGCACCGGGCCTCGTTCGCCCCGGTCGGTGCCCGGCTGCTCGGCGGGGTCCGGGCCACGTTCCTCTACCGGCCCCGGTGGCGTCGCCACACCATCGCCTGCGGCCTGGCCACCAAGGACCGCAACGGCGACCCCGTCATCCCACGCCTGGTGCGGGTCATCTCCCGCTACGGCCGCGACGAGCTGCGGGTCCGGCTGCTGCCTGGCCAGACCCCGGACGACTGGCGCGACCACGTCGTGCAGCTCGCGCACGCCTACCGGGTCGGCGGCTCGCACCCGGAGTACATCGACCGCGTGACCGCCCGCACGGTCAAGTCCGGCACCGTGACGCTGGTCTTCCCCAGGGCGGACAAGCTGGCCGCCCCGGTGCCCCGGTTCGCCCCACTCCCGGTCGAGCAGATCGACTTCGAACGGCTCCCGGTCGCCCGCCGCGAGGACGGCCTGGCCTACCGGCTGCAGGTGCTCTACACGCACGTCCTGGTCGCCGGGGCCAGCGGCTCGGGCAAGGGCAGCGTGTTGTGGTCCATCGTCGCCGCGCTCGCCCCCGCGATCCCCACGCGGCTGGTCCGGCTGTGGGGCATCGACCCCAAGGGCGGCATGGAGCTCACGATGGGCCGGATGCTGTTCGACCGGCTGGCCTGGGACAACGGCCGCGACGGTATCGCCGAGGCCAAGGCCGAAGAGCTGGTGACGCTCATGGAAGACCTCGCCGCGCTCGTGCGGGAACGCACCGGCGACCTGGCCGGACGCACCCGCAAACTCGCCCCGTCGACCGAACACCCGTTCATCGTCTGCATCGTCGACGAGCTGGCGTTCCTGACCGCCTACATGCCCTACAAGACCCTGAAGACCCGGTTCGACTCCGCCCTGACCACGGTCCTGTCCCAAGGCCGCGCGGTCGGCGTGACCGTCGTCGCGCTGCTGCAAGACCCCCGCAAGGAGACGGTCCCGCAACGCAACCTCTTCCCGGTCAAAGTCGGGCTGCGCCTGGACTCCGAAGAAGAGTCCAAGATGGTGCTGGGCAAGAAGGCGTGGGAACGCGGCGCGCTGTGTGAATCGATCCCGATGTCCACGCCCGGTGTCGCGTTCGTGCTCATCGACGGCCAACCCACCCCGTGGCGGGTCCGGTTCACCCACATCACCGACGACGACGTGCGCGACCTCGCCTGGAACTACACCACCCCACCCCCACCACCCCCCGCCGTCGAGCCAGCCACGCCCGCGCTGGCCGCCGTCCCCGACCCCGACGACCACGACGCCGCCGAGACCCCGGCGGTGGCGGCATGAACGGTCTGACCGTGTTGTCGCTGTTCTCCGGGATCGGCGGCATCGACCTCGGCCTTGAACGCGCCCGGCGAGGACGTGAGGGCAGCCGCATGATCCGCATCCGTGTCACCGGCAGCCGCGAGGAGTGCGAGGCCGCCTCGGAACTGCTCGCCGACGTGCTCGACGTGCTCCGCTCGACCGGCCCGGTGTTGTTCCGGTCCAACGCCGTCCCGCCGGAGTACTCGGTCAACCTCGCCGCCCGGATCCGGCCATGACCGCTGTGTGTGTCGTGTGTGGCGGCAAGGCCAAGGCCGACGGTGGGGTCTGCTCGACCCGGTGCCTGACCCAGCTCGCGCACCGCACCGCCACCGGATGCCGGTCCTGGCCGTGCGACGGTGCTCACGTCGACCGCGAGGCCGCGTCGTGACCTCGACCGCCAGCCTGGCCGCCCTCGACGTGGACCAGCTCGCCGCCCGGCTCTCCCAGTCCGAGGCCGAGCGGTCCACGCGGGGGTGCTCCAACCCCATCCGCCTACAGGGCAGCTCCGTGCACGTGGACGCGGTCACGGGTGAGGTCGTCGGCACCTACAGCTCCGACGACGAGCACGACGGCTACACCTACGTGCGCTGCGGCAACCGCCGCGAAGCTGTCTGCCCATCCTGCTCGCGCGAGTACAAGGGCGACGCCTGGCACGTCCTCATGGCCGGGCTTGTCGGTGGTCACGGGGTACCCGAGACGGTGCGCACCCACCCGAGCGTGTTCGTCACCCTCACCGCCCCCTCGTTCGGCCCCGTCCACCGCGCCACGAGCACGAACGGGCACGGCAAGAAGACACCGTGCCGGGCCCGCCGCGACCGCCCCGTCTGCCCGCACGGACGCCCGCTGTCGTGCACCCGCCGCCACACCGACGACGACCGCTTCGTCGGTCAGCCGTTGTGCCGGGACTGCTACGACTACACCGCCCACGTGGTGTGGCAGTGGCACGCCCCCGAACTGTGGCGCAGGTTCACCATCGCGTTGCGCCGCCAGCTCGCCCGCTCGGTCGGGCTGCCGGTCAGCTCGAAGAAGGGCCTCGGGTTCGTCGACTTCGCCCGCGTCGCCTACACCAAGGTCACCGAGTTCCAAGCACGCGGCGTGGTGCACTTCCATGCCGTCGTCCGCCTCGACGGTCCCACCGGTCCCGACAGTCCGCCGCTGCTCGACCTGAGCGCCGACGACATCACCACCGCCGTCCGTGCCGCCGCCGCGCACGTCTACGCCGACGCCGACACCCCGCACGGCGACACGCTGCGGCTGCGGTGGGGGACCCAGCTCGACACCCGCACCATCACCCTCGGCGCTGGCCGCGACAACAGCACCGGTCCGGCGCACCCGGAGATGGTCGGCGGCTACCTGTCCAAGTACCTCACCAAGGGCGTCGAAGACTTCGGGCTCCCCACCACCGGGCGGATCCGCTCCGCGTCCGATGCCCGCCACGCCGGGGCCACCGACCACGCCTGCCGGATCATCGCCGCCGCCGCCCGCCTCGTCACCGTCAACGAGGACTACCAACCCATCGCACGGCGTCTGGCCACCCTCGGCTACCGAGGCCACCCCATCACCAAGTCCCGCGCCTACGGCGTCACCTTCGGCTCCCGCCGCGAAGCACGCCGCACCTGGCGACGCCGCCGCGCCCACCTCGAGCCCGATGCCGTCGTGCGCGACGTGCTCGACCTCGACCCCGACCAGGTCGACCAGGTCGACGCCGTGATCACGCTCGGGTCCTGGACCTACGCCGGGCGCGGCTACCTCACCGACTTCGACGCTGCGAACGCCGTCCGCACCCACACCCTGACCCGCATCCGACGTGCGCAGTAAATCCTTCGACCGCGGCTGCCGGATTCGCCCGCCAGGCCAGCTGCTCCAACAGGAAATCTTCCGGCCCCGACAACGGGAGGACTCTCATGACTGACACGATCATCCGGCCGAAGTGGCTGACTACCGCCGAGGTCGCGCTCATGCTCGGATTCGGGCTGTCCAAGACCAAGATGCTGGTGCTCACGGGTGAGCTGCGCTCGGTCAAGGTCGGCCGGTATCGCAAGGTGCTGCCCGAGTGGGTGGACGAGTACATCGCCCGCATCGTCGAGGAGGCAGCGGCATGACCGGCCGCGTCCGTGCGAACGGTGAAGGGTCGATCTACCCGTACCGCACCGGCTACGCCGCCTACGCCTGGGTGACCAAGCCCAACGGCAACCGCGCCCGCAAGTACGTCTACGGCAAGACCGAAGACGAGGTGCGGGACAAGATCGGCAACGTCCGCGAGGCTGCCGAACGTGGCCCGGTCGCGACCAGCTCCATGACCGTGCGGGCGTACGCGCTGAACTGGCTGGAAGACCTGATCCGGCCCAACCTCGCCCCGGCCACCTACGCCAAGTACGAGACGTTCGTGCGCCGCTACATCATCCCCGGCATCGGCTCGAAGCGGGTCGACCGGCTCACCGTCCGCGACGTGCAGACCTGGCTCAACAAGGTCCGCACCACCTGCCAGTGCTGCGCGCAGGGCAAGGATGCCGCCAGGGGAGAGGCCGCCCGCTGCTGCGCGGTCAAGCCGCGACGGTGCTGCAAGGACCTGCCCGCGCCCAGCTCGGTCCGGGCGATCCGTGAGTGCGTCCGCTCGATGCTGTCCGCCGCGCTGACTGACGAGCTGGTAACGCGCAACGTCGCCGCCCTGGTCAAGCTCCCGCACGGCCGCGCCCGCCAGACACAAGCGTGGACCAGCGAACAGGCCCGCCTGTTCCTCGACTCCGCTCGCCGCGACCATGACCCACTGCTCGCGCTCTACGTCCTGGTCCTCGTGCTCGGGCTGCGCAAGGGCGAAGTGCTCGGGCTGTGCTGGTCCGATGTGAACACCGACAGCGGCGAGGTCCACCTGACCCGTCAACTCCAGCGCGTCGGGGGAGAGCTGCTGCACCGCGACCTCAAGACCGACAGCTCGTCCGCTCGGCTGCCACTGCCCGACATCGTCGTCGCCGCGCTCAAGCAACGTCGCCAGGACCAGTCCGCCGACCAGGACACGGCGGGGGAGCTGTGGCACACCACCGACCTCGTGTTCACCACCCGCTACGGCACCCCGATCGAACCCCGCAACGTGAACCGCTCCTTCACCCGCCGCTGCGGGCTGGCCACCGTGCCAACGATCACCGTCCACGACGCCCGCCGCACCTGCGCAACCCTGCTCGTCGACCTCGGCGTACACCCCCGCGTGGTCATGCAGATCCTCCGCCACAGCAAGATCGCCATGACGATGGAGATCTACAGCAAGGTCACATCCGACCAGACCCGCGACGCCCTCCGCCAGCTCGGAGACGCCCTCGGCTGGGCCGACGACGACCAGGGCGAATGATGACTACTGCTGTACTTCGCTGCTGTACGGGCATGAAAGAGGCCCTACCGACAAGATCGATAGGGCCTCTGACCTGGGTGGGCGATACTGGGATTGAACCAGTGACCTCTTCCGTGTCAGGGAAGCGCTCTCCCGCTGAGCTAATCGCCCGTGTGTTCGTGCGAGGTGGAGACGGGATTTGAACCCGTGTAGACGGCTTTGCAGGCCGTTGCCTCGCCTCTCGGCCACTCCACCGTGATGAGGGCCAGAGCCCCGCTCCGAGCGGACGACGGGACTCGAACCCGCGACCCTCACCTTGGCAAGGTGATGCGCTACCAACTGCGCTACGTCCGCATTGCATCGGGCCGGTTTCCCGGAACCGCGGTGCGGGTGAAACATTAGCCCATCCATGCCGCCGTCGCCAAACCCGGTAGCGTCGCGTGTTGTGGACGTGCCGCCGACGCCCCTGGCGCACCTCGGGGGACACCTGGCCACGGGGCTGGTGGAGGTGTCGTCCGACCTGCGGGTCCTCGACCAATCCGGGCGGTGGGCCGTCGTCGTCACGTTCGAGGGCGAGGTCGTCTGCGCCCGGTTCGAGCACTGGGAGAACGCGCCGCTGCCACGGGCCGATCGGCCGTGGACCGGCCCCGCGGAGGCCGCCTGGACGTCGTCGATGGACCGGGCCGCCTACGTCCGAGCCGTCCGTGACGTGCGCCAACGCATCGCGGCCGGGACGGTGTACCAGGTCAACGTGTGCCGGGTGCTCGAGGCGCCGCTGCCCGGCGGCGACAACGATCTTCTGCCGCTGGCGAACAGACTCCGCGACCGGCACGACGCGCCGTTCGCCGGCATCGTCGCGATCCCGGGTCTCCAGGTGGTGACGGCTTCGCCCGAGCTGTTCCTGCGCCGCCGCGGCGACCACGTCACGTCGTCGCCGATCAAGGGGACGGGACGGACGGCGGCGGACCTCACGGCCAAGGACGGCGCCGAGAACGTGATGATCGTCGACCTCGTCCGCAACGACCTCTCCAGGGTCTGCGTCACCGGCAGCATCGTCGTCGACGACCTGCTGAGCGTCGAGAAGCACCCGGGCCTGGTCCACCTGGTGTCGACGGTGAGCGGGCGGCTGCGGCCCGGCGCGGGCTGGGCCGACCTGTTCGCCGCGACGTTCCCGCCCGGCTCGGTGTCCGGCGCGCCGAAGTCGACGGCGCTGCGGGCGATCGCCGACCTCGAGCCGGTGCCGCGCGGGCCGTACTGCGGCGCCGTCGGCTGGGTCGACGCCGACACGGGGGAGGGCGAGCTGGCCGTCGGCATCCGCACGTTCTGGGCGCGCGACGGCGTGCTGCGGTTCGGGACCGGCGCCGGCATCACGTGGGGCTCGGATCCGGACCGCGAGTGGGCCGAGACGGAGCTCAAGGCGGAGCGCCTCGTAGGCTTGGCCTCGTGCTGACTTGGGTGAACGGTGAGCTGCTGGACGAGTCCGAGGCGACCGCCAGCGTGTTCGATCACGGCTTCACGGTGGGCGACGGCGTCTTCGAGACCGTGAAGGTCGTCGGCGGCGTGTCCTTCGCGCTGGGCCGGCACCTGGCCCGCCTGGGCCGCTCGGCCGCCGGGCTGGGGCTTCCGGCCCCCGACCACGCGGAGGTCGCCAAGGCGTGCGAGCAGGTCGCGGCCCAGGCCACCGGCGACGGCGTGTACCGGCTGCGCATCACCTACACCGGCGGCGTGGGGCCGCTGGGCTCGCAGCGCGGCGACGCCGGGCCGACGCTCGTGGTCGCGCTGGCGGCGGCCGCGCCGCAGCCGCCGGAGACGACCGTGGCGGTGGTGCCCTGGCCGCGCAACGAACGGGGTGCGCTGGCCGGCCTGAAGACCACGTCGTACGCCGAGAACGTCGTCGCGCTCGAGCGCGCGGCCTCGGCCGGGGCCAGCGAGGCGCTGTGCGCCGACACCCGCGGCCGGCTGTGCGAGGGCACGGGCAGCAACGTCTTCGTCGTCGTGGACGGCCGGCTGCTGACGCCGTCGACGGCGACGGGGTGCCTGGCCGGCGTCACCCGCGACCTCGTCATCGAGTGGTGCGGCGCGACGGAGGCCGAGCTCGACCTCGGCGTCCTCGACACCGCCGACGAGATCTTCCTCACGTCGACGACGCGCGACGTGCAGGCGGTCTCGGCGGTCGTCTGGGACGACGGGCGACGGCGCGAGCTGCCGGCGCCCGGCCCGGTGACGGCCCGCGCCGCGGCGACGTTCGCCGAGCGTGCGGCGGCCGACCCCGAGCCGTGAGCTGACGCCGTCGCGGCCTCAGACGGCGGCGGCGCGCTGCCGCTCGCGGTAGGCCGCGACGTGCAGCCGGTTGCCGCACGTGCGGCTGTCGCAGTAGCGCTTGGAGCGGTTGCGCGAGAGGTCGACCAGCACGCGCTCGCAGTCGGGTGCGGAGCAGACCTGCAACCGCTCCTGCTCGCCCGCGACCACCACGAACGACAACGCCATGCCGGCGTCGATCAGCAGGTGCTCGGCGGGCGCCGCGCCGGGCGCGAAGTAGTGGGTGTGCCAGTCGTAGCCGTCGTGGTTGGTCAGCCGCGGGCATACTCGCGCGCCGTCGAGCAGATCGTTGACGAGGTCGGCGGCCTCGGCGGTGTCGCCGGCCTCGAAGACCTCGCGCAGCCGCGGGCGCAGCGCCCGGACGGCGCGCAGGTCGGCCTCGGTGACCGTGGGCAGGTCGCTGATCTTGTACAGATCGATGAACGACCGCAGCGAGCCGACGTCGGGTAACCCCTCGGTGCCGGTCGCGACGGGATCGGTGTTCACCAGGTCGACGACAACCTCGAGAGCGTGCTCGACGTCGTGGCTGAAGGTCACGTGCCTGCCCTTACCTCGGATTCCGGGGTCTCAAGTGGGATGACCGTAATCCACCGGTGCGTGGGGCACAACAGGCGAGGGACAGGTGGAGAGGTCAGGTACGGTCCAGCAGGGAGTCGAGCACAGCGTCGATGCTGAGCAGCCGGCCCTCGATGCCCGTGGGCACCAGCGCCCACGTCTGGATGAGGAAGTCCTCGACGGCCGTCGCCGGCGCCTCGAGCACCGCGTCGCCGTCAGGGGAGCGCAGCCGCAGCCGCACCGTCGGCGTGCCGTGCTGGTCCATCGCCGGCCAGACGTTGATGTCGCCCTGGCCGCTGGCGTCGTCGAGCCCGGCGCTGAGCAGGTCGCGGGCGAACACCCACGGCACCGGCTCGCGCGCCGTCGTGTCGAACACCGCCGTGACCGCCAGCGGATCGGTGGCGCTGTAGCGCAGCTCCGCCTGGATGTACCGCTCGCCGTCACCGTCGTCGAGCAGGCGCAGAGCCAGGGGATAGGAGATGGTCGACGCGCTCATGGCCAGTAGTGTCAGGCCATTCCGGACATCGCGCAACGCGAAACCCGGGCAGTGGTTTCCGTCGCGGCCCCGGGGTGCGGTATGGTTCTGGTCGCGCCCGGGCGATTAGCTCAGCGGGAGAGCGCTTCGTTCACACCGAAGAGGTCACTGGTTCGATCCCAGTATCGCCCACCCAGGTCAGAGGCTGTTTCGATCATGTCCTCCACGCTCCTGTTCCCGTTCTGTGGGATATCTGTGGGACGACCTCGATCTCCCGTCGAAACCCTCGACAGGATGCATCGCCAGGCGTTCCTCTCGTGGGACAGGATCTCCGGCGTCCGCGCCTCGACCATCAGCGTCTTGTGGCTGTGTCGTAGCCCGCGATGATTAACGCGGCCGCGCCGACGGGATCGCCCCAGTTGACGCCGAAGAAGAGCGAGGTCCCGGTGATGATCACCGCAGCCTGGGCGATGGCCACCGCGAAGCGACCGGCGGCCTCGCCGGTGATGATCACGCCGATGGGCGTGGGCGTCGCAACATCCGCCGAGAGATGCCGAGCCGGCGCGTCTCGATGACGGCGACCGCCGCCGTGAGCGAGGTCAAGAACACGAAGAGCAGCAGCAGTTGTGTGCTGGCGCCCTGGTCGAACCGGGATAGGCCGCTGCCGGCGGGACTTCGGGCCTGCCCTGACGGCGCGACGAGCTGCTTCAGCGTGTTCGGGGACCCACAGCGACCGGTGATGACGGCAGCAGGCTGAAGGCGGTCTCGTCCTCTTGGGCGTTGTGGAGCCGGAGCACGCCGTAGAGTCCGTAGAGCAGCCGGCGCAGTTCGATGACGTCCTCGGGCTGGACGTGCTCGTCCCGGAGGCCTTCGAGGAGCCGGCCGAGCGTGGCGACCTGGTGTTCGATCTCGGCATGGGTCCGGGTCAGCGCGTACGTCGCCGGATCGCCCAGGACACGGGCGACGATGGGCACCAGGTCGTCCTGATCGGCTCGCTCGTGGGCGAGGAGGTCCGTCTGGAGGCGTTCCACGAGCCTGCGTACTGGGCCGAGGCCGGGGTCGTGCGTGGTCAGGCCGTCAGCGACGGCGCGGATCTCCTCGACGACGGCGAGGGAGGACTCGTGCTGGGCGCGCAGCTCGCGGCCCCGCGCCACGTCCGCGGGCGGCATGGTGACCGTGTGGGTGCGACCGGGTAGGACGGCGCGTAGCGCGAGCCCGATCGCGAGCACATCGATGAGCTCCTGCAGGACGGCACCGGCGGCCGGGGGAAGGAGACCGGCGGCTGCCATGAGCATGGCCGCCAAGGACAGGCCCATGCCGACGCCGACCGCTTGCCGCGCGATGCGGCGGGCGCGTTGTGCGATCAGGATGGCGTCGGCGAGCGCGTCCACCCGGTCGACGGTGAGCACGACATCGGCGGCTTCGGAGGAGGCGGTGGCGCCGTGGGCGGCGAGGGCCACTCCGACGTCGGCCGCGGCGAGGGCGGGGGCGTCGTTGACTCCGTCGCCCACCATCACGGTGGTGCCCGCCTCCCGCTCGGCCTCGATGACCGCCAGCTTCTCACCCGGATCACAATCGGCTCGGACGGAATCGGTCCCGACGATCCTGCCGACCGACTCGGCGGTGTCGGTGCGGTCACCGGTGACGAGGACGATGCGCCTGATCCCGGCCTCGCGCAGACTGTGGATCATCCGTGGTGCGTCGGGCCGGATGACGTCCTCGAGAAGGAACGCACCGGCCGGTCGTCCGTCGATCGAGACGAACACCGTCAGAGATCCGTCCAGGCCGGCACGCCGCCGCACGCGACGCACCCAGGGTGGGGCGGGGTCGGGGGCGATCCAGGACCGCTTTCCCAGAGCGACCTCGTGGTCACCGACGACACCGCTGAGGCCGTAGCCGTGCTCCTCGGTCACCTGCCGCGGCAGGTCCAGCTTCAGACCGCGGGTGTTGGCGGTGGACACGATGGCGCTGGCGAGGACGTGCGGCGACATCTGGTCCAGCGACGCGGCCAGGTGGAGCAACTCGTCGGCGCCGAGGGCGTCGGATCCGGTGACGATGTCAGTGACGTGAGGGCGGCCTCGGGTCAGGGTGCCGGTCTTGTCGAAGAGGACCACGCGGGCCGCGGCGAGGCGTTCCAGCGTTCCGCCTCCCTTGATGACGACGCCGGCGCGGGTGGCGCGGGACAGACCCGAGATGTACGCGATGGGTGCGGCGAGCAGGAGAGGGCAGGGCGTCGCGACGACCAGCACGGCGACGGCGCGCACCGGGTCTGCGGCCAGAGCCCAGGCTCCGGCGGCGAGCAGCAGCGTCAGGGGAACGAACAGGACCGCGAGGCGATCGGCCAATCGGACGAAGGGCGCCGACGAGGCCTGTGCCTGTTCGACGAGCCGGACCAGCCCCGCGTAGGTGGAGTCGGCCGCGGCCGCAGTGGCGAGCAGGTCGAACGGCGCGCCGGAGTTGACCGCGCCGCTGCGGGCGTCCTCGCCCGGCGTCCGTTCGACCGGGAGCGGCTCACCGGTCAGCGCCGACTCGTCCAGGGTCGCTTCGGTGAACAGCCGGCCGTCGACGGGGACGACGTCCCCGCTCCGCACGAGCAGCCGATCGCCGATGGTGACGTCGTCGACGGGGATGTCGATCAGCTGATCGCCGGCACGACGTCGAGCGGTGCGCGGCGACCGTTCCAGCAACAGCCGCAGCTCACGGCGTGCGCGCGCGTCCGCCCGAGCCTCCAGCAGCCGCCCGGTGGCCAGCATCACGGTGATCATCGCGCCGGCGAAGTACTCGCCCACCGCCAGCGCGCCCGCCAGAGCGAGTACGGCGATGACGTCGACCGACGGCTCCCGCCTGCGTACTGCGGCAGCCGTCCAAGCTACGGAGGCCGCCAGGCCGAGCACCGTGCCGACGAGCCAGCACACCTCGGCGGCGTCGACCGGCCCGAGCAGCCACAAGGCGCCCCCGAGCGCCAAGAGCAGTGTGGACGCTGCGAACAGCAACACTGCGACCCGGCCCTTGACGACATCCATTCCCTCAGCCTTGTCACCGGCGCACCACACCGACAGGGCCGTGAGTCCCGCGGCGGCGTCGACATTGGACCCACGGTGCAGCTATCGGATGGAGGTGGGACTTTCGACCGCCACCTACAGGTGGGTTTGCTCTGCCGGTGATGTCCGCACGGGAGAACCCTTGGCCGAGTAAGCGACGAAACCCAGGAGGATCCCATGAGACGCCTGTCCGTATTGGTGGTCGGTCTGGTCGTGGTCGCGGCGGTGACCGTGCTGGGCGCGTTCGCTGTGATGGCATCATCCGGCCGGGACGACGACTCGTGGGACCGCCACGGCCCAGGGACGGTGGGCCGATTCGGTGTGAGCGCTGAGCCGGAGTACCTGGCCGGGATGGTCGCCCACCACGAGGAGGCTGTGACCGCCGCGCGTGAGCTGGCCCGGTCCGGCCGAGCCGAGATGCGGCGGTTCGGCGACTCGATCGTCGAGACTCAGTCCGCGCAGATCCATCAGATGCGCGGCTGGCTGCGAGCCTGGTATCCGGAACAGCCGCCGGCCGTCGACTACCGGCCGATGATGCGTGACCTGTCGGGGCTGTCCGGAGACCGGCTCGACGAGGTCTTCCTCCAGGACATGATCGGCCACCACATGGCCGCGGTGATGTGGTCGCAGCAGCTCTTGGGACGAGGCACCGTACATGAGCAGGTGGCGGGGCTTGCCCGGACCATCCGCGACGACCAGCACGCCGAGATCGTCCAGATGCGGCGCTGGCTGGCGCTATGGTTCGACTGGCGCGCCGTGGGCATGAGCCGCGGCATGTAGTTCGGTCACCATCATCCCGTCAGGGCAGGCGGACGTATCCGTGCCGTGATTTCCACAGGTAGTACTTCTCGAACAGCAGCTTCGCTCCGTGCGCCTGCGGTCCGGGGATGAGCACGCCGGCCTTGCGGGGCGGCAGCATCTTGTCGGCGAGGATCATGACGCCGTTGTTGCCGGCGTCCATCACGCAGACGGCCGGGATGTCGCCGAACTGCTTGTGCTTGGCCGGCTCGCCGTCGCGAATCTGACTGGCGATGTTGGCGGCGGCCACCTTCGCCTGCACCTCGGTCGGGAACCCGGTCTTGGGGACGCCGATGGGGACGGCGGTGGTCCAGGGCACCGGGACGGCGGCGGCGATGCCGACGGCGTAGATGTCCGGCCAGGCCAGCGACTGGTAGGTGTCGTGGACGGGCACGTAGCCCTTCTCGTCGGCCAGCGCGTCGGCGGTGCGTACGACGTCCTGTCCCTCGAACGGAGGGATGATCACGGCGTAGGCGAAGTCGACCATCGCGTCGCCGGCCAGGACGATCTTGCCGGGGGTGACCTCGGCGATCGGAGTGCCGGTGACGGCGGTGATGTGCTCCTTGCGCAGGAACATGCCGAGGAGCTTCTCGCCGCCGGGCAGCCCGCCGATGCCGAAGTGGCCGACGAACGGTTCGGCGGTGACGTAGGTGAGGTCGACCTGCTTCTTCAGCCCGGCGCGGCGCAGCTGGTAGGACACGTTGAACAGGAACTCGTACGCAGCCCCGAAGCAACCGGCGCCCTGGGTCGCGGCGACCACCACCGGGCCGGGGTCGTCCAGGAACCGGCGCCAGCCGGCGCCGGCGGCGATGGCGTCCTCGAGGGTCGTGATCGTGTGCACGCCGGGGGTGCCGGTGAGCCCCGGCACCACGTCCACGGCGTTGCGGTAGCCCGTGGCCACGACGAGATAGTCGTAGGGGTAGCTGCCGGCGGTGGTGGTGACCCGCCGGTTCACCGGATCGATCCGGGTCGCCGTGGCGTGCACGAAGTCGACGCCGTGCTCCTCGAACGTCGGCGCGAGCGGGAACGTGATGTCCTGCGGCTGCCGCTTGCCGAACGGCAGCCAGATCAGTGACGGGTTGAACAGGAAGTGGTCCGACGCCGACACGACGCGGACGTCCACGTCGCCGTGGAGTTCGTGCTTCACGCTCAGGGCGGCGGTGAGCCCGCCGAAGTTGCCGCCGAGCACCAGGACCTTCTTGCGCATGGTGGATCGCCTCGCTTGTTCAGTCGAGGGCCTGGAAGGCCTCGTAGACCATGAACGCGGGCCAGAACAGGCCCTGCAGGATGGCGAGCAGGTACTCCCAGAAGGACTCGGCCTGCTGCCAGAAGAAGACCAGCCCCCCGAAGATGCCGAGGCCGTAGATGGCGCCGCCGCCGGCGGCCGCCCCTCTGTCAGCCATGAGAGCTCATCTCCTGGACGTGCACGACGGCGACCGGGCGGGTCGCGTGGTGCAGGACGGCGTGGCTGGTGGAGCCGAGCAGCATGCTGCGCAGCTCGCCCCGGCCGCGGGAGCCGACGACGATGAGCGCGGCGTTCCGGCCCGCGCCGGTGATGACGTCGGCGGGATAGCCGGCTTCGGCGCGGACGGTGACGTGCGCGGCGGAGCGGGTGGCCGCGCGGGCGCGGGCGACCGCCTCGGCCACGATGGCCTCGGTGTGGCGACGCTCCAGTGCGGTGGCCTTGGCGATCCCGTCGGCGTCGAAGATCGGCATCGGGACCGACTGGGTGTTGAACGCGCCGACCGCGACGACGGCCGCGGACCGGCGATCGGCTTCGCGCAGTGCGAACCGCAGGGCGGCGTCGCCGTGTGCCGATCCGTCGACGCCCACGACGATCGATCCGTCGTCCTCGACGCGGTGGCCGGGCACGACCACGACCGGGGTCTTCGCGTGGGCCGCGACCCGGCCGCTGACCGAGCCGAGCGCCAGCGCCCCGAGGCCGCTCAGGCCGCGGGTGCCGACGACGATCAGTCCGGCGTCGCCTCCGATCTCGAGGATGGCCGCCGTCGGCGTCCGGAGGATCAGGAAGGTGTCCATCTCCAGCTCGGGCGCGGCGTCCTTGACCCGCTGCCGTGCCTTGTCGAGCACCTCTTCGGAGTACGCGCGCAGCTCGTCGGGGGGTGGGAGGACGGCCACGCCGCCGAATGGCACGGCCGCGACCGGCATCCACAGTCCGTAGACGGCGTACAGCGGCGCTCCTCGCAGGCGGGCCTCGGCGATCGCCCAGTCCAGGGCGACGCTGCTGTCGGGCGAGCCGTCGACGCCGACGACGATGGCATTGGTGCTGGTCATGGTGGGCTCCGTTCGAGCGAGCGAGCATCAGCTCGGGTACTTGGCGAGGACGTCCTTGAGCCGGTCGACGAAGCGCAGGGACTCGTCGTGGCCCCGCTGCCAGACGTTGCGGCCGAAGATGAGGCCGGTGCCGCCCGCGTCCATCGTCTGGCGAGCCTTGTCGAGCATGGCGTCGTCGCCGGCGCGGGTGCCGCCCGAGACGAGGACGAGGGTCCGGCCGGCCGACCGCACCACCGCGTCGATCGCGGCCTGCGAGGCGACGTCGACGTCGTACTCGGGCTTGACTCCGGTGCGCTGCTCCGGATGCGGGAAGTTGACCTTGACGACGTCCGCGCCGAGCTCGCTGGCCGCGCGCGCGGCGTAGTCGACGGCGTAGAAGGAGTCCTTGCCGCCCTTGGCCTCGATCGCCGAGCCTCGCGGGTACGCCCAGACGATGAGCGGCATGCCCAGCCGCTGCGCGTCGGCCCGGATCACGCGGTACTGCGCGAAGTCGCGGTCCTGGACCGGCGTGCCCACGTACAGCGTGTAGCCGACCGCGTCCGCGCCCAGCCGGACCGCGTCCTCCACCGTCGCGTGGACGGGGGAGAGCGCCTCGGCGTCGGACGGGATGTCGGTCTTGCCGTTGAGCTTGAGGATCAGCGGGATCTCACCGGCGTAGTCCCAGTAGAACTTCTCCGCCAGGCCGATCTGGATGGCGATGCCGTTGAACTCGCCCTCGCGGGCGAGCCGCATGATGTAGGAGGGGTCGGTGGCGGCCGGGTTGGCGAAGAAGTCGCGCGGCCCGTGCTCCAGCCCCTGGTCGTAGGGGAGGAACAGCGCGGTCCCGTTACGCAGTCCGTGCTCGAACAGGATGCGGTGCAGCCGCGCCTTCTTGCCGGTGTCGAGCCCCAGCTGGGTGATCGGTGGTCGTGTCGTCATCGTGATCGTCTCCCTCTTCGCCGACGGCCGGCGGCCGGTTCGCGGGCGCGAGCATCCGCTCGGCCCTGAGCACGACCAGCCGCTCGGTCGGGTCCTGGTGCCGCATCCACCGGCTGCGCAGCGGATCGTCGGCCGGAAGGCCGGTGTGGCAGGCGATGGCCGCGCGTTGACGGGCGCGGTCGGCGTCGACCACCAGAACCGGGCGACCGACTCCCGGCTCGGCCGGGCGCAGCGTCCAGGCGTAGAGGACGGTGCCTGTGGCGGTGGCGGCGCGATACGCCGCCCGCATGGTCCGCACGTGGTCGGGGTGGGCATCGCGGCCGGTGGCGTCCACGACAAGCAGCGCGTCGGCGGCGGCCGCGGCCTCCTGGATCTCGTCGGCCAGCTCGTCCAGGTTCGCGGTGCCGAGCGTGCCTGGGGAATGGTCCAGCAGCATGACGTCCTCGGCGCCGAGCCGCCGGACGGCACGGCCGAGGTCGCGTGCCCGGTCGAGCCGGCAGCGCGGGCTCGGGTCGGGGCCGCGCCCGTGGGTCAGGCACAGGATGTGCACCGACGTCCCGGCGTCGGCGAAGGCGCCGATCACGCCGCCGAGCGCGAACGTCGCGTCGTACGGATGGGCGCAGACGACGAGCAACCGCCGCACCGCTGGCACTGGTTTCGCGTGGTTCCGCATACCTCCAGCGTCCGTCCCCGACGACGCCGGCCGTAGAGGCCGAAGCCCGTGAACCGGGGACTTTCGGCCCGACCACGGTCGATGGCCGCAGGTCTAGCGTCGCAACCAGCGACCCGGGAGGACCCGATGACGGCACCTGCGGACACCAGCTCCACGTACGCCCTGCTCACCGACGGTCGAACGGTGGAGATCCGGGTCGCGTCCGCCGCCGACCTCGCCGGCGTCGTCGACCTGCACCGGCGCATGTCGCCGGAGAGTCACTATCTGAGGTTCTTCGGCACGAACCCCCGGATGCCCCTGGATATCGCCGAGCGCATCTGCGTCGCTCCTGAGGTCGCCGGTCACGCCCTGGTGGCCTGCCTGGACGGGCGCATCGTCGGCGTGGCCCACCATGAGCCGCCTGACCGCGACGGCGTTGCCGAGATCGCCATCGTGGTGGGGGACGACCTGCACCATCGCGGCGTCGGGACCCTGCTCGTCGAACATCTCGCCTCCCGCGCCCGGGCTCACGGCGTGACGGCGTTCCGCGCCGAGGTGCTCGGCCAGAACCGGGCCATCCTGCAGCTCTTCGCCGACGCCGGCCTGCACGCGACCGGCGTCGCCGAGGCAGGCGTGATCACCCTCACCGTGCCGTTGGACGTCGACGACCGGTACCTGGACGCCGTGGCCGAGCGGGAGCGGCTGTCCGACGTGGAGAGCCTGCGTCCGCTGCTGCGCCCGGCGACCGTGGCCGTCATCGGCGCCGGTCGCGACGAGCGCTCCGTCGGTCACCTGATCCTGCGCAACGCGCGAGCGGCCGGCTTCCCGGGACGGTTGTACGCCGTCAACCCGAAGGCGACGGCCGTCGCCGGGGTGGACTGCTACCCGAGCGTGCTCGACGTGCCGCAGACGCCGGACCTGGCCGTCGTCGCCGTACCGGCGCCGGCGGTGGGCGGAGTGGCCGAGCAGTGCGGCGCGCGAGGGGTCCGCGCGCTCGTCGTGGTGACCTCGGGCTTCGACGCCTCGGCCGGAGCGGAGCTGCTCGCGACCTGTCGCCGGCACGGCATGCGGCTGGTCGGGCCGAACTGCTTCGGTATCGCCGACACGACGGCGAAGCTGGATCTGACCTTCGGCGCCCGCCGGCCGCGGCCCGGCCACGCCGGCATCGTCGTGCAGTCCGGCGGTGTCGGGATCGCCCTGCTCGAACACCTGGACAGGCTGGAGCTCGGCATGTCGTCGTTCGTCTCGGTCGGTGACAAGTACGACATCAGCGGCAACGACCTGATGCGCTGGTGGGAGTCCGACGGCGCCACCCGGTTCGGGATCCTGTACCTGGAGTCGTTCGGCAACCCGCGCAAGTTCTCGCGCGTGGCGCGGCGCCTCGCGCGCACGATGCCACTGCTGACGGTGCTGGCCGGCCGCTCCGACGCGGGCCAGCGCGCCGCCGTGTCCCACACGGCCGCAACCGCCACGCCCGCGGCCACCCGGGAGGCGCTGTTCCGCCAAGCCGGCGTCATCACGACGACCACACTGAACGAACTGGTCGACACCATCGCGCTCATCGGTCACCAGCCGCTGCCGGCCGGGTACCGGGTCGCCGTCGTGTCGAACGCCGGTGGCGCCGGGGTGCTCGCGGCCGACGCCTGCACCGACGCCGGCCTGTCCGTTGCGGCCCTGGCCGACGAGACGCAGCGACGACTACGGTCATTGCTCCCCGCCGGGGCCGCCTGCGCCGGGCCGGTCGACACGACGGCCGCCGTGCCGGCCGAGCTGTTCGGGCGGTGCGTCGATCTGGTGGCCGCGGCCGAGGAGGTCGACGCCGTCGTCGCGGTCACGGTCCCGACGGCGGTCAGCGACCCGGCCGCCGGTGTCCGGCCCGTCGCCGGGAAGCCCATCGCGGCGGTGGCCATCGACCAGGCCGAGACCGTGCTGATGCGACACGGCGTGCCCTGGTACGCCGGGCCGGAGGCCGCCGCGTGGGCCTTGCGCCGAGCGGCCGACCACGCGAGCTGGCTGACCCGTCCCGAAGGCCGGGAGCCCGTTCTCACCGGCCTCGACCAGACACGCGCCGCCCGGATCGTCGACGAGGCGTTGGCCGGCCGGCCCGGTGGAGACTGGCTGGAGACGGCCGCCGCGTTGGAGCTGGTGGGGTGTTACGGCATCCCGATGGTGGACTGGCGCCGGGTCACGACAGAGGACGCCGCCGCGCGGGCCGCCGCCGACCTTGGGGGAGCGGTGGCACTGAAGGCGGACGTCGCCGGGGTGGTGCACAAGTCCGATGCCGGTGCGGTGGCGCTCGGTCTCGCGACCGATCGGGAGATCCGCAGCGCCTTTCGTGAGATGTCCGATCGTTTCGGCGACGGGCTCCGTGGCGTGCTGGTGCAGCGCATGGCGGCCGACGGTGTCGAGGTACTGGCCGGTGTCGTGCAGGAACCCACCTTCGGACCGCTCGTGGTCTTCGGTTCCGGCGGCGTGACGACCGACGTCCTCGCCGACCGCGCCGCCCGGCTGGCGCCGTTGACGGACGTCGACGCGGCCGAGCTGGTGCGGGCGCCGCGGATCGCCGCCGTCCTGCGGGGATACCGCAGCCACCCGTCCGTCGACCTCGCCGGCCTGGAGGAGCTGCTCGTCCGCCTGGCGCGGCTGGCGATCGAGCATCCTGAGATCGCCGAGATCGACCTGAACCCGGTCATCGCCCGGCCCGATGGCATGGTGGTCGTCGACGCCCGCGTGCGGGTCGAGCCGTGGCCGTCGTGGGACCCGTTCCTTCGCCGTTTGCGGTGACCGGTCCGAGGTCAGGAGGTCCAGCCGCCGTCCGACGTCACCACGGCTCCGTTGACGTTGACCGCCTCGTCGGAGCCGAGCCAGCAGATCAGCGTCGCGATCTCGTCGGGTTGCGCCATGCGGGTGATGCGGCCGAAGGAGCGCTCGAGCCGCTGGTAGGCCCATGGCACCGTCGGGGCGGCCGTCGCGCCGATCCCTGTCGCGACGCCACCGGGGCACACGGCGGTGGCCCGGATGCCGTCGTCGGCGTAGAGGTTGGCGATCGAGCGCGTCAATCCGATCAGCCCGTGCTTCGAGGCGACGTACGCCGAGCCGGCGACGGCGCCGGTCAGGCCGCCGATCGAGGAGACGTTGACGATCGAGCCCGCCCCCGCGACACGCGTGCGCGGGATGACGGCGCGGCACAGCCGCATCGGGCCGGTGAGGTTGACCGCCAGCACGCGGTCCCACAGCGCGTCGTCGAGCTCGGTGACCGGGACGAAGTGGTCCATGATGCCGGCCACGTTGGCCAGCAGGTCGATGCGGCCGCCGGGCAGCGCTGCGACGACGCGGTCGACGTCTGCCTGGTCGGTGATGTCGGCGATGATCATGATGGCGTGGTGTCCGTCGTCCTCGATCTGCTTGGTCGTCAGGTCCAAGCCGTCGGAGTCCACGTCGCAGCCGACCACCACAGCGCCCTCGGACGCCAGCTGCACGGCCACCGCCTGCCCGATGCCGGATCCGGCACCGGTGACCAGCGCCACCCTGCCCGCGTACCGTCGCTCACTCATGAGACGCCTTCCTCGTGTCCGAGCCGTCCCCCGTGAACGGCTCCGCGACCAGCCTCCTGCGGGCGGCGAACCGCTGACAGGGCCGCAGGTCACGACCGAGAGGACCATCGGTCCTGCATCGCCGACCATGGCCTCTGTCGACCTCGGGCAGGCGACGCGAGGCTGGTCTCGTAGGACGAGATCGGCAGAGGAGAGAGCCATGGACACGCGGGAACAGCCTCTGATCATCGTGGGCGTGGACGGGTCGGTCGCTTCCGACCGCGCCCTCGCCTGGGCCGAGCGCATCGGGCACCGGCTCGGCGCCACGGTGGAGATCGTGACCGCCTGGACCGCGAGCCACCTGGACACCGGAGGAACGCCGATCCTGCCGCTGGCCGACGAGGACTCCGCCCGCCGGGCGCAGTCCGAGGTCGTGGCCCGGGTCATCCCCGGAGGCGGCAGCACACCGGTCGCCATGGAGCTCGTCGAGGGTCCGCCCGGACCGGTGCTGGTCGAGGCCGCGCACCGGGCCGATCTCCTGGTGGTGGGAAGCCACGGACATGGGCGCATGTACAGCGCCGTCATGGGGTCCACCAGCGAGTACTGCGTCCGCCACGCCGCATGCCCGGTCGTCGTGATCCCGGTACCCCTGCACCAAGCGAACGGCGAGCACGACGACGTCGCGCTCGCGCGATGAGAGGAGCCGACTGCCGGAGGATGTTCCGCCCTACGTCACCGTCTACGTGTCCGTCGACAGTCTCGACGACACACTGCGGCGCGCGGAGCAGCTGGGCGGCAAGACGGTCGTCGAGCCGATGAAGATCCGCGACATCGGTGAGTTCGCCATGATCACCGACCCGGAAGGGCACGTTCTCGGCCTCTTCGCCACGTGAGCCACCGCACGGCGCCGCCCGGCACGGCTGGCGTGCCGAGCGCACTCAACCCCGGAACGCCGGTGGCAGCTCGACCCAGGTGTTCCCGGGCTCGAGGAGGAGTTCGTCGCCGGCGTCGGTTCGGAACTGGAACGGCTCGTTCACGTCGCCCTTGGACCACGTGCCGGTGACCGACGCCCCGCCGGCGAAGGCCTGGAACCGCCCGGAGGCGTCGACGAGGTCGAGGATCGGCACGGGAGCGCCGCTGCCGGTGCCGATCTTGCCGACGGTGGCGGTGACGTCGAGCACCAGGACGTTGACCGCGCTGATGCCGGTGCCGCCAGCCATCACGTGCGAACCCCACGGTTCGTCGCGCAGGTACGTCCCGCTCGCCGCGTCGTAGGTCCACGCTACCTGCCAGGTCGGCCCGTAGGAGATCTCGATGGCCGATCCCGGCCCGCCGCCCGCCTCGGCCGAGCTGGGCGCGCCGCCGGCCGCGTAAGCGAAGTACGGCGACGGCGGCGCGGTCCGGTCCGAGAGCTCCAGCAGCGCGGCCGGCCGGGCGAACACGTGGTCCGGTGCCGGCCGGTCGGAGTCGATGACGTAGGCGTCCGAGTCGCCGGCGCGCAGCGTGCCCAGATCGTCGAGATCGGCGACGGAGTCGACATAGTCCATCACCCAGCCGGCGCCCATGGTGTTGCCGAACACCGCGGCGAGGGGGCCCAGCAGCGGGGCGTCGGCGGGTCGCACCGAGCGGACCGGTCCGACCAGCTCGGGCATGGTGGAGTGGGAGACAGCGGCCAGCCGCGTGTAGGAGACACCGATCGGCTCGGCGAACACGATGTCCGCATGATCGACGCCCACCTGTGGGTGGGCGTGGCGGACGTCGGACACCTTGATCGCGACGGCCGGGTGGTCCAGGTCCGTGCCGGCCGGCAGACCCGTCAGCGGAGCGACGGCGGGTCGTTCCTCCGGTGTGGCGGACGGCGGACGCGACACCGGACCGGCATCGCCGCCGCCGTCGCGGAGCACGGCGACGAGACCGGCGACGATCGCCAGCACCCCGATCATGACGGCGGCGATGGACGCCACCAGCGTCCTGCGGGACATGACTCACCCCCTCATTCGCGGCCGCCGGCCGGGCGGCACGGCAGCACGACGTCGGTGCGCCACCGCTCGGGGTTCGCTTCAGCGGTCGGATCGGTGTAGTAGACCTCCCACTGCGGGCCGGCCGACTGGTAACCGTGTGCGGCGACCCACTCGCGCACGGCCCGGTAGGCGGCCTCGAGGTCCTCATACCGGCCCAGGTGCGTGGTGACGGCGGCCGGGCCGCCGGGCAATGTGGACGGCTCGACGAATCCGTCGCCCTCGATCTCCCGGTAGACGGGAAACCCCGCCTCGACGGCGACGGTGTCACCCAGGAACCTGAACAGCGCGAACGGCGGACCGGTGGGATGGGCACCGTAGTTCCGCAGGTACTCGAGGACGGCGTGATAGGCGATCGTCAGCCAGCCGGGCATGTCCTCGGCCGTGACCTCAGTCCGCACGACCGCTGTGGGCTGCGTGGTGAGCTCGCGCATCGTGATCGCGTAGGTCAGCATCGAGGGTCCTCCTCACGGATCTTCGTCCCGCGCCATGCAGTTACCGGCGGCCACCGGCGTCCCGCCGCCCGTCGGCTCGAGCGCCTCGTAAGGGCCGAGATGCGTCGTGACGGCGGCGGGTCCGCTCGGCAGTGCCCACGGTTCGACGTACCCGTCGCCCTCGATCTCGCCATCGACGGGGAAGCCGGCTTCCACCACCGCGATGCCGTCGACGACGCTGATCCGGGCGAACGGCGGGCCGGCGGGCTGGGCCCTCCGGCTGCGTAGATACTGGGTGACGACGTGGTGGGCGACGGTGAGCCAGCCGCCGAGCTCCTCGGCCGGGAGCTCCGTCCGCACCACCGCTGCGGACTGCTCGGCCAGGTCGCGTCGCGCGATCATGTAGCTCCGTCTCGCCCTGCAGGGCGCAGCCCGTCGCTGAGCACGCGTGCCCTCCAGCATGATCACCGTCATCGCCTCCGTTGGCCGAGATCGAAGGTCGTAGGGCGCCCGCCAGCCGGTGTGATCCCGCCGGAGCTGACCCATCGCGGCGATGGTGTGTTCGCGGCTCTTCGGCCGTCATCTCCAACGCTCCGGGGTTTTCGCTCTCCTGGCTGGTGGGCGTCACTCTCACTCTTCGCCGCCGGCGGCGGCGCGGACAGGGCCTTCGGTCCCGCTATCGGCGGGCCGTACGACCGCCCTCCGCGGTGTCCGCACGCGGGTCGGATGGACGACGGCGACGGGGCTGTGCGCATCGTGCAGCAGCCGCTGGCCGACCGAGCCGAGAACCAGGCCGGACACCCTGCCCCGGCCGCGTGACCCGACGACCACCAGCTGGGCTCGCGCGCTGGCCGCGGCCAGGTCCTCGGCGGCGTCGGATGTGGACAGGTGGGACGTCACCGGCACCCCCGGATACCGGGATGCGTAGTTCGCCAGCCGCGCGCCCAACGCCGGTACCATCCCTCCGAAGAAATCGCCGGGATGGCGTGCCTCGCCGAGGTCCGGCCGGGCGGCGTGGATGACGTTGAGCGGGACTCGGCGCGCGAGCGCCTCGCGGAAGGCGAAGTCGAGCACGCCGTCGGCGGCCCGGTCGTCGGCGATGCCCGCCACCACGGGCAGGTCCGCGGTGGAAGCGAGTGGCTCGGTCCCGACGACGACCACCGGGCACCGTGCGTGGGCGGCGACCGTCGCGCTCACCGATCCGAGCGTCGCGGCCGCGACCGGGCCGCGCCGGCGGGTGCCCACGACGAGCACGGCGGCGTCGGCGGAGTCCTCGATCAGCGCGGTAGCGGCGGAGCCGGGTGCGCGCCGTCCGGTGACGGACCCGGATGGCAGCCGCCGCCTGGCGATCGCGAGCGCGCGGTCGAGGTCGTCGTCCGACGGGTGCCGGACGGGGTGTGCCGGGATCATGAACGTCTCGCCGTTCTCGGGCGGCCGGTAGGGCACGTACCGCTGCAACTCGGGTGCGTCCGCGACCAGCACGATCCGCAGTGGCACCCGGTGCGCCCGAGCGGCACCCATCGCCCAAAGCAGGGCGGGCTCGCTGTCCGGGCGGCCATCGATGCCGACCACGACCGGCCGGTCCGTCGCTTGGAGCACGTTCCACATCGTCGGCCTCCGATCTCCGGGACGGCGCAGCTCTCGGCGCTGTCGTCACATTCACCGTCCCTCCGCCGCCGGCCGACGGGGTAGAGCCGCAGGTCCTGCCGCACGGCCCGGCTCGGCGGGACCTTCGTCTCTGTGGGCGGCGGCGGCCGCGGCGAAGGCTGGTCATGAGAACGGACCGAACCCGGAGGCGGATCATGACTGTACGAGTCGGCATCAACGGCTTCGGCCGCATCGGGCGCACCTACCTTCGCGCCGTGCTGGAGCAAGGGATCGAGGTGGTGGCCGTCAACGACGTCGCGGACGTCGGCACGCTGGCCCACCTGCTGGCCTTCGACTCCACGTACGGCCGGCTGCCCGAGGAGGTCGAGACCGACGGCCCGGCGCTGCTCGTCGGCGGGCGGCGGGTCGCCGTCCTCGCCGAACCCGAGCCGGCCCGGCTGCCGTGGGGCGACCTCGGCGTCGACATCGTCATCGAGTCGACCGGCAGGTTCCGGACTCGCGACGACGCCGCCGGCCACCTCAAGGCCGGTGCCCGCAAGGTGCTCGTCTCCGCTCCGGGCAAGGGCGTCGACGCGACCATCGTCATGGGCGTGAACGAACAGGTCTACGACCCCGAGCTCCACGACGTCGTCTCCAACGCCTCCTGCACGACGAACTGCGTCGCCCCGATGGTGAAGGTCCTGCACGACGCGTTCGGGATCGTCAAGGGCTTCATGACGACCGTGCACGGCTACACCGGCGACCAGCGGCTGCTGGACGGCCCGCACAAGGACCTGCGCCGGGCCCGCTCGGCCGCCGTCAACATCATCCCGACCAGCACGGGTGCGGCCCGCTCCGTCGGCGTCGTGATCCCACAGCTGGCCGGGCGGCTCGACGGTGTCGCGCTGCGGGTGCCGGTCGAGGACGGCTCGCTGGTCGACCTCGCCGTCGTGCTCGGCCGTGAGGTCACCCGGGCCGAGGTCAATGAGGCCTTCCAGCTCGCGGCCGGGACCGGTCCGCTGGCGGGCCGGCTCGCCTACGTGACGCGGCCGATCGTGTCCCGGGACGTCATCGGCGACTCCGCCGCCTGCCTGTTCGACTCCAGTCTCACCGAGGCCAATGGCGAGCTGGTGAAGGTGTTCGGCTGGTACGACAACGAGTGGGGCTACACGGCGCAGCTCGCCGATCTCACCGCATACGTGGCCGACCGGCTGTGACGGAATGGCGGCAGCGATGTCCGGCTCCATGTTCCAGGTGCGCATCCACGGACGCGGCGGGCAGGGCGTGGTGACGGCGGCCGAGTTGCTGTCCGTCGCCGCCTTCGCCGAGGGCCGGCACGCCCAGGCGTTCCCGAGCTTCGGCTCCGAGCGCACCGGAGCGCCCGTCATGGCGTTCTGCCGGATCGCCGACGTGGCGATCCGGTTGCGCGAGCCGGTCATGGACCCGGACGCCATCATCGTCCAGGACACCACGCTGCTCGAAGGTGTCGACGTCTTCGCCGGGCTGAAGAGCGACGGTTACGCCCTGCTGAACGCCGCCGCCGGGCCGGCCGAGCTCGGGCTCACCGAGCGGACACGGTGGTATCCGCGAGGACACCTCGTCACCGTGCCCGCTAGTGACCTGGCCCAGCGGCACATCGGCCGCCCGGTGCCGAACGCGGCCCTGCTCGGTGCGTTCGCGGCGCTGACCGGCGTCGTGTCGATCGACTCCGTCGTTGCGGCCATCCGTGGCCGGTTCGGCAACGGGCTGGTCGAGGGGAACATCGCGGCCGCCACGGAGGCGTACGAGCTGGTCCGTTCCGATCAGGGGAGTGCAGCTCATGCTTAGGCAGATCGAGGGATCGCAGGCCGTCGCGGCGGCCGTTGCCGCGTGCCGGCCGGAGGTGATCTGCGCCTACCCGATCTCGCCGCAGACCCACATCGTCGAAGCGCTGAGCGCGACGGTGAAGTCCGGCGCGCTCGCGCCGTGCGAGTTCATCAACGTCGAGTCCGAGTTCGCCGCCATGTCCGTCGCGATCGGTGCGTCGGCCACCGGCGCCCGGGCATACACGGCGACGGCGAGCCAGGGACTGCTGTACATGGCCGAGGCGGTCCACAACGCCGCCGGGCTCGGCCTGCCGATCGTCATGACGATCGCGAACCGGGCCATCGGCGCGCCGATCAACATCTGGAACGACCACAGCGACTCGATGGTCATGCGCGACGCCGGCTGGATCCAGCTCTACGCGGAGGACAACCAGGAGGCGGCGGACCTGCACATCCAGGCCTTCGCGGTCGCCGAGCGGCTGTCGGTGCCGGTCATGGTCTGCATGGACGGCTTCGTGCTCACGCACGCGTTCGAAGAGGTCGACCTACCCGGCCAGAACGACGTCGACGACTTCCTGCCACCGTACCGGCCGCGGCAGTTCCTCGATCCATCCGACCCGGTGACCATCGGTGCGATGGTCGGCCCGGAGGCCTTCACCGAGGTGCGCTACCTCGCTCACGTCAACCAGCTGCGCGCACTCGACGCGATCCCGGCGGTCGCCCTCGGTTTCGCCGAGTCGTTCGGTCGCGCCACCGGCGGACTCGTCCGGCCCTATCGCACCGACGACGCCGAGACCGTCGTGGTCGCGCTCGGCTCAGTGCTCGGCACCCTGAAGGACGTCGTCGACGAGCTCCGTGACGACGGCCTGCGCATCGGCGTGCTGGGGATCACCACGTACCGGCCGTTCCCGTTCGACGCGGTGCGTGCCGCACTGACGAACGCCCGTCGCGTGGTGGTGCTGGAGCGGGCGTTCTCGGCCGGCACCGGCGGCATCGTCACCGCCGATGTCCGGGGCGCCGTCGCCGGCGCCGAGTGCGTCACCGTCGTCGCCGGCCTCGGCGGCCGCCCGATCACCCGCGCGTCGCTGCGCCGGGCCCTCGTGGACGCGCACGGCGGCCGTGTCGAATCGCTGACCTTCCTCGACCTCGACCTGAGGCTCGTCGAGCGCGAGCTCGCACGTCCCCGCTGAAGGGAGTGTCGGCAATGCCTGTGGAACAGATTCCGTACCGGCAGACCGGCAGCCTCGTGGCCGGCAACCGGCTGCTCGCCGCGGAGCTGCGGGCCGGCCAGGCGCGGCCGGACCGCGCCGACGCCCTGACGTGCGGCCACCGTGCCTGTCGCGGCTGCGGCGAGGCCCTCGCCGCACGGTGGGTGGTGGACGCCGCCCTGCGGGCCACCGCCAACCGGCTGATCGCCGTCAACGCCACCGGCTGCCTCGAGGTCTTCTCGACGCCGTACCCGGAGAGCGCGTGGCAGCTGCCATGGCTGCACTCCCTGTTCGGCAACGCACCCGCGGTCGCCACGGGCGTGGCCGCGGCGCTGCGCGCCCAGGGCCGCACCGACGTGCGCGTGCTGGGCCAGGGCGGCGACGGCGGCACCGTCGACATCGGCTTCGGCTGCCTGTCCGGGATGTTCGAGCGGAACGACGACGTCCTCTACGTCTGCTATGACAACGAGGCCTACATGAACACCGGCGTGCAGCGCTCCGGCGCCACGCCGCCGGCCGCCCGCACCGCCACCACCCAGGCCGTGGGCCCGGAGCCGGGCAACGTGTTCGGCCAGGGCAAGAACGTCCCGGCCGTCGCGATGGCACACGAGATCCCGTACGTCGCGACGGCCACCGTCGCGGACCTGCGCGACCTGGAGTACAAGGTGACCCGCGCCATGGACCTGCGCGGTGCGCGGTACCTGCACGTGCTGGTGCCCTGCCCGCTCGGCTGGGGCAGTGAGGCGCACGACACCATCCGGCTGGCCCGGCTGGCCACGCAGAGCGGGCTGTTCCCCGTCTTCGAAGCCGAGCATGGCGAGGTCACCGCTGTCACGCGGATCCGCCACCACGTTGCCGTCGAGGAGTACCTGCGACGGCAGAGCCGCTACGCCCATCTGTTCCGGCCACGCGAGCGGACGGACGTGATCGCCCGCATCCAGGCCCAGGCCGACCGCAACATCACCCGGTACGGCCTGCTGGCCGAATCCGCACCGGAGGAGGTGTCCTGATGGACACGCCGTTCGCCATCACGCTCGGCTCGGCGTCGAGCCGGACGAACCGCACCGGCGCCTGGCGCGTCGAGCGTCCCGTCTACCGCGACCTGTTCCCGCCGTGCGCCGCCGCCTGCCCCGCGGGCGAGAACGTCCGCGAGTGGCTGCACCTCGCCCAGGACGGCGACTACGAGGCCGCCTGGCGGGAGATCATGAGTGTCAACCCGTTCCCGGCGATCATGGGCCGGGTCTGCTACCGGCCGTGTGAGACCGCCTGCAACCGCGGGCAGCTCGACGAGACCGTCGGCATCAACTCGGTCGAGCGCTTCCTCGGTGACGAGGCCATCAGGGCCGGTTGGACGGTGTCCGCCGGTGAGGCGACCGGGCGGCGGGTGCTCGTGGTCGGTGCCGGTCCGGCCGGCCTGGCCGCCGCCTACCATCTGCGGCTGCTAGGGCACGACGTGACGATCCGCGACTCCGGTCCCGAACCCGGGGGGATGATGCGCTTCGGCATCCCGGCCTACCGGCTGCCGCGCGACGTCCTCGACGCCGAGATCCGGCGCATCGTGGAGCTCGGCGTGACGCTGGAGCTGAACACCCGGGTCGGCGACGTGGCCGACATCCGCGACGCCGAGGGCTTCGACGCGGTGTTCCTCGCCGTCGGCGCCCAGCTCAGCCACCGGACCTACGTGCCGGCCGGTGATTCCGCCCACATCCTCGACGCGCTCTCCGTCCTGCGGCGGACGGCCGGCGGCGCGCCGCCGCTGCTCGGGCGGCGGGTCGCCGTGTACGGCGGCGGCAACACCGCCGTCGACGTCGCCCGCACCGCCCGCCGCCTCGGCGCGGCTGACGCCCTCATCGTCTACCGGCGCACCCGCGACCGGATGCCCGCACACGAGTCCGAGGTCACCGAGGCCGAGGAGGAGGGCGTGCGGTTGCGCTGGCTGTCCACCATCGCCCAGGCCGACGAGGGCCGGGTCACCGTCGAGCGGATGCGGCTCGACGAGTCCGGGTTCCCGCAGCCGACCGGCGAGTTCGACGAGCTCGACGCGGACGCCGTCGTGCTTGCGCTCGGGCAGGACAGCGACCTCGGCCTGGTCTCGCACACGCCGTCGGTCGCGACGGCGCACGGCCGCATCGTCGTCGACGGCGCCTTCATGACCGGCCTGCCCGGCGTGTTCGCAGGCGGCGACGCCATCTCCGGCGACCGCACCGTCACCAGCGCCATCGGCCACGGCCGCCGTGCGGCACAGGCCATCGACGCCTGGCTGCGCGAGACGGCCGTGGAGGCGTCCGCGCCGGTGGTGGAGGCGGCGTTCGAGGGGCTCAACCCCTGGTACTACACCGACGCGCCACGGCAACACCGTTCGAAGCTCGAGGCGGCGCGCCGCACCTCCACCTTCGACGAGGTGGTCGCCGGCCTGGACGCGGCCACCGCCCTGTTCGAGGCGCGCCGCTGCCTGTCCTGCGGCGGCTGCTTCGAATGCGACAACTGCTACAGCGTCTGCCCCGACAACGCCGTCATCAAGCTCGGCCCCGGCCGGCGGTACGAGATCGATCTGGAGTACTGCAAGGGCTGCGGCCTGTGCGCCGCCGAGTGCCCGGCCGGAGCCATCGCCATGATTCCGGAACAACGACTGGAGCCGTCATGAACACCACCCTCGTCGTGCCGTTCGACACCCTCGGGCGTGGAGATGTCGCCCTGGTCGGTGGCAAGAACGCGTCGCTGGGCGAGCTGACCCGGCACCTGGCCCACGCCGGCGTGCCCGTGCCGCCCGGTTTCGCGGTCACCGCCGATGCCTACCGCGCCTTCCTGGACGCCAACGACCTGCCCGCCCGGATCGCCGCCGAGCTTCGCCGGCTCGACGACGGCAGTCCGCTGGCCGAGGTGGGCGAGCGAATCCGCACGCTCATCCGTCAGGGGCGCATGCCGGGCGAGCTGGTGGCCGAGATCGCCGCGTTCTACGCCGGCCTCGCTGCCGATGCGGGCGAGGACGAGCCGGCCGTCGCCGTCCGCAGCAGCGCGACCGCCGAGGATCTCCCCGAGGCGAGCTTCGCCGGGCAGCAGGAGAGCTTCCTCAATGTCCGCGGCCTCGATGCCGTCGTCGCGGCCTGCCAGCGCTGCTTCGCTTCCCTCTTCACCGACCGCGCGATCAACTACCGGCGCGACCTCGGCTTCGGTGACCTCGACGTGGCTCTGTCCGTCGGTGTGCAGGTCATGGCCGGCGCCGACCGTGCCGGTGCCGGGACCGCGTTCTCCTTGGACACCGAGACCGGATTCCCACGCGTCGTCCTGGTCAACGCGGCGTGGGGCTTGGGCGAGTCCGTCGTCAGCGGGGCCGTCGACCCGGACGAGTACGTCGTCTTCAAGCCGCTGTTGGATCAGCCGGGCATCCGCCCGGTGATCTCGCGGGCCAAGGGCCGCAAGGAGCAGAAGGTCGTCTACCGCGCCACCGGCGGCACCACCGCCACCGCGACGAGCGTCGAGGAACGCGACGCCTGGGTGCTCACCACCGACGAGATCCTCCGGATCGCACGCTGGGTGGTCGCGATCGAACACCACTACGGCACGGCCGTCGACGTCGAGTGGGCCAAGGACGGCCGGACCGGCGAGCTGTTCGTCGTCCAGGCCCGCCCGGAGACCGTGCAGACCCGGCGGCACACGACGACGATGCGGACTTTCCGGCTCCGCGAGGAGGCCGAGCCCGTCGTGAGCGGGCTGGCCGTCGGCGACGCGATCGGCGCCGGCGTGGTGTGCAAGCTGTCCAGTGCGGCCGACATCGACGCGTTCCCCGACGGCGGCGTTCTCGTCACCGGCGTCACCGACCCGGACTGGGAACCGATCATGAAGAAGGCCGCGGCCATCGTCACCGACCACGGCGGGCGTACGTCGCACGCGGCGATCGTCAGCCGCGAGCTCGGCGTGCCCGCCGTCGTCGGCACCGGCTCGGCCACCACCGTTCTCGCCGACGGCGACGGCGTCACCGTCTCCTGTGCCGAGGGCGACCGTGGCCACGTCTACCGCGGAAGGCTCGCGTACAGCGCCGAAGACCTCGACCTCACGGCGATTCCGGCGACGCGCACCCGCGTCATGCTCAACGTCGCCGATCCCGCCGCGGCGTTCCGGTGGTGGCGGCTGCCCGCCGCGGGCGTGGGCTTGCTGCGGATGGAGTTCCTGGTGGCCAATCACATCAAGGTGCATCCGATGGCCTTGGCTCATCCGGAATGGCTCGACTCCGCCACGCGGCAGCGGGTGGAGCGGATCACCCGGGGCAGCGCTACACCTGCTGACTACTTCGTCGACCGGCTGGCCGACGGCATCGGCCGGATCGCCGCCGCTCACTGGCCGGAGCCCGTCGTCGTGCGCATGAGCGACTTCAAGACCAACGAGTACGCCACGCTCGTCGGGGGCGCCGGGTTCGAGCCGTCCGAGGAGAACCCCATGCTCGGCTGGCGCGGCGCCAGCCGCTACTACGCACCCGGCTACCGCGACGGCTTCGCGCTGGAATGCCGCGCGATCCGCCGCGTGCGCGACGCCATGGGCCTGCGGAACGTCATCGTGATGATCCCGTTCTGCCGCACACCGGACGAAGGGCGGCAGGTCCTGGCCACCATGGCGGACGAGGGCCTGGTGCGCGGCGAGAACGGACTGAAGGTCTACGTGATGGCCGAGATCCCGTCCAACATCATCCTGGCCGCCCGGTTCGCCGAGCTGTTCGACGGCTTCTCGATCGGCAGCAACGACCTCACGCAGCTGACGCTCGGCGTCGACCGCGACTCCGACCTGCTGGCGCCGCTGTTCGACGAGCGCGACCCCGCCGTCGAGTGGAGCATCAGGCGGCTCCTCGAGCTGGCACATGCGGCCGGCGCACCTGTCGGCCTGTGCGGGCAGCGGCCCAGCGACGATCCCGACTTCGCGCGGACGCTGGTGCGGGCGGGCATCGACTCCATCTCGGTGACGCCGGACAGCCTGCTCGCGGTGATCCGCCATGTGGCGGACGCCGAGCGTGCGGCTGGGACGGAGGCGGCGTGAGGGCTACCCGGGCTCAACTCGTCGAGCGCTCACGCCGTGCGGCATCCGCGTACCGAGGCGAGGCCGCCACTCCATCCCGCGGAACCTCATCCAGACCGCCATCGGCACGGACAGGTTGAGCGCGACGACGAACGCCGACAGCTCGGGTGCGGTCTGCGGCAGGTCGGTGAAGCCCAGCAGTCGCGCGGCGCCGAAGAACAGCAGGCTCAGCACGATCGCACCAGCACACATCACCGGCGGGCCGGTCTGCCTCGTGCTCGCTGCACTCGGCTGAGGTGCGACCGAGCGCAGGACGGACATTCTTCCTGCCACCGTGCGCCCACGGATGACCAACGTCCCCCGGCGGTCCCGAACCCTGGGGACCTTCGCACCTGTCGCTGACCCGCGGGCCGTCGTTGGCTGGAAGCGGGAGGTGATCGGGCCGTGAACACGATGCCGATGCCACGCACGCCCGCCAGCATCGACCTCTACTGGCTACCGCTGGGCGCCGGCGACAACACGCACTGCGTCCGCACGAACGGACGCATCTTCGAGGCGCTCACCGCTCGTCTCGAACACCGCGACCGCTGCGATCTCTACCATGCGGCGCTGGAAGTACGCCTCGGAGTCGACCGGTTCACCATCGAGATGGCGCCCGTGTGGGGCATCGAGGCGCCTGAGCGTGGGGCGGTGAGCGAGGGACCCGTAGGCCTGCGGTGGCTCGGCCGTTGTCGCTTCTTCCGCTACGAGGTGCGCATGTGGCGTGACGGCATGATCCCGGACGCCCGCGAAGCGGTGGACAGCCCTCGGCGCGTCAGCGCCGATCCGACCCGGGCGGGGCATGTTCTCTCCCTCGTGCGGGCATTCCCGACCGCCACCTGGGGACGCGACGAGCTCGAGGCAGGTGAGATGTGGAACTCCAACTCTCTGATCGCCTGGCTCTTGGCGCGCAGCGGCCATGACATGGCGTCGATCCACCCTCCGGCACACGGCCGGGCACCGGGCTGGTCCGCCGGCCTCGTCGTCGCGGCACGTGATCTCCGTCCATCGACTCATTCGGCCGGCCGGCCCGCCCCAGGCCCTGCTGTCGCCGGCACGTCGGCGAGGACCGCCACTCGGGCGTAGGCCCAATACGGGCTGAATGCCGCGAGCGCCGACCTGACGGCTGGCCGCAGCTGCTCACGGACGATGACCGGCAGCCGCCGATCGAAGGTCAACGAGACACCGACCACGCTGTGGTCCACGGTGATGTCGACCCGACGCGGGGGCGGCAGCCGGTGGGGCCGCAGCACCTCCGCGACGGCCTTCTCGACCCGCCTCCGGGCGGCACCTGACGTGGGCCGTGCTGCGTTGCCGACCGCCGCGACGATGCCGGCGGGGGAACAGTGCGCCTCCGCGCGGGACCACGGGCCTTCCGCCGCGGGATATCCGCACAGGACCGTCGGCACACCGGCGACGACGCCGCACTGGAACGGCCGGTCGTGATCGCTCAGCGCGCCCGGCCGGGCCCGGACGTGCACGACGACGTCGACGAGCCCGTCGGCCAGCGGACACGTCCCGTCGACGGCGAGCGGGCAACGCGCGCCGCCCCGGCACGTGACGACGGTGTGGCCCGCCGCACGCAGGCGTCCCAGTACCTCGACGGCGTCTCCGGGCGCTGCCTCGGAGACCAGAACTCGCATGGTGCTCACCGCTTCAGGTGCACGGGCTCGTGCGTGATGTTCTCGATGTCGTCGCTCGCGGTTCCGAGCAGCTCGTCGGCGAGGACGCGCAGCGCGCGGGCGGTGGCCAGCTCGTCACCGATCTCCGGCACGTTGACGTCGCTCGGATTGAGCCGGGCAGTCCCGGTGGCACGGAGACCGGCCGTGGCATGGGTGATCAGACGGGCCTCGGCATAGGTGCTGCCGTCGTCGTGCTCGCCGATGTAGATGTCGACGGTCCAGTGCTTGATGGCGGCCATGACGTCCTCCTCACCGGTCAGGGGACCGTGGCCAGGACGCCCGGCCCCACTATCGACGCTACGCAGCCAGGTGGCCAGCACCCAGGGGCGTTGGCCGACCGGAGCCGGGACCTTCGGCCCGCCGCGAGGGGCCACGCTGCCCTGCCGTGAACCCGCGGCGAGAGGTGTGCTGGAGTCATGACGACAGCATCCGTTCCCGCTGAACAACCGGCACCGTCGGCGATGGCGAACCGGCCGATCGTGGTCGGTCTCGACGGTTCGCCGAGCGCGCTCATCGCGCTCGACTGGGCCGCCGCCGAGGCACGGACACGTGGGTGTGGGTTGACGCTGGTCTTCGCCCACCCCGGAGAGTCCCATTCCCTCGCCGTGCTCGACGTCGCGCCGCAGGAGCTGGCCGACGACGTCTTCGACGAGGCCCTGGACCGGCTGGCCGCCGGCGGCTACGGCGACCTGCAGGTGCGTACGGCCTTGCGGTTCGGCATGGCGCCGAGGATCCTGCTGCGTGCCTCGCTGCGCTCGCCCATGCTCGTGGTCGGCCGGCAGGGGCTGGGCAAGCTCGCCGAGCTCGTGATGGGCTCGACCTCGCTGGCATGCGCCACGCACACCCGGGTGCCTCTGACCGTCGTCCCTGACGCCTGGAAGCCCCCGATCCGGCCGCGGCGCTGCATTCTGCTGGGCGTCGACGGTTCGGCTCCTGGTGACGCCGCCGTCGAGTACGCCTTCTCCCTTGCGGCCGACCGGGGTGCTCGGATCGTCGCTGTGCACGCCATGGAGCTGCCCCTCGGCTACCCGGCGGACCGGCCGCTGCGCCCCGACGTGGCTCGCTACGAGGAGGCCGCGGCCCGCATCTTCTCCGACTCCCTGGGCTCCTGGCGGGCGAAATACCCCGAGGTGGACGTGACCACGGCGGTCGAGTACGGGCACCCGGCGCCGGCACTGGCCGAGTACGCCGCCGGAGCGGATCTGGCCGTCATCGGAGGGCGCGGACACGGACGGGTCACCGGCATGCTGCTCGGCTCGTCCGCCCGGAGCATCCTGCGGCGAATGCCGATCCCGGTGACGGTGATCCGCGACAAGAGGCCTGGGCGATGACCACCGCCACCCTCTACCTGGACCTGCTCGACGCCGTGATCTTCGACGTCGACGGGGTCGTGACGGACACGGCGCGGGTGCACGCGACCGCGTGGAAGGCGACCTTCGACGGGTTCCTCCGGCGCTATGGCTCGGAGCATGACCTCCAGCTGCCCGGATTCGACGCCGACTCCGACTATCTGCGGTTCGTCGACGGCAAACCGCGGCTCGACGGCGTGCGGGACTTCCTCGCTGCCCGCGGCATCGGTCTGCCGGAGAGCGGTGACGGCGACACCGTCGCCTCCCTCGCCGAGGAGAAGACCCGGCGCTTCGTCGAGGCGGTCGAGCGCACGGGCGTCACGGCCTATCCGGAGACCGTTTCCGTCCTGCGCGAGCTGCGGCGACGCTACGTGCCGACGGCCGCCGTGTCGTCGAGCCGGCACTGCGACCAGGTGCTTCGTGCCGCCGGAGTCGGCGAGCTGTTCGACGTCCGCGTCGACGGCAACGACCTGGAGCGGCTCGGCCTGCCCGGCAAACCCGACCCCGCACCGTTTGTGGAGGCGGCCCGCCGGTTGGGCGCCCGTCCCGCGACGTGCGCGGTGGTCGAGGACGCCATCGCCGGCGTGCGCGCCGGCCATAGTGGGGCGTTCGGGGTGATCATCGGTGTCGATCGTCGTGGTGCACGGTGCGGCTCGATGTACGAGGCCGGGGCGACAGTGGTCGTCTCGTCGCCGGCTGACGTTGTGTTGGTCGAGCGCACCCCGCTCCGGTTCGCGCCGCCGCGGCGAGGTCAGGTCGGCGCCGTCTCGAAGGACCGGCCGGCGATCTGGTCGCCGTAGACCCGGACGAACCACTGCTTCGGGTGTCCGGTCCAGTCGGGCAGCGTCAGGTCCTCGGCGCGGTAGATGTCGGCGAACCGGTCCAGCCGCTCCGCCCGTCCCTTGACGACGACGCTCCAGGCCCGGCCCGTCGCCGGGTCGGCGCCGTCGGCCTCGACCGCCACCCGAGGGGCGATGACCGCGGCGGCCAGCTTCGTGCCCTCGCCGGTGCGGAAGACGACGGTGCGGTCGTCCACCACGATGTTCACCGGGAACACCTCGATGTCGCCGGCGATGGCGATGGCCACCCTCGCGAGGCGCGCGGAACTCAGCAGGCTCCAGCAGGTGTCCTCGTCGAGGATGGTCATCCCCGTGCGCGGGTCCGTGGTCACGGCGGTCACCTCCTCAGCCTCGTCAGCGGATCAGGTCGCGGCCAGGCCGAGCTGCTCACCCCAGCGCCGGGCGCGTTCCTCCTCGCCGTCGGCGAGCGGGCCCTCCATGTCGGTCACGTAGAAGCTGGTCGCCGCCGCGAACGGACGCAGACCCCGGTGGCGCAGGTGCCGACGCGCGGCGTGGGCCGCGGACCCGGGCAGGTGGGGCTTGTCGGCCTTGGTGTCGAAGGTCGCGAACGGGGTGCTGCCGGCGTGCAGGTCCGCGATCCATTCGCGGATGCCGCCGGCCTTCGACACGACCGTGCCGGAGCCGTGCTCCGTTGCGCTCTTGCGGGTGGACTCGCGGCTCATGCTGAACGCGTGGGTCGGTCCACCGACGACGAGCAGGTCGACGCCGTCCAGGGACGTGCCCGCGGAGCCGACCTCGACGACGTCGACGGTCATGTTCGCGGCCAGGCCGTCGGCGATGGCCTCGGCGATCTTCTGGGTGTTGCCGAACATGGACTCATAGACGACGAGTGCGCGCATGACGTCCACTCCTTCCGGACTCTCTCACTACCTCGACTGTCCGCCGGACGGCGCTGCGGCACCACCCTCGTTCGACCCGTGACCTGGGGACCTTCGGCACCAGTGCGCTGCGCGGGTGGCGGCCTAGCGTGAGGTCAGGAGAGGGGAGGCGCCATGTCGGTGACCGTCGCCGAGGTGATGTCCCGGCGGGTCGAGGTGCTCGATCCGTCCGCGGCCTGCCTGACGGCGTGGGAGTTCATGCGCCGCACCGGATCCGGGCACGTCGCCGTGGTGAGCCACACGGGTCGCGTTCACGGCGTGGTCTCGCTCGAGGACGTCGCGATCGCCTGGTGCGAACGCGGCGACCCGCCGTTCCGCGAGACGCTCGGTGAACTGCTGCTGGGCCGGCTGCGGCCACGGGTGCGTGACGATGCACCGGTCGGGCTGGCCGCGCGGATCCTGCTCGACAGCGGCTTCACCGCGTTGCCGGTGCTGGACGCGAACCGGTCGCTGGTCGGCATCGTCAGTGAACGTGACGTCCTGGCCGCGGTCGCCGGTGGACGGGCACGTATGCGTGCCCTCCTCGGCCACACGGATGCGGCGGCACCCGCATCGGCCGGGCTGGCATCGTGACCGTCGCCGCTGTCGCCGGTCTGTCGAGCGACGAGGCCGCGGCCCGGTTGGCACGGGACGGGCCGAACCGCCTGCCGGCTCCGGCCCGGACGTCGGCCGCACGGCGGCTGCTCGACCAGCTCGTCCACTTCTTCGCCGTCATGCTCTGGCTGGCGGCCGCACTGGCGTTCGTCGCGGGTCTGCCGCAGCTGGGCGTCGCGATCGTCGTGGTGATCGTCCTGAACGCGCTCTTCGCCTTCGTCCAGGAGAGCCGGGCGGACCGGGCCGCGGACCGGCTGCGTGACTTGTTGCCGCTGGCCGTCACCGTGATCCGCGACGGCCGGCGCAGGCAGGTCGACGCGACCGAGGTCGTCGTCGGCGACCTGCTGGCGCTGGAGTCCGGCGACCGGGTGCCGGCCGACGGCACTGTCGTCGTCGCGGAGGGCCTGCGGGTCGACACCTCACTGCTGACCGGCGAGAGCGAGCCGGTCGCCGTCGCCGTGGGCGATCCGGTGCACGCCGGCACCTTCCTGGTGGAGGGTGCGACGACGGCGCGGGTGACGGCCATCGGCGCGGGTACCGCTCTGGCCCGCATCGCGCACCTCACGACGGAGTCCACGTCGCCGGCCAGCCCGCTGACGCGTGAGCTGCGGCGCGTGGTACGGACGATCGCCGCCATCGCGGTGGGCGTCGGTGCCGCATTCTTCGCCGTGGCGATGCTGACCGGAGAGCCGGCCTCCGACGGGCTCGTGTTCGCCATCGGGGTCACCGTCGCGCTCGTGCCGGAGGCACTGCTGCCGACGGTGACCCTCTCGCTCGCGTGGGGTGCGGAGCAGATGGCGCGCAAGAAGGCGCTGGTCCGCAACCTCGACGCGGTCGAGACGCTCGGCTCCACCACCTTCATCTGCACCGACAAGACCGGCACCCTCACCCTCAACCAGATGACGGTGGTCGAGGCATGGACACCGTCAGGCGGCGCGCGCATCCTCACACCGGGCTATGCGCCGGACGCCGAGGTGGAGTACGAGTCCGCGCCTGCCGCCGCGGGCGTTCGGCGGGCGGCCCGGGCCGGCGTGCTGTGCTCGACCGGCTACGTGCACCAGGTCGGGGGCGAATGGAGAGCGCACGGTGATCCGATGGAGGCCGCACTCGACGCCCTGGCCCGGCGGGTCGGCGTCGATGGTGACATCCCGGCCGAGGTCCTGGTCCGGTTCCCGTTCGACCCGCGGCGCCGGCGCATGTCGGTCGTGGCCGGCGACGAGGTGATCGTCAAGGGCGCGCCCGATGCCGTACTGCCGCTGTGCACCCGTGGCGACGGCGGTGATGGTGCCGTGGACGCGCTGGCGGCGCTCACCGATCGTGGCCTGCGGGTGCTCGCCGTCGCCGGCCGTGCGGCCGGCGCGACCGTTCCGCAGACGGCCGCGGACGCCGAGCGCGACCTCGAGCTGTACGCCCTGCTCGCCCTGGAAGACCCGCCCCACGACGACGTGCACGAGGCCATCCGCGCGTGCCGGCATGCCGGCATCAAGGTCGCCATGATCACCGGCGACCATCCGGCGACGGCTGCGGCGATCGCCTCCGAGGTGGGCCTGCGCCGCAAGGACGATCCGGTGCTCGTCGGCGCCGAGCTGCCGGCGGAGGAGGCCGTTCTCGGGGCGCTGCTCGACCGCGACGGCGTGGTCGTCGCCCGGGTGTCACCGGAGGACAAGCTGCGCATCGCCCGCGCCCTGCGCGGCCGGGGCCACGTGGTGGCGATGACCGGCGACGGTGTGAACGACGGCCCTGCGCTGCACGAGGCGGACATCGGCATCGCGATGGGCCGCTCCGGCACCGACGTCGCCCGCGAGGCGTCGGACCTGGTGCTGCTCGACGACCACTTCGCGACCCTCGTCGCCGGCGTGGAGCTCGGCAGGGCGACGTTCCTGAACATCCGGCGCTTCCTCACCTACCACCTCTCTGACAACGTGGCCGAGCTCACGCCGTTCGTCGTCTGGATGCTCTCCGGCGGGCAGTTCCCGCTGGCTCTGGGTGTCCTGCAGATCCTTGCCCTGGACATCGGTACCGACACCTGGTCCGCGGTCGCCCTGGGGGCCGAACCGCCGGCCAAAAGCGTGCTGGACCGGCCGCCGGTGACCGGACGCCTCCTCGACCGCACCGTGGCCCGGCGCGCGTTCGGTGTCCTCGGGCCCACCATCACGCTGTTCTCGATGGCCGCGTTCGTGCTGACGTTCGTCGCGGCGGGCTGGCGGCCGGGTGAGCCGTTCCCCGGCGGGGCGACTCAGCTGGCCGCCTCGGGCGCGGCGTTCCTCGCCGTCGTCCTGGCGCAGACCGCGAACGCGTTCGCCTGCCGCAGCTCCACGCGACGGCCCGGCGAACTGGGCTGGACGACCAACCGGCTGCTGTTGCCCGCCATCGGGCTCGCGCTCACCGTGTCGCTCCTGGTCGTCTACGTGCCTGCCCTCGCCGAGGTTTTCGACCACGAGGGACCCACCGTGGTCGGCTGGGCGGTCGTCCTGGCCGGCGTGGCCGGCCTTTTCGCCGCGGACGCAGTCGACAAAGGTGTGCGACACGTCTTGATCACTCGTCGGAGTCGAAGAGCTCCGTCATCGCGACGGCCATGAACAGGTACCCGGTGGCGGCCAGCACACCGAGCTCGTGGCCGAGTTCTTCGAGGTCGGACTGGCTGAACGGATACTCGTCGCCGGTCTTCATGTGCCTCCGAGTCAGCTGGGCGACCCCGTCGTCGTCCGTCGTGGTCACCCAGCCGCTGTGCACCAGGTTCCCCCGCTCGAAGAGGAGCTGAGCGGCCACGTCGGCCCACTGGATGCATTCAGCGATAGCCTCGGGACCTGCCCAGGATTCGAAGCGGGGCGGGGTCGACTACCACGGGACCAGGGTAGGGCTCCGGCCGATGACTGACTCCCACGCAGGAAATTGACGGCGTCCGAGGTCAGCGATGAGCAAGGAGATCGGTCAGCTGGCGACGGGCCATCTGTTCGGTGAGCTCCCAGAAGACGTCGTCGCTCAGGTCCAGACGACGTAAGGTGCGGGCTGCCGAGGAGACGGCCCGCACCACGGTGTCGGCGGCGACCGCACCGGCGTACTCGCACGTCAGGGTCTCGGCGAGCCACCACAGGTGCAGGTCGGCCATGGGTCACTCGATGCCGGGGCGAGGACGGTCGGCTCCGAACAGCGCGACCTTGAGCACGCCGGTCTCGGACGGCCGGGAGAACACGTCGTAGGCGTCCTGCATCTCGTCGAGGCCGAACCGGTGCGTCACGAGGCCGGGCAGCGCGAGCTGGCCGGCGGCCAGCATGCGCAGCAGGACCGGTGTGGTGTGGGTGTCGACCAGGCCCGTGGTGATGGTGAGGTCGCGGATCCAGGCGGTCTCCAGATGCAGCGTGGCCGGTGCGCCGTGTACGCCGACGTTGGCCACGTGGCCTCCGGGGCGGACCAGCTCGACACACGATTCGAAGGTCTCCGGGATACCGACGGCTTCGACGGCGACGTCTGCCCCCAGACCGTCGGTGAGGTCGCGGACCCGCACGGCGACGTCGTCGGCACCGGGATCGAGCTGCACGTCGGCGCCGAGTGCCGCGGCGGCCTCACGGCGGCCGGGCGCGGGGTCGACGACGACGATGTGTGACGGGCTGAACAGCCGGGCCGTGATGACGGCGGCGAGACCGATCGGCCCAGCGCCGACGATGACGACGGTGTCGCCCGGCCGGACGGCGCCGGCGAGGACGCCGACCTCGTACGAGGTGGGCAGGATGTCGGCCAGCATGACGGCGTCCTCGGTGCTCACCTGGTCCGGCAGCCGGTGGACGGATGTGTCGGCGAACGGGACGCGGACCCGCTCGGCCTGCGTGCCGTCGATGCGGTGGCCGAGGATCCAGCCGCCTCCGCCCAGGCACTGGCCGTAGCGGCCTTCGCGGCAGTACCGGCACCGCCCACAGGCGGAGATGCACGAGACGAGCACGCGGTCGCCGACGGCGACGTTGCGGACGTTGCCGCCGATCTCCTCGACGGTGCCGACCGCTTCGTGGCCGAGGACCCGGCCCGGTTCGACGGTGGCGACGTCACCCTTGAGGATGTGCAGGTCGGTGCCGCAGATCGTCACGCAGTCGATCCGTACGACTGCGTCGTCCGGGTTCTTGACGGCGGGGTCCGGGACGTCCTCCCAGGACCTGCGGCCGGGGCCGTGGTACACGAGCGCCTTCATGGTTTCCCCTTCGGTTGGTGTTTCCGGTGTGATCAGGCAGCTGTCCGGCGCAGCCGCCGGTCGCGGGCGAATTCGCTGCGTGCCCGGATCCCGAGCAGCATCTTCCGCGTCATGACGAGGACGATCGGGTCCATGAGCTCGCCGCCGATCCAGGTGAGCCGGCCGGTGAGGCCGGGCGAGCGCTTCGAGCGACTGCGGACCAGAAGGCGGCAGCTGTCGGGGGTGTCGTCGACGAGCACGAACGCCCAGGTGGCGTCCCAGGGGTGTTCGGGCGGCTGCTGGCGGAGCACGAGGGCGTGGCCGGGGTCGATGCGGGCGACTCGGAAGGCGTAGCCGTCCTTCATGCCGAGGACGCCCGCGGGCGCGGCCCGCACCTGGTCGCCGGCAGCGAGGTGCTGCCATTCGTCCCGGATGTCATGGGTGCTGTGGATGTCGAGGCCGAACAGGTTCTCCAGCCAGTCATAGCTGTACCAGCCGCCGCGGTCCTGGCCGATCTGCACGAGCCAACGCCACACCTCCTCGCGGGGCGCGCTGATGGTGACGGCGCGGGTGGTGGCCGAGTCGGCGTCGAAGATGAACTCGTCACCAGGGAGCTGGCGGACGCCTTCCTCGGCCGTCGCGCCCCAGTTGCACAGGCGGGCGTGGGTGGCGACGGCCACCGTGGTCGAGGCCATGAGTGTCGAGGCGGCGATCAGCGCCCTGCGACGTTCCCTGATGCGCCTCGTGGTGTCGGCGTGTTCTCCCGCCTGGGTGTCCATACGACGACGACACCATCAGCCGGCGAACCTGGCGAGGGGCCAAGGTCCCGCGTTGTCCGGGCATCGGTCCCGCCGTTGGGCCCCGCGGCATGGCGACGAACTCCTCTGCCGGTGGTGGCGAAGCGGGCGTGGACTGGGGGAGAAGCTTCCGTCCGAAGGGGATGAGTCCGATGGCAGTGGCCGCCGGTTCGCCGGTCCGTCTCGCGGGCCGGCTCGATACGGGCATGTCGCGGTGGTTGTGGCTGGTGAAGTGGTTCCTGGCCATTCCGCATTACGTGGTTCTCGCGTTCTTGTGGGCGGCGTTCGCCGTGGTGAGCGTCATGGCGTTCGTGGCCATCCTGTTCACCGGGCGCTACCCGCGCGCGCTGTTCGACTTCAACGTCGGTGTGCTGCGGTGGTCGTGGCGGGTGGCGTATTACAGCTACGGCGCGCTCGGCACCGATCGGTACCCGCCGTTCACGTTGGCTGATGTGCCGGACTACCCGGCCCGGCTGGACGTGGCGTATCCCGAGCGGCTGTCGCGGGGGTTGGTGCTGGTGAAGTGGTGGCTGCTGGCCATCCCGCACTACCTGATCATCGGGATCTTCCTGGGCGGCGTGACCTACCTGGGGTCCCAGGCCGGTGACTGGGTGGTGCGGAGCCCGATCACGGGGTTGATCAGCCTGCTCGTCGTGGTGGCCGCCGTCGCGCTCGCCGTGACGGGCCGCTATCCGCGCGGCATCTTCGACCTCGTCCTCGGCCTCAACCGCTGGGTGTACCGGGTGGTGGCGTATGCCGCACTGATGACCGACGAGTACCCGCCGTTCCGCCTGGACATGGGGGAGCGGGAACCCGCGGTCCTGGAACTGGGCTCCGGCCGGTTCGACGTCGGGTCGGTGCACGCCGTCGACCCGGCACCGACGGTGGCACCACCTCCGCAGCCTCCAGCTCCGCCTGCTCGACGGATGGGAGCGGGCCGGGTGGTGGCGCTGGTCCTCGGTTCGATCGTCGCGCTCGGTTCGTTCGGCCTGGTGGCCGGCGGCGCCGCCGCGCTGATCGTGGACCGGACGCAGCGCGACTCCGGCGGCTACCTGTCCAGCGCGCAGGTCGAGTTCAGCAGTGACCAGTACGCGATCGTCGGCACCGGGCTGGACATCGACACCGACGTACCCGACTGGGTCCAGGTGCGCGACGTCATCGGCGAGGTGCAGATCCGCTTCGACGCCGGTGACGGCGACGTGTTCGTGGGGGTGGCGCGCGAGTCCGATGCGGCCGCCTACCTGGAAGGGCTCGGCTACGACGAGGTCACCCGGATCTCCGGTGACGACGTCACCTACCGGGAGCACTCCGGCACCGCACCGGCCACCGAGCCCGCGGCCCAGGACTTCTGGACCGCGACGGGCAGCGGGACCGGCGACCAGACGCTGACGTTCGAGCCGGAGGACGGCCGCTGGGTGGTCGTCGCGATGAACGCCGACGGCGGCGCCGGCGTCGACGTCGGCGCCCGGGTGGCCGCCGAGCTCCCCGTCCTGCCCTGGGCGGCGCTGATCGTCATCGGCGTCGGTGGGTTCGGCCTGCTGATCGCCGCTCTGCTCATCTACCTCGCCGTCCGGCGGGACCGCACCACAGGGGGTGCATGATGACCACCACCGCCAACGAGCCGCTGCTGGTCGCCGAATCCGTGACCAAGGTGTACCGGACCGGGCAGCAGGAGGTCGTGGCCCTGGACGAGCTGAACCTCACGGTCTGGCGCGGCGAGCTGGTGGCCGTCATGGGCCCGTCGGGCTCCGGCAAGACCACGCTGCTCAACTGCCTGTCCGGCCTCGACGACATCGACGGCGGCCGGGTACTCGTGGAGGGCCGTGACCTGTTCGCCATGAGCGACCACGAACGCACCGCCCACCGGGCGCGCTCGATGGGCTTCGTGTTCCAGTCGTTCAACCTGATCCCCGTGCTCGACGCGGCCGAGAACGTCGAGCTGCCGCTGCTGCTGGTCGGCGTGCCCGCCCGGGAGGCACGGGAGCGCGCGGTCGCGATGCTGGACAAGGTCGGCCTGGCCGGGCGCGCCGGCCACCGGCCCAACGAGCTGTCCGGCGGCGAGCAGCAGCGGGTGACCATTGCCCGTGCGCTCGTCGCGGGGCCGGCCGTCGTCTGGGCCGACGAGCCGACCGGCAACCTGGACTCCGCGATGGCCGCGCAGGTGATGGACCTGCTGCGCCGGCTCAACGAGGACGAGGGCCAGGCGATCGTCTTGGTCACCCACGACGACGGCATCGGCCACTCGGCCGGCCGGCTGGTCACCATGCGCGACGGCCGCCTCATCCGCGACGAGATTCGCGCACCCGCGATGAGGTGAGGACGATGCTCGACCCGCTGACGACCACCCTGGTCGTCGCCGTTGCCGCCGCGGTCGCGTTCGTGACCGTGCTGCTGGGCAAGGCCGTGCTGCGCCGCCTGGCGCTGCGCCAGATCATTCGCCGGCCGACGGAGACGCTCCTGGTCGTCCTCGGCTCGGTGCTGGGCACCGCGCTCATCGTCGCCAGCCTCGCCGTGGGCGACTCGCTGGACCGCTCGGTCCGGCAGACCGCCTATGACGTTCTCGGACCGGTCGACGAGTCGGTCCGCTCGGCGACCCTGGACCAGGGCGACGAGGTGGCCGACCGGCTCGCTCCGCTCAGGGACGACCCACGCGTCGACGGCGTGCTGACCATCCGCGGCGACCAGGCCGCCGCCGTCCGGCAGGGCGCCGACGGCGTCGTCGCCGAGCCGCGGGTGCTGCTGTGGGAGGTCGACTTCGACGCGGCCGCCGGCTTCGGCGCGCCGGACCCGTCCGGGCTCGACGTCGCCGATCCCGGCAGCGGAGGCGTGATCATCAACGACAACCTGGCCGACCGGCTGGGCGCCGGCCCGGGCGACCAGCTCACCTTCCACGCGTACGGTCAGCGGCTCGATGCCGTCGTGACACAGGTCGTGCCCGCCGAGGGCCTGGCCGGACTGGGCCTGGGCGCCTCGGCCAACCGGGACGCGTTCGTCTCACCCGGCGTGCTGACGGCGGCCGCGGCCGCCGGCGGTGTGGAACCGACGACCACCACGCTGGTGTCCAACTCCGGTGGAGTGGAGGCGGGCGCGGAGCTCACCGACGAGGTCAGCGCCGCGATGTCGGAGCTGCTCGGGCCGTTGACCGCGCAGGGCGCGGCGGTCGCCACACCGAAGCAGGACGTCCTGGACGCCGCCGCGGAGACCGGCGAGAGCCTCGGCTCGATGTTCCTGTTCATCGGCAGCTTCTGCATCATCGCCGGGATCCTGCTGCTGGTGAACGTGTTCGTGATGCTCGCCGACGAGCGCCGAGGCCAGCTGGGGATCCTGCGGGCCATCGGCATGCGGCGCCGGCACGTCACCGGCGAGTTCGCCATCGAGGGCGCCGTCTACGCGCTGACCTCCGCCGTCCTCGGTGCGCTCCTCGGTATCGCGCTCGGACGGGTCATCGTCGCGATCGCGCTGCGCATCCTCAACAGCTACGACCAGGGCGAGAACCAGCTGCGGGTGGCCTTCGAGATCACCCCGGCCAGCCTGATCGGCGGCGCGGCGGCCGGCTTCCTGTTCGCTTTCCTGGCCGTCATCCTGACCAGCGTCCGGATCGCGCGCACGAACATCATCGCCGCGATCCGCGACCTGGAGGCACCGGTCCGCCCGAAGACCCGCACGCGACTGGTCATTCTGTCCGCCATCGCCACCGTGCTGCTCACGGCGGCGGCGGTCCCGGCGGTCATCGCCAGCGCGGCCACGCAGACCTACTTGCTGCCCACGCTGGCCGCCGTCGCCGCGGTGCCGATGCTGTCGCGGCTGATGGGATCGCGCACGGCGCTGACCGTCGTGGCGCTGGGCGTACTGGCGTGGGGGCTGCTGGCCAACACCGTCCGGCCGGACATCTACGACGAGGCCAGCACCGCACCGTACGTGGTGCTCGGCTGCATGCTCTCGTTCGCGGCGGTCACCCTGGTCAGCCTGCACCAATCGGTGCTCCTGCGGCCGCTCCGGCGGCTGACGCAGCGGCCCACCCAGCGCGGCCTGGCCACCCGGCTCGCGGTGGCGTACCCGACGGCGAAGCGGTTCCGTACCGGCGCCACGCTGGCGATGTACTCGGTCGTCGTCCTGGTCATCGTGCTGATGACGCAGATCATGACGATCATCGACCGGAACATGGACCAGGCCGTCGCCGATGCCACGTCGGGCTGGTCGTTGCGGGTGGACTACAACCCCACGATGCCGATCGGGGACCTGCGGCAGGAACTGACGAGAGACTTCGCCGGCGAGATCAACGACGTGTCGCCGCTGACCATCGCCGTCGCCGAGGGCGACGACCCGCGCCTGGCCACGACCGAACGGCTGCCGGTGGTGGCCGTCGGCGTCGCGACCGACTTCACCGACACGCCGCCCGTGCTGGACGCGCGGCTGCCGCGGCTGCTCAGCGACCGCGCGGCGTGGGACCTCATCCGCCAGGACCCGGCCTACGTCCTCGTCGACACGTTCTACGGGTCGACCGGCGGCCCGCCGGGCGAGCCCGTGGCACCGGGTGAGGTCATCACGCTCACCGACCCCCGCACCGGGGAGCAGACCGAGCGCACCGTCGCCGGCGTCGTCCGGGACGGCAGCCCCTTCTACGGCGTCACCGGCGCCGACCTCCGGTTCCCGGTCTTCCTGGGCGCCGACGCGGTCGTGGACCAGTTCGGGCCGGCGGCCACGCAGTCCAGCGCGCTGCTGCGCACCGCTGACGGTGTCGACGTGGGCGGGCTCGTGCCCGAGATCCAGGGCGCCCACGTCGACCACGGTGTCGTGGCGACCGACCTCGCCGCAGCGGTCGAGCAGACCTACGCCGCGAACAACCAGTTCTTCCGCCTCATGCAGGGCTACCTGGCGCTGGGGCTGCTGGTCGGCATCATCAGCCTCGGCGTGATCATGGTCCGCGCCGTGCGCGAGCGCCGGCGCGCCATCGGCGTCCTGCGCGCGCTGGGCTTCCAGGCCGGCACAGTACGGACCGCCTTCCTCGCCGAGAGCACGTTCATCGCCGTCGAAGGCGTCATCATCGGCTCCGTGCTCGGCGTCGCCACCACCTGGCTGCTCTACCGCAACAGCGCCGCGTTCGAGACCATCACCGGGCCGTACCCGATCGCCTGGGGCCAGATCCTCATCCTCGTCCTCATCACGCTGGCCGCCTCGGTGCTGGCCACGCTGGCACCCGCGCAGCGCGCCGCGCGGATCCGCCCGGCCGTGGCCGTCAGAGCCTCCGATTGACGACAGACGCTACCCGGGCGAGTCCTCAGGTCGGCTTCTCATCGTTCGTACTACACGAAGGATCGTCGTCGATTCGCACGCACAAAGCCGCCGATCCGTTCTAGCCGGCCTGGTGGACTATGCGCTCAGGTCGACTGCTTCTCAGGTGCAGCTGAATGTCCGGGGACGGCAGGTCGTCCAATGCCTCGTGTTGGTCAGGACGATGTTTCGGCCACTGCGGAAATGTGATCCGGTTGTCGGCCCTAAGTCGACCTTCCAGCATCTTCCATGCGCGGTCGAAAGCCCACTCATCGATGACGATGACAACCCAGATTCGATGGCCGGTGCTGAGATCGATGTATGCATTTACGTGCGTCGGGAGCTCGGGCGCGTTGCGCACTTGTATGAGACTGGGAAATCTAGCTTCCAGGTCAACGAATGGCTCGGGTCAAGCGTCGTCGGCAGTTGCGGACCTGTGAGCCACTGCTGCGCTGTGCTGCCCTGCTTACGGATTCCATTGTCGACCAAGTAAGAACCTGGCAACGTTCTCGGGCCACGCTTGCGCCTCCGTTCATCGATGCCGCCGACGAACTTGCGGAGGTGGCGCCGTGTAGTGCCCGCCGAATAGAGACTTTCGCGGCCGGGCCGCGGCGGCAGAAACTCTGCCCCGGCCAGTGCGGCGAGGCCCAGACACCCAAGCCCATTATTGAGGTGGCCCTGCCGCCATAGTTGACCGCGGAAAGGTCTAGAGTGACCGATCCTTCAGGCGACGAGAGCGAGTAGCTTTCGCTAGTGGTGCCAACAACCAATCGCACCCTTGGCCGTGCATGTTGCCATCCAATTACGGTAGAAATGACGTTCCACGCCAAGGAACAGATCGCCACCACTAGCGCTATCCACGCGACCTCCACGCTGGAATGTTAGCGGCGACCGCTCCGATGATCACATGCGTCCCGTGATTCGCCCAAGCGGTCGGATCGATGAGGCATCTTGTCGAGCGTCGCAAGTTGGCACGAGACATGCGTGTGCCTGCCCGAACGGGAGCAAGGGCAGGCACACGGGTTCAGGGATGCTCAGTGGGTCGTGGCGGTCATCCTCTCGTGATCGGAACACTGCGTGACTCGGACGGCGTCTCGACGATCGGGACCGTGATCTCCAGGATCCCGGCCTCGTAGCGAGCCGTCGCTTTGCTGCCGTCGGCGCGCTTGGGCAGGACGGCGGTGCGGTGGAACCGGCCGTAGCGGAACTCCGAGCGGTCGGCCTCCTCGCGACGGTCCGTGCGCTCGGCGGTGATCGTCAGCCGGTCGTCGGTGACCTCGATCGCGATGTCCATCTCGGCGTCCATGCCGGGCAGCTCGGCCCGGACGACGTACTTCTCGTCGTCGAGGTGCTCCTCCAGCCGGAACGCGCGGAGGCCGGGCGGCGTGGGCCAGGCGAACATGCTGGGCAGATCCTCGACCCAGTCGAGCAGGTCGGGGACCGCGCGGCGGAGGTCGTGCCGCGGGGTGAGGCTCATCTGTTCACCTCCTCTCCGTGCTCACGCTTCCAGTCCATCGCCGTCCGCCCGACCCGTGGAGAGGCGATGGTCCCCGCCGCCGATGTCCGTTGGACCTCCCGCCTCGGTACGCCTGGCGAAGCCGCTCGTCGACGGCGACGACGGCGGACTGACCTCGAGCGGCTCGGCCGCGGTGAGCCGGTAGCGGTGCCCGCGCACGGTGACGTCGAGTGGCTCGCCCTCGACCAGCCGGTACGTCTCCCGGCGTTCGGTCAGCGTGATCTCCAGTTGGCGGTCGCGGAAGCGCAGCGGCAGCCGCAGCCGGGCCCAGGACGTCGGCAGACGTGGGGTGAACGCGAGCTCGCCGCCGCGGTCGCGCAGCCCGGCGAAGCCGTAGGCCAGGGCCATCCAGACACCCCCGGCCGAAGCGATGTGCACGCCGTTGGCGACGTTGCCCGCGACGTCGCCCAGGTCCATCAGCAGGGCGTACCGGAAGTAGTCGAGGGCGGCCTTCTCCTCGCCGATCTCCGCCGCGACGATGGCCTGCACGCACGCCGACAGCGACGAGTCGCCGGTCGTGAGCCGCTCGTAGTACTCGAAGTTGCGTCGCTTCTGCTCGGCCGTGAACTCGTCGCCCAGCAGGAACATCGCCAGCACGACGTCGGCCTGTTTCACGACCTGACGGCGGTAGATGACCAGCGGGTGGTAGTGCAGCAGCAGCGGGAACTTCTCCCGCGGGGTGGAGTCGAGGTCCCACACCTCGCGGTCCAGGAAGGCCGCGTCCTGCGGGTGGATGCCGCGCTGCTCGTCGTAGGGGATCGCCATGGCGGCGGCGGCGCGCCGCCAGGTCTTCGCCTCCTCCGGCCGCAGCCCGACGGCGTCGGCCAGTGCCGCGTACTCGGCCGGGTCGTCGCGGCGGATGCGTTCCACGACGCTCGCGGCGTCACGCAGGTTCTCACGGGCCATCAGGTTGGTGTAGGCGTTGTCGTCGACCACCGTCGTGTACTCGTCCGGGCCGGTGACGCCGTGGATGTGGAAGGCGCCGTCGTCACCGTAGAAGCCCAGGTCGGCCCACATCCGGGCGGACTCGACCAGCAGCTCGGCGCCGGCCTCGGCCAGGAATCCCGGGTCGCCGCGGACGTCGACGTAGCGGCGCAGGGCGTAGGCGATGTCGGCGTTGAGATGGAACTGGGCGGTGCCGGCCTCGTAGTACGCCGATGCCTCCTCGCCGTTGATCGTGCGCCACGGGAACGCCGCACCCGTGAGGTCGAGCTCATCGGCGCGGTGCCGCGCCCGGGGCAGCATGTCGTGCCGGAAGCGGAGCAGGTTGCGGGCGATGCGCGGCTGCGTGTAGCAGAGGAACGGCAGCACGTACATCTCGGTGTCCCAGAAGTAGTGCCCCTCGTACGCCGGTGACGTGAGCCCCTTGGCCGGTACGCCGCTGCCTTCGGCCCGCCAGGTGGCCTGGGCGATCTGGAAGAGGTTCCACCGCACGGCCTGCTGCAGGGCCACGGAATCGCCGGTGTCGCCGCGTTCGTCGACCTGGACGTCGGCTCGCTCCCAGAACCGGTCGAGCTCGGCTCGCTGCTGCGTGAGGAGTGTGGTGAAGCCCTCGTCCGCGGCCCGGTCGAGGGTGCGTTCGCAGCGGTCGGCGAGATCGTCGGTCTCCGCGGATCGGGACGTGTGGTACGCCACGTACTTCGTGACCCGCAGGGGAACTCCGGCGGCGGCATCGATCCGGATGACGGTCTCGCTCAGGTCGGGATCGACGCGGCTGGTGACATCGTGACCGTCGGCGACCTGGACCCGGTGGTCCACGCCGATGCCCAAGGTCATCCCGCTGCCCACCGTCCGGTAGCCGACCACGAACCGGCCGCCCTCGACGCGCCGGGTGCGCAGGTCGAGCACCCTTCGGGGAAACACGGTGCCCAGCCGCGGGTCGGCGGTCCGCGTCACCTCGTCATCGGTCCGCCGGCGGTCCTGGTGGTTCACCAGCATGGAGCGGATCACGACGGGTGCGGCGTGATCGAGCACGGTGACCTCGTAGTCGATCGCCATGAGATGGCGGTGATGCAACGAAACCAGCCGGGTCGAGCGCACCCGCACGTGCTTGCCGGCCGGTGTCGACCACAGCAACTCACGCGTGAGCGTGCCTGCGCGCATGTCGAGCACGCGGCCATACTCACGGACCCTCGTCACCGGCAGCACCAACGGCTCGTCATCGACGAACAGCACGAGCGCACTGGCGTCCGGCACGTTGACGATCGTCTGACCCGTACGGGCCAGGCCGTACGCCTCCTCGGCGTGCGTGATCGGCCACGTCTCGTGGAAGCCGTTCACGAACGTGCCGGGCGAGAACACCGGCCGGCCGTCGTCGTGCGTGCCACGCACCCCCAGATAGCCGTTGGAGAGCGCGAACACGGTCTCCGTCCGCGCGGTGTGGCGGGGATGGAACCGGGATTCGACGAGCCGCCACGGCTCGCGCGGGTAGCTGCGCTCGGGCAGCTCGACGGGTTCACGCCGGAGCATGTCTTCGACGCTAGCCACCAGGGGAGCCGCTCCGGCAGGGCCAAGGGACCCCGCTGGTGGGACGTTCGGCCCTGCCCGCGTGGACGGCGCAGCGGGAGCCTGGAAGTGAGGAGGTGCGACTCATGCGTGCACATGTCGGCGATCGCATCCTGATCAAGGGCCACCTGCTCGGCGAGCACGGTCGCGACGGCGAAGTCCTCGAGGTGCGAGGCGCCGGAGGCGAGCCGCCCTATGTCGTGCGATGGTCCGATGACGGTGCCGTGACACTCATCTTCCCGGGTCCGGACGCGGCAGTTCACCACCAGCGGCGCCATCTGGCGCAGATGCAGCCATGAGCGTCGGTGTCGGTGTCGGCGACGGTCGTGCCGGGCAGCCACCCTCCTCCCGTGGAAGACTGATCCCACGGGTAGGAGGGGGTCGTCATGGTGTCCGAGTCCGAGCAACTCCTGCCCAAGCTCCCGCTGGACGAGCTGCTGGGTGAGGTGCAGTCCCGGTTGCAGGCCGTCGTCGCCGCGCGTGACGGCGTGCACGCGCTGCTCGAGGCCGTGGTGTCGATCGGAAGAGAGCTCGACCTCGAGAGCGTCCTGCGGCGCATCGTCGAAGCCGGGACCGACCTCGTCGACTGCCGGTACGGCGCGCTCGGAGTGATAGGCGAGGACGGACAGCTGGCCCAGTTCGTCCCGGTGGGGATCGGCGAAGAGGAGATCGCCCGCATCGCGCATTGGCCTCACGGGCGCGGCCTCCTCGGCCTGCTGATCAAGGAGCCCGAGACGCTGCGGCTGCCGGAGATCTCCGCGCATCCCGAGTCGTACGGGTTCCCGGAGGGCCATCCACCGATGCACAGCTTCCTCGGTGTCCCGATCCGGGTCCGCGACGAGGTCTTCGGCAACCTCTACCTGACGGAGAAGAACGGCGGCCGCGACTTCGACGAGCAGGACGAGACGATCGTGAAGGCGCTGGCCACCGCGGCCGGCATCGCCATCGAGAACGCCCGGCTCTACGATGCCACCCGGCGCCGTGAGCTGTGGCTCGACGCATCGGCCGAGGTGACCCAGGCGCTGCTGTCCGGGACCGACACCGACCATGTCATCCGTTCCATCGCCGCGCATGCTGGTGCGATGGGAGCGGCGCACACCACGGTCGTCGTGGCGCCGGCCGACGACCGCCGGTTGCGCGTCGTGGCCGCCGAAGGTGCGAGCGCACCAGCCGTGGCCGGCCTGGAGTTCGCCGCCGAGGGCACGCTCTCCGCGGCGGTGCTCGCGTCCGGCGAGCCGCGGGCCGTCGACGAGCACCGTCAGGGCGCGGAGCCGTCGCCGCTGTTGGAACGGCTTCCGGACGGCCCGGCCCTGCTGGTCCCGCTGGGCGCGCAGCCGCGGATGCGTGGCGTACTGGTGCTGGTCCGCTGGCGCGGCGAGCCACCCTTCACCGCTGCGGAGATCCGGATGCTGCACGCGTTCGGCAACCAGGCCGCGGTAGGGCTGGAGCTGGCCGACGCACGTAAGGAAGCGGAACGCCACGGGTTGGTCGACGACCGCGAGCGGATCGCCCGCGACCTGCACGACGTCGTGGTCCAACGGTTGTTCGCCAGCGCCATGAGCTTGACTGCCGTCGCTCGGTTGATCGATCGGCCGGACCTCGCCGGCCGGGTGGAACGTACGGTCGACGACCTCGACGCCACCATCCGGCAGATCCGCTCGACCATCTTCGCGCTGCAGTCGTCCAAGGACGACGAGGCGACGACGCTGCGGGGTCGGCTGGTCGCCGTGGTGGAGTCGGCTCGCGAGCAGCTTGGGTTCGCACCCGGCCTGCAGATGATCGGTGAGCTGGACAACGCCGTCGCGGACGAGATCGCCGACCAGCTGGTGCCGGTGCTGCAGGAGTCGCTGTCCAACGTCGTCCGGCACGCCAGGGCCACACGGACCGAGGTGACCGTCGCCGTCGCGGACGGAAACCTGACGCTTCAGGTGACCGACGACGGGATCGGGTTGCCCGCGCAGCGTCGGCACAGTGGGCTGGCCAACCTGGCGCAGCGGGCCGAGCAACTGGGCGGATCGTTCGAGGCCGCCGGGAACGGCGGCGGGACGGTGGTCCGCTGGCAGGTGCCGCTCAGTCGTCGCGGTGATGCTGCTCGGCCTTGAGCTGGGCGGACAGGGCCGCGGCCTGGGTGCGGCGGTTCATGTCGAGCTTGGCGAGAAGGTTGGAGACGTAGTTCTTGATGGTCTTCTCGGCCAGGAACATGCGTTCGCCGATCTGGCGGTTGGTGAGGCCTTCGCCGATGAGGTCGAGGATGCGGCGCTCCTGGTCGGTGAGGGCGGCCAGGGGGTCGGTGCGGGTGGCGCGGTCGCGCAGACGGGCCAGCATGCGGGCGGTGCTGTCGGGGTCGAGGAGGGACTTGCCTTCGGCCAGGGCGCGGACGGCGCCGATGAGGTCGGTGCCGTGGACCTGTTTGAGCACGTAGCCGGCGGCGCCGGCCATGACGGCGTCGAAGAGGGCGTCGTCGTCGGCGAAGGAGGTGAACATGAGGCACTGCAGGCCGGGCAGTCGCGACCGCATCTCGCGGCAGACGGTGACGCCGTCGCCGTCGGGGAGGCGGACGTCGAGGATGGCGACGTCGGGGCGCAGGGCCGGGATGCGGGCGATGGCCTGTTCGGCGGTGCCGGCCTCGCCGATGACCTCGATGTCGGGTTCGGTCTCGAGCAGGGCGGCGACGCCGCGGCGGACCACCTCGTGGTCGTCGAGCAGGAAGACCTTGATCACACGGCCGCTGTCCACGATCACGACGCTACCGCCGAGCGGGGCGTCCGGTGAGGACCAATGACCTCTACGGCATGGGCCGGTGTCCTCTTCATGTCGCCGAGGACCTTCGCCCCTGGCCGCCGGTCGTTCTCGCGCCGGATGCTCGGTGCGTGAACACGATGCTTCATGCCGACTCCGCCGGGCTCGAGAAACTCGACCGGCAGTCCTGCTTCGCCTTGCTGAGAACCGTCCCGATCGGCGCATCGTCTTCACCGAAGGCGCGCTGCCGGCGATCGAGCCGGTGAACTTCGTGCTCGACGGCGAGGACGTGATCATCCGGACCGGTATGGGCTCCAAACTGGCGCAGGCGGCGCGATCGGCCGTCGTGGCGTTCGAGGGCGACCAGTACGACGAGACGACCCTGACCGGTTGGTCAGTGGTGTTCATCGGCCGAGCGGAGGCCGTCGGGCACGAGTCCGAGCGGCGTCGGCTGGCAACGCTCGGACTGACACCGTGGGCGCTGGGGGGCCGGCCGCACTACATCCGGATCCGGCCCGAGATCGTTCGTGGCCGCCGCATCCCACCCCGGCGCGCAGCGGTGTGAGCCGTCGGTCCCACGCCCAGATGACCAAGGTCCTCCGGGCGGGCGACCTTGGGCAGCAGCGGTGAACCGGCCCCGAGCGGTGGACTGGAACCAGCGCCGGAGAGGCCGGCGACATCGAGAAGGGGCAGGACGATGACCACGTCCAGCAGCCACGACGCGCCGATCCGGAACCTCCCGCGTCAGCGCACCGCGCCGGTGACCACGACCGGCACCACTCACCCGGACGTCCGCCCGGTCGCGCTCCAGTACGTGCTGGCCGCCCTGCGGCTGGCACTCGGCTGGACCTTCCTCTGGGCGTTCCTCGACAAGACGTTCGGCCTCGGCTACGCCACCCCGGCCGAGAACGCCTGGATCGACGGCGGCAGCCCCACCACCGGATACCTTTCCGGCGTCGAAGGCCCGTTCGGCGACTTCTTCAACGACCTGGCCGGCCAGACCTGGGCCGACTGGCTCTTCATGATCGGCCTGCTCGGCATCGGGCTCGCGCTGATCCTCGGCATCGGCATGCGCATCGCCGCCGTCGCCGGCGTGCTCCTGCTCGGCATGATGTACCTGGCGTCGCTGCCGCTGGACAACAACCCGTTCATGGACGAGCACATCACCGAGGCGCTGATGATCGTGGTCCTGGCTCTCACCTTCTCGGGCCGCTACCTCGGACTGGGCCGCCTCTGGGAGCGCATCCCGTTCGTCCAGAAGAACCGCTGGCTGATCTGATGCCCGTCGAGCCGGCAGACGTCCGAGCCACGATCCCAGTGGCTCGGACGTCCGGGCTCACGACCTGAGGAACCGACCATGAACAGACTCGATGGACGGGTGGCGCTGGTGACCGGCGCCGCCAGCGGCATCGGCCGGGCCATCCTCGAGCGGCTCGCGGCCGAAGGCGCGGCCGTCGTCGCCACCGACGTGAACGACGAGCCGGGCACGTCGGCCGTCAAGGCCGTGACCGAAGCCGGCGGACGGGCGTCGTACGTCCACCTCGACGTCACGTCCGAGCAGGACTGGTCGGCTGCCGTACGGCACGCCGTCGACGAATACGGCGGCCTGGACATCCTCGTCAACAACGCCGGCATGGGCGACCTCGCCACCGTCAACTCCGTCCATCCCGGGTTCATCGATACCCCCATGCTCGAGCAGGCCAAAGGCACCCCGTTCGAGCGGACGATGATCGACCTGACGCCCATGGGCCGGCTCGGCCGACCGGACGAGATCGCTGCCGGTGTCGCCTACCTCGCCGGCGACGACGCGTCCTTCGTCACCGGCCTCGAGCTCTACATCGACGGCGGCTACCTCGCCCGTTAGAGCATTCATCATCAGTAGGGAGGTGCCGGCAATGTTCTGGTACTCCGACCACATGAGCGGATGGGGCTACGTCCTCATGACGTTCAGCATGGTGATCTTCTGGGGACTCGTGATCGCGGGCGTGGTGGCACTCGTCCGCTACCCGGACCGCTCGGGCGACACCGGCCGCGGACAGGGCACCACTCCCGCGGCGCCGCGGCCGGCACCGGAAGAGATCCTGGCGGAACGGTTCGCCCGAGGCGAGATCGACGAAGAGGAGTACGCGCGGCGTCGAGCCGCACTGCACGCCGCGCACCCATCCTGATGGTGACGCCGGCGAGGCTGCGTGGAGGTTAACCGTAGGCAGCTGCCTGGTCAGGACGGAAGGCGCCATGCGGGATCCACCTCGGTTGGAATCGGCTTGCCCCGCTGAACCAGCCTCAAGAGGTCGTCGAGCCGTTCTTTCAGGTCGCGTGCCGCCTGCTCCGCCTCGGTCTCGTCCCAAGCCTCAGACCATCGCACAGCCGATAGATGTGATTGGCCAGCCTGGCTATATCAGTCGTCGTCAAGGTGTATCGATAGGGGCACGGCGTCGAGGTGCGGCGACCTGTCCAGGAAGATGTCCAGCGTGTCGGGGTCTGGTAGGGCACCGCGGTCGTACAGGACGCGGACTGCACGCAGACCATTGCCGATGGCCGATAGTGCACGCTGCGCGTGTTGCCGGACGAGGACCGCTCCTCCGACGAAGGTGACCGCCTCGTCGAGGCAGGTGTACAGATAGTCGTGCGCGGTCTGGAGCAGGTCGATCAGTTGTGGCCAATCGACGGCGCCTCCACCACCGAACGGACCGGTGAGGATGAGGGTGAGGCCTGCCTCCGGGCGTGGACAGAAGCCGGCGTCGGCAGTGCCCTCGAGCTCGCCAAATGTCGTGTCGAGGTGTGGCGGGCGCCAATCGAAGCGACCTTCGACCGTCACCGTTGCTGTCAACGACTTCCTGGTCGGACTCCACACATCGTCGTCAGCGCTGGGAAGACCGACCATCAGACCCCCGAAGGCGAGGTCTATGCCGCCGGTCGGAAGGCCGGGCTCCTGCAACAGCATGGATGCGATCTCTCGGCATGTCATCGAGGGATCGATAGTGAGCTGCCGTGCGACCAGGAACCTCGCCGCGCCATCGGCGGTCGCGTAGGTAGCAGCTACCGGAGCGGTCGTCATTCGAAGAGGGTGGCATGCCGGGACACAGCCGGTCGGCCGGCGCGGCCCACCGCGTGATCCGCGCACCGGGGCCAAACCTGCGGTGGCTGGTTTGCGTCGAGCGACGGGGCAGACCAGCGCCGGAGGCACAAGATCGTGTGCCATCTGTGTGCCGATCTTGCTCGTGAGGCTGCGTCAGCCAGGGCCAGGCCTGGCGGGCCTAGGCCTCTGACCTGCGGCGACTCGATTCGACCGAGGTGGGCGAGGTGTGGGTTCGTCGTTCACACCGAAGAGGTCACTGGTTCGATCCCAGGATCGCCCACCCAGGTCGGAGGCTGTTTCGATCATCCCAGCCGTGCGAACCGCGATCCAGGTTCCGTTTGGCGCAGGTGCGCGGTCCGCACGAAGTCCTCGAAGATCAACGACGCCTGGTGGCGACCGCCCGACGGTCGACTGCAGGTGTGTGACCCAGCCGAGGATCGCGCCGAAGTTCTGCCGGTGCAGTGCGCACCCGGTCACCGTCGGCACCCAGCCGCACCTGACGCCACGCTTAGAGGGGGCCGGGCCTGCGGGCCCGACCCCTGGCTGGTCGATCGGACTACGAGGTCACGACGAGACCGGCACGGTCACCACGTCGGAGACCATGCCGTCCTCGAGCAGCGTCAGCGTGGCCTCCGTGAAGGTCACGTCGACGATGTCCGGTGTCCACTGCGCGTTCGGGCAGGTGGGCGTCGGCGGCAGCGGCTCGGGGTCGTCGCTCGTGAGACTGAACACGAACTGCCCGTTCCGCGGCGTGGGCAGCGGTGTCGTCGTGCCGGACACCGTCACCTCGGTGTCCTGCCCGGGGGCGCGGTTGCCGGCCGGGTTGATGCAGACGACGCTGGCGATGCCGGTCGCTTCGACGGTGATCTCGAAGGTGGTGCCGCCGAGACCGGCGACCTTGCCGGAGCAGACCACCTGCGTGCCGATGTCGAAACACTGCGGCGCGTTGCCCCCGCCGGTGATGAAGTGGCCGCCTGCGCCACGGCCGGTGTGCTGACCAGTCCGAGCAGCCCGAGTACGGCCACCAGGACGATGATGATGCGCTTCATGTCATCCCCCGTTGGATGTCATGGATGTCCACGTGTGTGCTGCGGATGAGCCCTGCGGATCGATCGTGGATCGCGCCGGTGGTGCACGCGCGCGTCCGCGTCTGTGGAATCTCATGCCCCCCGGCCGGGCGGGAACACCGGCCCGTGCCCCCTACGCCGGTCCCTCCGCGGGCGACCCTAGACCCGTCCGGGAGAGGTGGCAACCGCGTGGTTCGGACCAAACATCGGATGTGACCTGCGGTAATGAAGCGTGACGTCTGGCTCGGCCAGCGGTCCTCGCCGTTGCCTGGCCAGTCGCGCCCGAGCGACATCAGGGGAACACCAAGGTCGCGAATCGTGGCGAGCACGCCGTGGAGCTGCGTCTGGTCGGTGACGGCTCCGGTCAGCGACGTGGTGTCGTCGTCGCAGCGGGCCAGCACGAGGCCGCCGAGCATTTCTGACCAGTGGTCGTCGAGGCGGCCGGAGACCCGCCTCGGGCGTCGGCGGCCTGGTGTATGGTGCCTGCGTGCGAATGAGAACGATTGTCGCTATTGGTACGGCTGGTCTGGCGCTTGCCGGGTGCGCGTCGGAGCCGGCGGCGGACGCGGGGTCGACCGCCGCCGCGACGGGCGAGGGGTCCACGGTGTATCCGCTCACCTACGAGAACTGCGACGTCGAGGCGACGGTCGAGCGGGCGCCGACGCGGGCGGTGTCGCTGAACCAATCGGCGACGGAGATCCTGATCCGGCTCGGGCTGGCCGGCCGCGTCGTCGGGACCGCCTACGAGACCGACCCGGTGCCGGCGGACATCCAGGCCGAGTACGACGACATCCCGCTGCTCACCGACGGGCTGCTGAAGCACGAGACGCTGCTCGAGGCGCAGCCTGACTTCGTGTACTCGTCGTTCGCCTCGTTCCTCACCGCGGAGAACGCCGGCGAGCGGGCCGAGCTGCAGGAGCTGGGCATCCCGACGTACCTGACCGAGTTCGACTGCACGTACCACGAGGCGGTCGAGGGCGGCGCGACGTTCGAGATGCTGCTGGCGGAGATCGAGGCGATCGCGGAGATCTTCGACGTACCGGCGGCGGGGCGGGAGCTGGTGGCGCAGCAGCAGGCGGTGATCGACGACGGCCTGGCGACGGCCGAGGCGATCACCGGGTCGCCCCGGCTGGTGTGGTTCTACTCGACGGCGGCGGACGCGTCGACGCCCTCGGTGGCGGGGCCGGGCGGGCTGCCGCAGACGGTGACGGAGCTGCTCGGCGCGCAGAACGTGTTCGCCGACGCGTCGACGAAATGGCCGGAGGTCAGCTGGGACGAGGTGGCGGCGCGGAACCCCGACGTCATCGTGCTGGCCGACCTGACCCGTGGGTATCCGGGCGACACGGCCCAGGAGAAGATCGACTTCCTGAAGAGCGACCCGCTGACCTCGACGATGGAGGCCGTGCGGAACGACCGCTTCATCGTCGTCCCCGGCCAGTACATGGACCCGTCCATCCACAGCGTCGAGGCGATCCCGGCGGTCGCCGAGGGCCTGGTCGAGCTGGGGTTCGCGCAGGGAGGCTCACGCGGCACCGACGGCGACGCGGGGCCGGAGGCTTCGCCGAGTCGTCGGTCGAGGCCGATGATCGAGTCGAGCGAAGGAGGCAGCGCCGCGTGAGCCGACCGACTGATGTCATGGTGAGCGCCGCCGGCACGACGGCCGCCGTCGACGCGCTCGTCCGGGCCTGGGACGACCAGCAGGCGGCCTACATCAACCACCGGGAGCAGCGCTTCGACATCGTCCTGGACGTCGTGGCCCGGCACTGCGCGACGTCCGCCGACCTCGGCGACGACGGCGCCGGCCTCACGGTCCTCGACCTCGCCTGCGGCCCGGGGAGCCTGTCCGCGCGTGTCCTCGACCGGCTGCCCGCCGCGCGGGTGATCGGGATCGACTACGACCCGGTGTTGCTGGCGATCGCCGCCGCATGGGTCGGCGGGCGGCACGGCGACCGGTTCACCCCGGTCGACGCCGACCTCGCCGCGCCGGGCTGGGAGCGGCGGCTCCCCGCGGACGGCGGCCCGGTGCGGGCCGTCGTGTCCTCGACGGCGTTGCACTGGCTGGAGCCGGCGCAGCTCGTGGCCCTGTACGGCACGCTCGGTGCGCTGCTGCCGCCGGACGCGGTGTTCCTCAACGCCGACCACCTCCGCTACGACCCGCGGACCCAGCCGTTCCTCACCGCGGCGGCCGCGGCCGACGACGCCCGCACGCAACGCGCCGCACACGAGCGGGGCGTGCCGACCTGGGACGAGTGGTGGGCCGGCGCCGTCGCCGTGCCCGAGTTCGGCCGGCACCTCGCCGAGCGGGAACGCCGGTTCGCCGACCGGCCTCCGACTCCGCACGCGCCGCTCGAGCTGCACCTGCAGGCGCTGGCCACCGCCGGGTTCGCCGAGACCGGGACGGTGTGGCGGCACTACGACGACGTCGTCGTCCTCGCCCGGCGGTGAGGTCGCGCGGAGCCGTCCGCCGGCCCGGCCGGACGGTGCGCCCGCCCGTCGTCGTGGTCGCGAGTGCCGCCGCGCTGGCCGTCTCGGTCGTGGTCGCCGCGTTTGTCGGCACGGCGCAGATCGGGCCGGCCGACGTGCTCGGCGTCATGCTGCGCCACGCCGGGCTGGGGGCGCTGGCGCCGTCGCCGCCCGTGCCGCCGCTGATCGACTCGCTGATCTGGGAGTCGCGGCTGCCGCGCGTCCTGCTGGCGGCGACGGTGGGCGCCGGCCTGTCCGTCTCCGGCGCGGTCCTGCAGTCGGTCACCCGCAACCCGCTCGCCGAGCCCTACCTGCTCGGAGTGTCCTCCGGCGCGTCCACGGGCGCGGTCGCGGTGATGGTCCTCGGCGTGGGCGCCGGCGCGGTGACGCTGTCGACCGGCGCGTTCGCCGGGGCGCTGGCGGCGTTCGGGATCGTGCTGCTGCTCATCGGGGGCGGCCGGGTGGCCGACCCCGCGCGGGTCGTCCTCACCGGCGTGCTCGTCTCGCAGTTCTTCTCGGCCATCACCTCGCTCGTGCTCATGCTCGACGGCGACGCCGACGCCACCCGCGGCTTCACCTACTGGCTGCTGGGATCGCTGAGCGGCGCCCGGTGGGAGCCGCTGGCCGCGGCCGCCGCGGTGATCGTCCCCGCGACGCTGATCTGCCTGCTGTACGCCGGGGCGCTGGACGCCTTCACGTTCGGGTGGGATACCGCGGCGTCGCTGGGCATCGACGTCGCCCGGGCCCGGGCGGCGCTCATGGTCCTCGCCGCGCTCATCACGGCCGCCGCGGTGGCCGCGTCGGGCGCCATCGGCTTCATCGGCCTGCTCGTCCCGCACGTCGTCCGCCTGCTGGCCGGGCCCGGGCACCGGCTGCTGCTGCCGCTCGCCGCGCTCGTCGGCGCGACCTTCCTCGTCTGGGTCGACACGTTCGCGCGCTCGGCGTTCACCCCGCACGAGGTTCCCGTCGGCGTGATCACCGCACTGCTCGGCGCGCCCGCGTTCGCCCTCGTCCTGCGAAAGGCGGGCCGGCCGTGACCCTGCTCGCGGCACACGACCTCGCCTGGTCGGCGGGCGGCGTGACGATCCTCGACGGCGTCGACGTGACGGCGCGGCCGGGGGAGATGCTGGGCGTCCTGGGCCCGAACGGCGCCGGCAAGACGTCGCTGCTGCGGCTGCTCGCCGGACTGCGACGCCCGGATCGCGGCACCGTCACGCTCGACGGGACACCGCTGCACACCCTGCCGCGGCGGATCGTCGCCCGGCGGCTGGCCATCGTCGAGCAGTCACCCGAGGCGCACACCGACCTCACCGTGTCCGACGCGGTCGCGCTGGGCCGCACCCCGCACCGCGGCCGGTTCGCCCCGCTGGACGCCGCGGACCGCGCGGCCATCGAGCGTGCCCTCGACCTCACCGGCCTGACCGCGCTGCGGACGCGGTCGTGGCGCACCCTGTCCGGCGGCGAACGGCAACGCACCCAGCTCGCCCGCGCGCTCGCCCAGGAACCGGCCGTCATCGTCCTCGACGAGCCGACCAACCACCTGGACATCCGCTACCAGCTCGACGTGCTCACCTTGCTGCGCCGGCTCGACCTCACCGTGGTCACCGCGCTGCACGACCTCGACCTCGCCGCCCGGTACTGCGACCGCCTCGTCGTCCTGCACGACGGCAGGGTCGCGGCCGCGGGCGCACCCGGCGCCGTCCTCACCGATGCGCTCATCCGGCAGATCTACGGCGTCGACACTGTCGTCGAGACCTCGCCGCACACCGGCGCGCCCACCGTGACCTACCTGCGGACGACGGACGCCCGGTAGCACCGGCCTGGAAGGGCCTGCATAGTGGCGGCGTGAGCGCGTCGTCGCCGCACTCGGATACGGCACCACCGGCCTCGCCGTCGGACAGCGCGTGTTCGGCCTCGCCGACTGGGCCCGCAACGGCACGCTCGCCGAGCTCGTGGCCGTCGAGGCCCGGAACCTCGCTCCGCTCCCGGCCGACATCGATTTCGTCACCGCGGCCAGCCTGCCGATTTCGGGCCTCACCGCCTGGCAGGGCCTCTTCGACCACGGTCGCCTGCAGCTCGGTGAGAGCGTGCTGGTGCACGGTGCGGCCGGCGGGGTCGGGTCCGTCGCGACGCAGCTCGCGCGCGAATCGGGCGCTTACGTCATCGGCACCGGCCGCACCGCGGACAGAGAGACCGCCCTCGGGTTCGGAGCGCACGAGTTCGTCGACCTGGAGACCGACTGTTAGCCGACGCCGAGATTGCCGGCGCTGCGGCCTGGGGGATGCCGATGAATGCGTGGGGTGTGTGTCGTGGTGTGGTGGTCATGGTGGCGGTGTCGTCGTCGCGGTGTCGCGGTCGGCAGGTGGTGCTTTCGCGGCCTGGATGGGTGAGGGATCCGCGTCGTCCTGGCTACCCGGATCCCTCCCCCATCAGCGGCCTGCGGCTCGTCGTCATCGGCACCGCGGGGTCGACGGCGACAAGACCGGTGCGCCCGGCCTGACTGGCACCACACGGCTGGGTTCGTCGGCACGGTGAGGGGGCCACAGCCGCGCGCGTGGCCGTCGGCACGATGTCGGCTCCATCGCGAACCCCCGCGACCCTCCCACCGGCACGACCAACGCCGGCTCACAACCGGCGACCTGACCTCGGCCGGGCCGGTGAATCTCGTGTTCGACGTCATCGGCGGCGACATCGGGTACCGCTCCGTGGACGCTGCGTACCGGCATCGGCGCGGTATGCCCGCTCGACGAGGCCGTCGCCGCACTCAACCCCACCGAACGCCCCACGGGCAAGACCATCATCAGCCTCGGCCGGCCGTAGCCCGTCGACCGCACAAGATCGCAGGCGGGTGGGTTTCTCGGACGTGGCGCCCTGATGCGATGAACTCCCGAGCGGACCACGGCACGTCAGTCATCGCCGGTCGACCCGCTGGGGCGCGCCCAGCAGGCCGAGCTCGCGTGCGCGCCCGACGGCTTGGCGGCGGTTGCTGACGTCGAACTTGCGGTAGATGGCCTTGAGGTGGGTCTTGACGGTGTTGACGCTCACGACGTGCGCCTCGGCGATCTCATCCAGGGAGAGCAGTGAGGGAAGGTCTCGGAGCAGGTCGAGTTCGCGGGCCGTGAGGCTCTCGCCGTACATCGATGATGGCCATGGTCCGGCCTGCTTCGGCCGGGCGGCGAGGACCGTGTGGACGAAGTCGTCGTGCTCGCCGAACCGGCCGGCGTCGTGTACGAGCATCGACATCACTCGTGGCGACGCGGCGAGCATGCCGCGCAGATGCCGGCGGGGCGCGGCGATGGCGAGCGCCCTGACGAGTGCCTCGTGGGAACGTGACGGCTCATCGGACTCGGCTGTCACGTCCGCCAGCAGGAGCCACCCGGCCAGCTCGGCGTCGGCCGAGTGGAAGCAGGCCGTTCCGGCGCGGATGGGTGCCAGGTCGGTCTCCAGTGCGGCACGGCGTCCTTGGGAGGCGTGGAGGAGCGCACGCATGACGAGGACGTCTCCGCAGTCGCCGAGGAGGTGTTCCGCCCGGGTCAGCGCCTGGGCGGCGTCATATCGATCGCCCAGCGACAGGGCGGTCTGCAGTTCGGTGAGGCAGACCGCACTGCCGTGAGTGGGCAGCAACGCGGGCTCACCGAGCGGCCACTGGTGGTGCAGGAGACGGAGCGCCTGGCGCCGGTTCGCGGTCACGTCACAGGCTCGCGACGCGTCCAGGAGGCGGGCGGCGAGACCGAGCTCCGGTTCGACGTCGCCGTCGAGCGTGACCGCGAGGGAGACGTAGCGGGAGACGGTGTCGTTCTCCAGGCGTTGCCAAGCCGCGTAGGCCGCCACCAGGTACGCCGGCACCATCCGCGGCGACGAGCTCCAGTTGCGCCGTGCGGCGACGGCGAGGGCGAGGGTGGCCTGGTCCTCTGCGGCCCGGAAGTCGCCCAGGGCCGAATGGGCCAGCGCAAGGTACGACCGGCATTCCAGGGTCGCGGCGGCATACTCCGTGCGCCGCGCCTGATGCACGGCCGCGGTGAGGTCGGTGACCGCGTCCGCGTAGGTGCCGAGCCAGAGCCTGAGCGCGCCCCGCTGGGCGGTTGTCAGGAGCTCGACGTCGGGCCGACCCGATGGGGTGCGGCCGGCGGTCACGAGCGCGGCGGCACGGGACGTGCGGTCGCCGCGGAACCTCGCCTCGGCCATGAGCGCAGCGGCGTGCAGGTGGCGCAGGTGAGGGTCGGTGCGCATGGCATCGTGGCGACCGGCGTCCTCCAGATGCTGACGGGCTCGGCCGAGGTCGTGGTTCTCGACCGCGGCCAGCGCGCCGACCAGCTGAGTCCCCGGGTCGGCGCCGCAGCCGGCCGGAAGCAGCCGGAGGGCGGTGGCGAGGCTCTGCCCGTCGCCGCGCAGCAGCATGCTGACACCGTCGCGCCGGGCCAACTCAGCGACGAACGGCCAGTCGCCCGCGTCGACGGCGTGGGAGATCGCCTGCGTCGTGAGCCGCTGCGCGGCGAACCAGCGGGCGGCCCGCGCGTGGTGGCGACGGTGGATCTCGGTGTCCCGGCGGTTGCCCTCGGCCACGAGGAAGCTCCGCAGCAGTCCGTGCAGCCGGTACGAGGGTGGCGCATGATCGACGTGATAGACGAGCGCGTTCTCGCGGGCGAGCCGATCCAGCGTGGCTCCGGCGTCGGGACGGGCGGAGAGCCGGGCGGCCAGATCCGGGCCGACGGTGTCGACGACCGAGACCGCGATCAGCAGGTCGACGGTGTCGGGGGACAGCGTGGCGAGGACTTCGGCGACGAGGTAGTCCGCGAGTGGCCGTTCATCACCGGCGAGCCGGGCGATGTAGCCGGCGGGGTCGTGCTCCGAGGCCAGCGACAATGCCGCCAGGCGCAGACCCGCCGCCCACCCCTCGGTGCGGTCGAGGAGCAGGCGCAGATCCTCCTCGGGAAGGTGGATTCCGTGGCGGCGGAGTAGCTGGCCGGCCTCCTTGTGATCGAACGCGAGGTCGGCCGCCCTGAGTTCGGTTGCCTCGCCGGCCAGGATCAGCCGCGGTATCGGAAGCGGCGGGTCGGACCGGCCGCTCAGCACCAGCCGTACGGGCGCGGGGCGGTTCCGCAGCAGGAGGGCCGGGACCTCCAAAGCTGGGCCCGGCCGGATCAGATGGACGTCGTCAACCATGATCCACAGCGGCGTCGTCAACGATCCGAGCGTGTCCAGGAAGTCGGCCAGGAACCCCGGGCCCACCCGGTCGGTCTGCGATTCCAGTTCTGAGATGCGGGCCGCCGCATCGGCGTCGGTGGCCCGCACCGCACGGCGGCACGCGGCCAGTAGCCCGGCCCACAGAATCACGGGATCGTCGTCGGCCGCGTCCAGCGACAGCCAGGCCGCGGATCGGCCCTGGGCCAGCGCCTGGCGGGCACACTGGGCCAGCAGTACCGTCTTCCCCGCACCCGCGGGTGCGGACACCGCGGTGACGGCTTGACCAGCGGCGTCCGCGGCCTCGATGCCGTGGAGCAGCCGGTGGCGCGGCACGGTGTGCGCGGACAGCCGCGGTATGCGGATCTTGGATTCCAGGACCATGTCCCCTCCTCGCGTCCGCTTCAGGTGGTGTAGGCGCCCACGGCGAGCATGACGACGGTGATCGCGGCCAGGATCACCAGCAGGGGCCACACGAACCGCAGGTACCGGCCGTAGGGCACCCGGGCGATCGCCAGCCCGCCCATCACGACTGCCGACGTCGGCGTCACCAGGTTGAGCAGCCCGGACGCGCTCTGATAGGCGGTGACGACGAGGCTGCGGTCGGCGCCGGCGAAGTCGGCCAGCGGTGCCATGATCGGCATCGCCACCGTGGCGAGGCCTGACGACGACGGGATCAGGAACGACAGCGGCAGGAACAACGCGTACATCACGATCGAGAACGCGGTCGCCCCGACGTCGCCGAGCGCCGTCTCGGCCCAGTGCAACACGGTGTCGGTGATCTGGCCGTTGTTCATGATGACGGTGATGCCGCGGGCGATGCCGATGATCAGGGCGACGCCCAGCAGGTCGCGGGCACCGTCGACGAACACCGTCGTCAGCCGGCCCTCACCCATGCCGCCGATGAGGCCGATGAGGATCGCGAACAGCAGGAACAGCGCCGTCATCTCGGGGAACCACCACCACAGCGTCGGCAGGTCGATGCCGATGTCCTCCCACGGCACGACGCCGTACACCATGAGAGCGAAGGCGGCGCCGAAGACGACCAGGATGAGCTTGTGCCGCCCGGCCAGCCGGACGCTGTCGTCGTCGGCGGGCGCGGCCGACGCGATCTGCTTCGCGCTCGACTCGCGCAGGTCGGCGACGAGCGACGCCGAGGGGTCGCGCCTGACCCTGATCGCGTAGCGCAGCACCCACCAGATGCCGGCCGCGAGGCACAGGACCAGGATGGCGATGCGCAGCCACAGGCCGTCGGTCAGCGGGACGTCGGCGAACTCCGAGGCGATGCCGGTGGCGAACGGGTTCACCGTCGAGCCGAGCACGCCGATACCGGCACCCAGCAGGATGACCGTCGCACCGACGAGGGCGTCATACCCGGCCGCGATCATCACCGTCGTGATCAGCAGGTAGAACGCCAGGCTCTCCTCGGCCATCCCGAAGGTGGTGCCGCCCGCGGCGAAGATCATCATGAGGATCGGGATCAGCCAGCGCTCGCGCCCGTGCAGTTTCCGCACCAGCACGGCGATGCCCGCCTGAATGGCGCCGGTCTGCATCGTGATGCCGATGAAACCGCCGATGACCAGGATGAACAGCGCCACGTCGATGGCGCCGAACAGCGTGCCGGTGTTGAAGACGTCGACGTTGCCGGTGGCCGGGTCCTCGATGCCGTAGAGCCCGTTGATCGGTGCCTCCAGGGAATCGACGACGATCCGCTGGGGGTTGGACTCGACCTCCTCGTAGGTGCCGGGGACCGGCGTGCCCTCGGGGGAGAGCGCGTACTGCCCGGCCGGGACGATCCACGTCGCGATCGCCGTCAGGACGATGAGCGCGAACAGGATCGTGTACGCCGACGGCAGGCTGAACCGCCCGCGCCGCGGCTGCTCGTCCGGCGGTCGGGGACCCGATGGAGCACGCTCGGCCGTGCGCTCGGCCGGTTCCTCGGTCACGGCCGGCCGGTCCGGCGCACGGGCGTCACTCGACATGGCTGCCTCCTCGGGACGGCTCCGGCTCTGCGGCCGGCTCCGGGCGGACGTGCTCGATGCGGTAGCCGGTGACGGCGAACGCCAGCGACACCAGCGGGTTGAGCAGGTTGAAGAACGCGAATGGCAGGTACTGCATGGTCGAGACGCCGAGCACGCCGGTCATGTACGCCCCGCAGCTGTTCCACGGGACGAGCGGCGACGTGACGGTGCCGGAGTCCTCGACGGTGCGCGTCAGCATCCGCGGCGCCAGGCCCTGCCGGGCGAACACCGACCTGAACACCCGAGCGGGCAGCACCGCGGCGACGTACTGGTCGCCGGCGACGACGTTGAGGCCCACGGCGGTGCCGCCGGCGGACGCGATCAGGCCCCGGTCGGAGTGCACCCGCTGGACGAGCGGCTGGATGAGCCGGGTGAGGAACCCGGCTTGCTCCATGATCGCGGCGAAGCTCAGCGCGGCGAGGATGAGCCAGACCGTGGTGAGCATGCCCGCCATGCCGCCGGTCGAGAAGAGGTCGTCGATGGTGGCGTTGCCGCTGACCGACACGAACCCGTTCGCCATGGCGTCGTACACCGCCTCGATGCCGGTGAGCAGCCGCCCCTGGCCGGGCTCGTCGACGAAGGCCTCGACGGCGTCGGGCTGGGTGAGCCAGGCGAACACGCCTGAGAACACGGCGACCGAGAAGATCGCCAGGAACGGCGGCGTGCGCAGGAGCGACAGGGCGATCAACAACAGCAGCGGCAGCAGGTTGACCGGTGAGATCCAGAACGCCGACGCGAGCTCGGCACGGGCCTCGTCGGTGCCGATCGCCGACGCCGCCGGATCTGCGGCCAGCCCGATGACCAGGAAGAGCACGAGCGCGATCCCGAACGCGGGGAACGCCGTCCAGGCCATGCCCCGGATGTGCTGGTTCACCGTGACGCCGCCGACCAGGCTCGGCACCAGCACGGTCGTCTCCGAGAGCGGGGACATCTTGTCGCCCATGTACGCGCCGGACACGACGGCGCCCGCGGTGATCGCGGTGTCCATGCCCAGGATCGGCGCCATGCCGGCGAAGGCGACCCCGAGGGTGGCCGCTGTCGTCCACGAGCTCCCCGTGACGGCACCCACCAGCGCGCAGATCGCGGCGACCGCGGCGTAGAAGATGGACGGCACCAGGAACAGCAGGCCGTACGACACCACCGTCGGGATGACGCCGGCCATGTTCCAGGTGCCGATCATCGCGCCGACGGCCAGCAGGATGAAGACAGCGCCGAGTGCCGAGGTCACGCCGCCGATAGCGGCGTCGCGGACGGCGGCGACCGTGTGCCCGTTCTTCAGCGCGACCAGGCCGGCGAAGACGGCGCTGGCCAGCAATGCGACCTGGAGCGGACCGGCGGCGGCGTCGATGCCGAACAGCACGATGGTGAGCGTCAGCAGCACCACCAGCACGACCACTGGAGCCACCGCGTCGAGCAGGCTGGGCGGCCGCGGCTCCTGCCGGTGCGCGGGAAGTGCCTCGTCGGGAGCCATGCCGGCCCCGTCGCCGTTCAGGGCGCCGCCGTCGCGGCCGGACCCACGGCCACGACGCCGGCGTCGTCCAGGCTGCGTCCGGCCTTGGCCGGATTGCGGGCGTAGGCGACCAGCGCCACGATGGCCGCCGCCACGACGATCCCGACCAGCCAGCGCATCCCCGTGCTCATGGCCGCCCGCCTAGATCGGGTCCCGCTCGAGCGGGCAGGTCATGCAGTGCCCGCCGCCGCGACCCTTGCCCAGCTCGAACCCCTCGATCTCGAGCACCTCGACGCCGGCCTCGCGCATCTTGGCGATCGTGTAGGTGTTGCGCTCGTAGGCGACCACCACGCCGGGGGAGAGCGCGACGACGTTGTTGCCGTCGTCCCATTGCTCCCGCTCCTGCTGGTACGAATCGCCGCCGGTCTCGACGATGTGCAGCCGCGGCACGCGGAGGGCGTCGGCCACGGCGCCGACGAAGTCCGGCTCGACGGTGACGTGGAAATCGCCCTCGCGCCGCCCCGGCCGCAGGCTGATCGCCTTGATGTGCGGGACGACCTTCGGATACGCGGTCGCCCTGTCGCGGTCGAGCAGCGTGAAGACGGTGTCCAGGTGCATGTGCGCGCGGTCCTTCGTCATGACGCACGCGATGACGCGTTCGGCCGCCCCGGCGGCGAACAGCGTCCGGGCGATCTGCTCGATCATGCGGGCCTGCGAGCGCTCGCTCATCCCGATGAGCACGGTGCCGTTGCCGATCGGCATGACGTCGCCGCCCTCCAGTGACGCGCGGCCGAAGTCGGCGGTCTCGAGCCGCCCGGCGCGGTCCTGCGGCGGGTACCAGAACTCGAAGCCGGCATCGCGGAACATCGGGTGGCCGCGGTAGATCGCGGCGACGTTGTACGCCTCGCGCCGGCGGGCCGGCCAGTACATGGGATTGACCGACACGCCGCCGTAGATCCAGCACGACGAGTCGCGGGTGAACAAGGTGTTCGGCAACGGGGGCAGGACGAACACGCTGGGGTCGTCGGCCGCCGCGGCACCGATGAGCGAGCTGGTCGCCGCCTTGCCGAGGTCGAGCCCGGACTCGGCGACGGTGAGGCCGCCCACCAGGTGACGGGCCAAGTCCTCGGGCTTGAGCTCGGCGAGCATCTGGCGGACCTCGTCGACGAGCGACCAGCCGACGGTGTACTCGGACGCGACGAGCTCGATGAGCCGGGTCCTGTTCGCGTCGTCGGCGGCGATCGTCTCGGCGAGCAGGTCCGTGAGCAGGTACACCTGCACGCCACGCTCGCGCATCAGCGTGACGAAGCGGTCGTGCTCGTACTGGGCGCGCTCGACCCAGAGGACGTCGTCGAAGAGGAGGTCGTCGTGGTTGCCCGGGGTGAGCCGCTGCAGACTCAGATCCGGCCGGTGGACGAGCACCTTGCGGAGCGTGCCGACCTCGGAGTGCACACCGAAGCTGTTCATCGTTCCTCCTTCGCCAGCGCGCGGTCGGCGGCCGGTTCGACGGTGGTGCCCGCGGTGCCTTCGACGATGCGGCCCAGGTCGGCGAGAGCGCCGATGGCGGCGCGCCGCCCGGTGGCCTCGACGAAGCGGGCGGCGGCGTCGACCTTCGGGCCCATGGAGCCCGCGGCGAACGGCAGCGCGCGCAACTCCTCCGGGGTGACGTGGCCCAGTTGCCGCTGGTCCGGCGTCCCCCAGTCCAGGAAGACGCCGGGCACGTCGGTGGCCATGACGAACAGGTCGGCGCCGACCTCGCGGGCGAGCAGCTCGCTGGCCAGGTCCTTGTCGATGACCGCCTCCACGCCGCCGAGCGTGCGCTCGCGGCCGGGCAGCCAGGTGGTCGGGATCCCGCCGCCGCCCGCGCACACGACGAGCACGCCGCGGTCGAGCAGCCAGCGGATCGGCCGGATCTCGAAGATGCGCTTCGGCTGCGGCGACGGGACGACGCGGCGGAGGTTGTCGCCGTCGCGCTTGAACGCCCAGCCCTTGGCCGCCGCCAGGCCGGCGGCGGTGTCGTCGTCGTACAGCGGCCCGACGAACTTCGTGGGGTCCTGGAACGCCGGGTCGGCGGCGTCGACCTCGACCATGGTCAGCAGGGTGGCGAAGGGCAGTTCCGGCGGGAGTGCGTTGCCCAGCTCCTGCTCGATGAGGTAGCCGATCATCCCCTCGGTCTGCGCGCCGAGGACGTCGAGGGGGTACGGCTCGACGTCGGCGTAGGCGGCCGCCTGCAGGGCGAGCAGGCCCACCTGGGGCCCGTTGCCGTGCGAGACCACCAGCTGGTGTCGGGCGGCGACCGGAGCCAGCGCGAGCGCGGCCGTGCGGACGTTGGCCCGCTGGACGTCCGCGGTCATCGGCTCGCCGCGGCGGAGCAGGGCGTTCCCGCCGAGGGCCACGAGGATGCGCATGACGGCAGCCTCCTCAGGCACCGAGGGTCGCCATGAGCAGGGCCTTGATGGTGTGCAGGCGGTTCTCGGCCTGGTCGAAGACGATGCTCGCGGGCGAGTCGAAGACGTCGCCGGTGACCTCGAGGCCGCTGTGCATGCCGGTGTGCTCCATCATCTCGCGCCCGACCGTGGTGTTCGGGTCGTGGAAGGCCGGTAGGCAGTGCATGAACCGGACCCTCGGGTTGCCGGACTTCTCCAGCAGCGTGCGGTTGACCTGGTACGGCGTGAGCAGCTGGACGCGCTCGGTCCAGACGTCCTTCGGCTCGCCCATCGACACCCACACGTCGGTGTGGACGAAGTCGACGCCCGACACGGCCTGCGCGGCGTCAGTCGTGACGGTGATCTGCGCGCCGGTGCGGGCGGCGATCTCGCGCGCCGTCGCGACGACGTCGTCGGGCGGGGCGAGCGACTCCGGCCCGGCCAGGCGGACGTCGGCGCCCATCAGCGCGCCCATGGCCAGCAGCGAGCGGCCCATGTTGAACCGGCAGTCACCGACGAAGGCATACGCCAGGGCGTCGTAGGGCTTCTGGCTCGCCTCGTGCATCGTGAGGAAGTCCGCCAGCATCTGGGTGGGGTGCCATTCGGCGGTGAGGCCGTTGTACACGGGAACGCCGGCGTACTCCGCCAACGTCTCGACGTCGGCCTGCCGGGAGCCGCGGTACTCGATGGCGTCGTACATGCGGCCCAGGACGCGGGCGGTGTCGGCGACCGACTCCTTGTGCCCGAGTTGGGAGCCGGACGGGTCGAGGTACGTGACGTGCGCGCCCTGGTCGAACGCGGCCACCTCGAACGCGGACCTGGTCCGGGTCGAGGTCTTCTCGAAGATCAGCGCGATCTCCTTGCCCTCGAGCCGCTTGACCTCGGTGCCGGCGTACTTGGCGATCTTGACGGCCTCGGAGAGCCGCAGCAGGTGGCGCAGCTCGTCGGGCTCGAAGTCGAGCTCCTTGAGGAAGCTCCGGTTGCGGAGGTTGAGCATGGTGTGCCACTCCTCGCGTCGGTCCTGCTCCAGCTATCGGAGAGGGTGCCGGTGATCCGGGTGGTGAGCTCCCACCCAGCGCGGGGTGGGCGCGCGGCGGCACCAGTGCGCGCCGCCGGCGGCGCCGCGAGCTCGACGGGGAGGAAGTCCACCCCGCGCCGTGTGGTCCGCAACGGCCGGGCGAGGTAGAAGATGGTGGGATCGCCCGACCGCGGGAGGTGCTGTGGACGGCCACGAACCGATCGAGGGGACCCCGATGGCGCCGGACCTCATGTCATACCTGGTCGTGTCGGTGCCGGACCTCCGGTCGCTGGAGCGGCTGGTCCCGGCCCTGGCGGAGCTGGTCGAAGCGGCGGCGGTCCGTCTCCTCGACCTCGTCGTGCTGGAACGCGGCGCCGACGGTGTGGTCGACGTCCACGAGCTGGAAGGCGTCGAGAGCCTCGCCGGGCTGCGTGGTGTCGAGGGCGACGTCGGCGGCCTGCTCACCGAGCACGACATCCAGCTGGCGTCCTCGACCTTGCGCCTCGGCACCTGCGGCGTGCTGGTCGTCACCGAGGACCGCTGGGCGCTGCCGCTCTCGGTGGCGGCGCACGAAGCGGGCGGCCGGATCGCCGCCGGCGAGCGGATCCCGCCGTCAAGGGTCGAGGACGTCCTGGCCGAACGCAACGGCCGGGCCGGCGGACCACCGGGAGGAGCAGTGCCATGAGACGCGTCGCCGCCACCAGAGCCCGCGGTACGGACCTGCTGGTCCGCCCGCCGTGCCCGGACCTGCCCGGACCGATCCGCTCACCCGGCCTGGTGGTCGACCCGGTGGAGCAGCTCAAGGAGCTGGACGATCTGGTGACGCGCGGCCTGCTCTCGCCGGAGGAGTTCGAGCAGCAGAAGGGCCGGATACTCTCGCCGTGAGGTCACCGCCGCAGCCCGGCCATCGCCCGGGCGATCTCGGCCGCCTCGGCCCGCGAGCGGACGCCGAGCTTGCGGTAGATGACCTTGACGTGGAACTTCAACGTGTTGACGGAGATGTACAACTCGTCGGCGATCTCCGGAAGCGAGAGCCTGCTGGGCAGGAAGCGCAAGACGTCGCGCTCGCGCTGGGTGAGCGGCTCGCCGGTTCCGCGGACCAGCCCGGCCTCACCCCGGCGAGGTACCGTCGTCCGGCGCACTCGATCCAGCCACTCCGGGGGTACCTGCCAGGCCGCGCGCTCGAGCAGTTCGACGACGTCGCTTCCTTCTGACGCGACCGTCTGGACCATGCCGTGCGCGGCCGCCCGCTCAGCGGCTGCCGCGACGTATTTGAGGGCCGCCTCGTGGCTGCCGGCGGTGCGCGAGAGCAGCAGGTTGCGCACGACGTCGTGACGCACGCACCGGGGCCGGGCCTGCTCGAGCGCCGATGCCGCTTCGAGGGGCCGGCCCTCGGCGAGCAGCACGCGGGCATCGCTCGCAGCGCGCCAGAACGGGTCGACGATCTGGTCGGACCAGCGGCGGGCACGTTCGGTGTCCCCGGCGGCGAGCTGCAGCCGCGTCGCCACGCGGGCCAGCATCGTGCGCCCGCCAGGGCCGGCCAGGTCGGGCTCGGCCAGGCTGCGAGCACGGTCGAACGCGACATGCGCGGCGTCGAGGTCTCCGTCATCGGCGTGCGCCTCGGTGACGTCGAGCTGAGCGAGCACGCTGCAGTACAACACCGGCTCCAGCGGTGTGGCGGCCACCGCGGTGGACTCCGCGAGAGCGCGCGACCGGTCGCCGAGCTCTCGGTGGGCCAGCGCCTCGGCGGTGGCCAGCTCGGCCCGCAGCACCGCCCGGTTGGCGACGGTCGCGGACCGGCGGATGCCCGACGCCACCTGGACGGCCTGGAGGGGGCGGCCAGCAAGCGCCTCACCCAGGGCTCGGGTGCCCTCCAGCGCCAGCCGGCTCTCGGGGTCGCCACTGACCGCGATGTCGGCTTCGCGGATGTCGTCGCTGTTGTCGTCCCACCCTTCGTACAGCGCTACGGCACGAGCCAGCATGTTCCAGCCGAACCGGCCGACCGGGTCGCGCCACCAGCCGGATCCGGCATCGCTGAGTGTGCGCTTGGCCAGCGACATGCCGGTGGACCAGTCGCCGGTCATGGTGGCCGCGATCGAACGGAACATGGTGAGCCGGTTGGCGGCTCCTTTACCACGATGCACCGACTGGGTGGCCCACCAACTGAGGCGGTCGACGGCATCGAGGAATCCGCGGCGGCTGACCAGCAGTTGGCACCACGCGTAGTCGATCATGGCGCTCAGGTCGGCTGTCGCGACCCGCAGCGGGATGGCGGTGAGGGTACGGATGATCGTCGCCTCGCGGCCGGTGTCGTAGAGCTCGACGTTCTTGGCCGCCAGCAGCCGCAGTGCCTCGCGGTGGAGCCCGGCGCGCAGCCAGTGCTCCAGCGCCAGCGGGATCTCGTCGGCATCGGTGAACCACCGGGCGGCGCGCGCGTGCCGGGTGGCCAGCCGGTCGGGGGAACCCCTGGCGAGCTGGGTGAGCAGGACCTCGCGGACCAGCGCGTGCATCTCGAACCATCCGGCGTCGATCCGCGTGACGAACAGGCCGCGCTCCTCCGCCTGCAGCAGTAGCGCGCCGACGTCCGGCCGTTCGGTCAGTGCTTCGGCGAGGCTGGGGTTCACCCGCTCGACGACGGCGATGTCGGCGAGCGCCGTGGTGACGGCGGGACTCTCCGCACCGAGGACCTCGTGCAGCACGTAGTCCTCGATCATCAGCTCGGCATCGGGCGCCGGTGGCGCGGCGTCCGGCCGGGCCTGCGCGGCCCGTACGGCGAGGGCGCCCAGGCGCAGGCCGGCC
>NZ_QUAL01000180.1 GCF_003579925.1 Jiangella rhizosphaerae | reverse complement strand
GTCGTGCCCGGCGGGCGGTCGGGCGGGCCGGCGCCGGCGGGGACCCCGCGGCCGCGACCGCGGGGTCCAGGGTCGGGCGTGCCATCGACGTCAGCTCCCGACCTGACTCTCGTAGTCGCTCTGGACCGTTTGCAGCAGGCCCTCCGGCGTCTGCTCGCCGGCGAACAGCCGCTGCAGCTGTGGCGTCCACGACTGTGCGTAGATGGCGCCGGTGGCGTTGGCGATGAAGTCCATCGCACCGTTGTCCTCGGCGATCCGCGCGCCCGCCGCCAGTGTCTCGGCGGTGACGGTGCCCTCCTGCACCTCGGGCATGGGAGCGTCCGGCAAGCCCATCGGGTGCGACCCGCCGACCTCGACGGCGACCGCCCGCGCCTCGGGATTGGTCGCCACCCAGTCGAGGAAGAACGCCGCGCAGTCGGCATTCGCCGAGTCGGTGCCGACGCCGAACGTCAGCGGCGCGGACATCGTCGCCAATGCGCCGCCCTCCTCCGCCGACGGGAAGAGGAAGAAGCCCACCTCGCCGGGCAGTTGCTGGTCGAGGTTCCCGGACTCCCAGTCGCCGTTGAACATGAACAGCCCGTCGCCGGCGATGAACTTGCTCATCATCGTGGCGTAGTCCATGGCGTTGGCGTCCGGGTCGAAGTAGCCGGCTTTGATCCACTCGTCGAGGTGCTGCACGGCTTCCAGGTTCGACGGGGTGTCGATGGTGGCGCCGTCCTTCTGGAAGATCCAGTCGTTGATCGGGCCCGGCTCGCCGTAGGCGGCCATCAGGTTCTGCAGCGGGAAGGCGAAGCCGCCGGTGGCTCCGCCGTTGAACTGCACGATCGGTGTGACGCCGGCCTGCTGGGCCCGGGCGAGCACGTCGTCGAACTCGGCCAGCGACGTCGGCGGCTCGGTCATGCCGACCTGCGCGGCGAGAGTCTTGTTGTAGAAGACGCCGGTCATGCTGAAGTTCAGGCCCATGGCGTACAGCGAGCCCTCGCCGCGCGGGCGGCCGCCGTCACCCAGCCGCAGCTGCTCCAGCTGCGAGGCCGGCCACTGGTCCCAGCCGAAGGCCGCGGCGTAGCCGTCGAGGTTCTTCAGCAGGCCGTCCTTGACCAGCTCGGACACCTGCGGCAGCCGCATCAGGTCCGGCGGGTCGTCGGCGAGCACGCGGGGCGCGTTCTGGGTGATGACGGCGAACTGGTCCTCGCGGATCTCCCAGGTGACGTTCGGATACTGCGCGGTGAACTCGTCGGTGAGCGCCTTCGGCATCGGGAACCCGGTCTCGAAGTAGGCGTTCATCGTGACCGGGTCCTCGCCGCAGGTCGGCGCGCCGGAGACCGCGGCGTCCGTGGCCGTGTCGGACGGCTCCGAGCTGTTGTTGTCGCCGGGCCCGCCGCAGCCGGCGGCCAGGATGCCGGTCAGCGCGACGGAGCCCAGCGCAACGCGACGGCGGCTGATGCGACGCGACATTGCGTCCCCCTCGGTAGATTTGGGTGACTGACCGGCGGTCCGTGCTGCCGGAGGCCGGTTGCTAAATCGGATTAGCGTGGTTAGTGTTTCGACGGCGCTGTTACCTGTCAAGCACCGATTCCGGTTCGTTATCTTGGAGGTCCTCGGGTGAGCCGACGGCGGGTCACGATGGCCGATGTCGCCAAGCAGGCCGGCGTGTCGCCCACGACGGCGTCGTTGGTCCTGTCCGGGCGGGCGCGTGAGCTGCGCATCTCGCGGGCCGTCGAACAGCGGGTCCTCGAGGCAGCGGAGCAGCTGGCCTACCGGCGCAACATCGTCTCCGTCGGCCTGCGGACCGGCACGACCCGCACCATCGGCTTCGTGTCCGACACGGTCGCGACCACGCGGCTGGCCGGCGACATGATCAAGGGCGCGCTCGAGGGGGCCCGCGAGCGCGGCGTGATGCTGTTCATCGGTGAGACCGAGGGTGAGGCCGACCTGGAGCAGGGGCTGCTCCAGGCGATGCACGACCGCCGGGTCGACGGCATCATCTTCGCCGCGATGTTCACCCGGCCGATGAAGGTGCCGGCAGCTCTGCTGGGCGGGCCGGCCGTGCTGCTCAACGTGGTGCCGAAGCGTTCGGCGGCGCTGCCGTCGATCGTTCCGGACGAGGTCGAGGCCGGCCGTGCGGCGGCACGGATCCTGCTCGACGCCGGGCACCGCGAGGGGATCCACGTCATCGGCGCCGGGCCGCGGCCGCGCGACGTCCCGCCCGACGCCCTCGCCGGCGTCGAGCGGGTCACGGGGATCCGCGAGGTCCTCGCGGAGGCGGGCGTGCAACTGGCGGGCGGGCGGGTCTGCCCCGACTGGCTGCCCGAGTACGGCTACGAGGCGACGATGCAGCTGCTCGCGACCGAGCGGCCGCGGGCGCTCATCTGCCTCAACGACCGCATCGCCTTCGGTGCGTACCAGGCGCTCGACGATCACGCGCTGAAGGTGCCGGCGGACGTCTCCGTGGTCTCCTTCGACGACCATCCGCTCGCCACCTGGATCCGGCCGAAGCTGACCACCATCGCGCTCCCGTTCTACGAGCTCGGCCGCAAGGCGGTCGACGTGCTGTTCGACGTGATCGAGCGGCAGCGCGAGGGCGAGGCCGCGGGCGACGAGAGCCACCGCGTGCCCATGCCGGTGCGCATCCGCGAGTCGGTCGCGCCGCCCGCCGCCTGACGCGCCGCCGGCCGGCGTCGCCACTTGACGTCGGGCGGACGGCACGTCATGCTACGCGCTAATCCGATTTAGCACCCCGCTGACACCCGAATCGGCACTCGTGCCCGGTACCTCGCACCACGCGCAACGTCGCCCGATTGGACGGAGGTCCCCATGATCGTCCGCCGCCTCGCCGGCACCGCCCTGGTCGTCGCCGCACTCGCCGGCGCCCTCGCCGCGCCCGCCCGGGCCGCTGCGCCACCGGCCCGTCCCGGCCCGCCGGGCATCCAGAGCGTCACGCCCATCACCCAGGTCTACACGTACGGCCAGAAGGTCGCGGCGGTCGCCGTCGAGTACTCGGCGCCGGTCAACCCGTGGGAGCTGGACCTGGACACGTTCACCGTCTCCGACAGCATCTACAACTTCCGCTACAACCCGATCGAGGACCTCGCCCGCCGCGCCGACCGCACGGTCACCCGGGTCTACACGAACGACTCGATCGCGCTGAACCCGTACGGACGGTCGACGCCGGGCCGCTACGTCATCGTCGAACTCGCCGCCGACGACCCCGGCGGCAACACCGTCATCGCCGAGGGCCGCTACGTGAAGGTGAACCCGGCCCAGCCGACCCTGGTCGTCCAGAACGAGGACGTGTACGCCCGGCCGGGCAACGGCGTGGGCCGCGGCCGGGTGCTGTCCGACGGGTCGCCGGCGGCCCACCCGCTCAGCGGCGAGTCGGTCGATCTGCTGGCCGATGACTTCGCCCACGAGTCGTTCGTCCAGGGCGGGACGGTGCTCCCGTACGCCTACCACCTGCCCGAGGACTACGACCCGAGCCGCGAGTACCCGCTGGTCGTGATCCTGCCGGGCCACGGCATGGGCTTCAACGGCGCCAACGCCGGCGTCCAGGTGGTCGCCGACATTCCGGCGACCGCGTGGCTGCAGCCGGAGTGGACCGGCACCGACGAGGACGTCATCGTCCTCGCCCCGCAGAACCAGCGGGTCGGCGCCGCCGCGGAGTCGGCGCTCATGGTCGCCCTGGTGAAGAGCTTCATGGCCCGCTTCAGCGTCGCCGCCGACCGCGTCTACGCCTCGACGGTGTCCTACGGCTCCACGCTCGCGTGGCAGACGCTGGCCACCGAGCCCGGACTGTTCACCGCCGTCCTGCTCACCGGCGGGTTCCGGGTCAGCGCGGCGCAGGCCGCCCAGATCGCGGCCGAGCCCACGCCGATCTGGATCACCCACGGCACCAACGACCACCTGCTGCCGGTGGCGTTCGCCCGCGAGTCGGCGGTTCTGCTGCGCGACGCGTACGTGGCCGCCGGCGTCGACCCCACCGAGGCGGCGGAGCTGATCCGCTACACCGAGTACGGGAACGAGGCGTTCTCCGAGCCGGACTACCACGCCGCCTACGGCCCGACGTACGAGGACGCGTCGATCCTGCGGTGGCTGCTGGCTCAGGAGGGATGACGGCCGCACGAGCGACCCTGTCCTCGTGCTGGAGCCGGTGTCGCGCGATGATGGGTGCGTGGTGCGGATGATCGATGTGGCCCGTGAGGCCGGTGTGTCGGCGATGACGGTGTCGAACGTCATCAACGGCCGGCCGGGGGTGAGCGCCGAGACCCGCCTGCGGGTGCTGGCCACCATCTCGAAGCTGGGCTACCAGGTGAACCTCGCCGCGCGCCACCTGCGGGCCGGCCGCACCGGCGCGGTCGGGCTGATCGTCCCCGACATCGACCGGCCGTACTACGCGCAACTGGCCAGCCGGCTCGCCAACGGCGTGGAGAAGCGCGGTCTGCATCTGGTCGTCGAGCGCACGGGCGGCGACGCCGAGCGCGAGCTCGAGGCGATCTCGTTCGGCCGGCTGCGCATGTACGACGGCGTCGTCGTCAGTCCCCTGCGCGTCGACGCCGCCGACCTCGACCAGCTGCGGTTCGAGACGCCGGTCGTGTTCATCGGCGAACGCCCGGTCCCGAAGACCTTCGACCACGTGATGATGGACAACGTCGGCGGTGCCCGGCAGGCGACGCGGCACCTGCTCACGACCGGGTCACGACGCGTCGCGATCATCGGCGGCCGGCACGACGACCACGTCGACGACATGCCGTCGCTGCGGACTCGCGGCTATCGGCAGGCTCACGTCGAGCTCGGCATCGACCTCGACGAGGAGCTCGTCGTCGAGAGCGAGTCGTTCGACCCGACGGCCGGGTTCCGGGCCGTGAAGCGGCTGCACGAGTCCGGCGTCGCGTTCGACGGCGTCTTCGCGCTCACCGACGCCGCCGCGATGGGTGCGCTGAGGGCCCTGGCCGACCTCCGGCTCGACGTGCCGCGCGACGTCCAGGTGATCGGCTTCGACAACGGCAAGGAGACGGAGTTCCTGGTGCCCCGGCTGTCGTCGGTCGAACCGGGTAACCAGGCGATGGCCGACCGTGTGCTGGAGCTGCTGGAGCAGCGGGTGGCCGCGGCCGGCGACGGCGCGAAGCGGGCACCGGACCCGGTGACGACCATCGTCACCGCCCAGCTGGCGCTGCGGGAGTCGACCCGCTGAGCTCGGTGCCCCCGAGCGGTGCTATCGCGAAGACCCCGCCAACGCCGCGACCGGCACACTGCGCCGAACTCGTCCACCCGGCCGGAGATCGGGCTCTTCTGACACATCTGTGGGCGGACTCGGCTCGGCCGGCTCGGTGTGGCGCCCGGGCGGTGATCCACTCGCCGGAGGTGCACCTCACCCGCGCTGGGACCGGATGCGGCAGCGATCCGGCCTCCAAACGGTCCTCAGGCGGGTGAGGTGCACCCCACGCGAGTGACGACGACCCCGCCGCCAACGGCCCATTCGCGGTGGTTCTGCAGCGTGAGTCAGCGCGCCGCTTTCCACTGTCCGTCGACCCGCCGGGGTATCCCGGTGAATCCGTCCCTGAGTTCCTCGGGCAGAATCCAGTCCGCCGCGTTCTGCCAGGCCAGCGGGCGCAGGAAGCGCCGGATCGAGGTGGCGCCCACCGACGTGTGGACGGTGTTCGTCGCCGGCCACGGCCCGCCGTGGTGCTGAGCCCACGAGACGCGCACGCCGGTGGGATAGCCGTCGAAGACGATGCGCCCGGAGCGGGCGGCGAAGAGGTCCACGAGGCGGCGGACGGTGCTTGGGTCGTCACGCTCGACGGCGTGGAGCGAGCCGGTGAGCGACGGGGGAACGACGGCGAGCGCCGCATCGAGCTCGGCGGTGTCGTCGTAGCGGACGACGATCAGGAGCGGGCCGAAGCACTCCTCCGCGATCTGCTCCGACAGCTGCGCGATGCCGATCTCGAGCAAGGCCGGCGCCACGCGGAACCCCGCCTGAGGCGGGACGCCGGGCCGCGCCAGGAGCCGGGTGCCGGCCCGCACCAGCGCGGCCTCCCGCGCGACGAACGCGTCGCGGATCCGCTCGTTCAGCAGCACGGCGCCACCGGCGGCGGCGACCCGGCCACGCAGCTCGTCGACCAGGTGGTCACCGGCGGAACCGGAGGGGACGAAGGCCAGCCCGGGCTTGGTGCACAGCTGGCCGGCCGAGCCGGTGAAGGAGGAGAAGAGCCCGGACGCGATCTCGTCGCCCCGCTCGGCGGCGGCCCCCGGCAGGATCACGATGGGATTCACGCTGCTCAGCTCGCCGTAGAAGGGGATCGGGTCGGCGCGCTCGTCGATGGCGGCCTGGATCGCCCGGGCCGCTCCCAGCGAGCCGGTCAGCGCGGCGGCGCGGACGGCCGGGTGACGCACCAGCGCCAGCCCGGCCTCCTGGCCATACACGATGCCCAGCACGCCGTCGGGTCCGCCGCAGGCGCGCACCGCCGCGGTGATCGCCTCGGCGGACAGCTGCGAGGTCAGCGGGTGCGAGGGGTGGGCCTTCACGACGACGGGGCAGCCGGCGGCCAGCGCCGCGGCCGTGTCGCCGCCGGCGACGGAGAAGGCGAACGGGAAGTTGCTGGCACCGAAGACCGCGACGGGGCCCAGCGCCACGAGCATCCGGCGCACGTCGGGAGCCGGGCCGAGCGGGGTCTCGGCGGCGTGGTCGATGGTCGCCTCGAGGTAGCCGCCGTCGCGGAGGACGTCGGCGAACATCCGGAACTGGTGCGCGGCCCGGGTGAGCTCGGAGTCGAGCCGGTCGTGTCCGAGACCGGTCTCGGACACGGCGGTCGCCACGAGGTCGTCGCGACGCGACTCCAGCGCCGCCGCGACGGCGTCCATGAGGCCGGCCCGGCCGGACCGTCCGATGCCGGTGAGCCAGTCCGACGACGCGGCGGCCGCGGCCGCGACCGCGGCCAGCTCGCGCTCCGTCGTCTCGTGCAGACCGGTGTCGCGGCGCCGGCCGTCCGCGGGGTCGACGGTGCTGACGGCGGTCACAGCAGTCCTCTCGTGGCGAGATTGCCCATGAGCGCGCGGACGCCGAAGTCCCACGGCTCGCAGTCCTCGGCGTGCTGCACCCGGTTGACCAGCGTGCCGAGGGCCGGCGAACCGATCCTGACGATGTCGCCGACCTTGTGGGTGAACCCCTCGCCGGGCCGGTCGCGGTCCTGGATGGGCGCGAACATGGTGCCGAGCATGAGGACGGCGCCGTCGGGATAGTGGTGGTGGCGGCCGATCAGCTGGCGCACCAGGGCGTCGGGGTCACGGGAGATCCGCGACATCTCCGACACCGCGTCGAGGCGGAACCCGTCCGCACCGTCGATGTCGAGACCGACCTCCAGCTCGCGCACCTGCTCCAGGCCGAAACGCTGGTCGAAGAGGCGGATGAACGGCCCCAGCGCACAGGAGGCGTTGTTGTCCTTCGCCTTCGGCAGCAGGAGCGCGGAGCGGCCTTCGACGTCGCGCAGGTTCACGTCGTTGCCGAGCGTCGCGCCGACGATCCGGCCGCTGGACTGGACGATGAGCGCCACCTCGGGCTCGGGGTTGTTCCACGTCGACGCCGCGAGCACGCCGACCGGAACGGCGGTCCCCACCGCCGAGAGGACCTGGCCCTTCGTGAAGATCTCGGCGTCCGGTCCGATCCCGACCTCGAGGTACTGGCTCCACGCGCCTTCGGCCATCAGGAGATCCTTCAGACGCGAGGCCTCCTCGGAGCCGGGGGTCAGGTCGTGGAAGTCGTCGCCGACGTCGGCGAGCATCCGGCGGCGGATTTCCGCGGCGAGCGTGAGGTCGCCGCGGGCCCGTTCCTCGATGACGCGTTCGATCATCGACACGGCGAACGTCACCCCCGCGGCCTTCAACGCCTGCAGGTCCACGGGCGCCAGTAGCCACGGACGGGTGAGGTCGCGGGCCGCCGCTCCCGTGTTGGCCAGCACCTCCGCGAGGTCCGCCACCGGCCTGCCGTCGAGACCGGCGACGACGGCGGCCGGGTCGGGCAGCTCGCAGATGTCGCTGACGGTCGGGAAGCGGTCGCTGAGGTCGAGCAGCCGGCCGTCGCGGACGACGACGGGTGACGGCCCGCCCGCGGCCGGGTCCCAGACGCGGCCGATCAGCACGCTGTCGGCCGCATCGGCAGGCAGCGCGTCGGCGGCCGTCCCGAACCAGGAGTCGGCCGCCTCGGGCGCGGGCACGGTCATTCGTCGGCTCCCAGGTTGAAGAAGGATCGCTCGTCGTGGGGACGGATGTCGTAGACGGCGTCGTCGAACAGCCGCATCGGGTGCGGCGTGAACGGATGGCGCGCGATGGCCTCCAGGTCGAGCTCGATGCCGAGTCCGGCACGGGTGGGGATCAGGACGTCGCCCTGCTCGGTCAGTGTCAGGCGTTCGTTGGTGATCTCCGGACGCCACGGGACGTCGGTGGCCATGATCTCCAGGTACCGGAAGTTCGGCAGGCAGGCGCCGAGCTGCAGCGTCGCGGCGGTGCTCAACGGCCCGCTGGGGTTGTGCGGCGCGAACCCGACGTAGTGGGTCGCGGCGAGCGTCGAGATGAAGGCCAGCTCCGCGAGGCCGCCGGCGTGGGTCACGTCGGGCTGGACGAAGTCGACGGCCTGCCGGGCGAGGGCGGGAGCGAAGCCCTGCCGCCCGAACCAGCGTTCGCCGGCCGCGATCGGCACCGGCGAGGCCCGGCGGATGTCGGCCAGCGCGTCGAGGTTGTCCGGCGGGCACGGCTCCTCGAACCAGATCGGGTCGAACTGCGCGATCTCGCGGGCGACCTTGATCGCGTGGTGGACGTCGAAACGCCCGTGGCCCTCGATGAACAGCTCGACGTCGGGCCCGACGGCCGAGCGGACCGCGTCGAGCTGCGCCAGCACGCGATCCAGCTGCCGGGACGTGATGACGAGGTCGTAGTTCTCGAACGGATCCCACTTGAGCCCGCGGAACCCGGTGGCGACGGTGCGCTCGGCCGCGGCCGCGTAGTCCTCCGGTGTCGCGGCGCCGGAGAACCAGCCGTTCGCGTAGGCGCGCACCCGGTCACGCGTGGCCCCGCCGAACAGCCGGGAGACCGGCACGCCCAGGTCGCGGGCGGAGATGTCCCACAACGCCATCTCCAAGGAGCTCAGCGCCGTCATGATGACCGGGCCGCCGCGCCAGTACCAGTCGCGCGTCAGCTCGTAGACGATCCCGGAGATCCGGGTGGGATCGAGGCCGGTCACCGCCTCGGCGAGTTCCGCGATCGCCCCCTGCACGGCCCGCTCCTTGCCCTCGAGCGTCGCCTCGCCGAGCCCGACGACGCCCTCGTCGGTCGAGACGCGCACGATGACGAGGTTGGTGCGGTAGAAGTCGACGACGAAGGTGTCGACCGAAGTGATCTTCATATCGTGGTCAGCCCTTGACTGCGCCGGCGGTCATGCCGGCGACGACGTATTTCTGCGCGAACAGGTAGAAGGCGACGGCGGGCAGCGTGAACATGAAGGCGACCGCCATGACCGTCTGCACGGGGGTGCCCACCTCGCCGATGAAGCTGGCGATGCCCACCGACGCCGGCTGCATCTCCGGCGCGTAGATGAACGTCACCGCGAACACGTACTCGTTCCAGGCGTGGAAGAACGCGATGACCGCGGCGGCGGCGATCGACGGGCCGATCAGCGGCACGTTGATGCGGACCAGCATGGTGAGCGGCCGCGCGCCGTCGACCCGTCCGGCCTCCTCCAGCTCGCGCGGGATGCCGTCGATCGCGCCCTTGAGGATGAGCGCGACGATCGGCAGCACGAAGGCCGCGTTGGCCAGGATCAACCCGCTGAGCGTGTCGAGCAGGTCGAAGCGGTTGAACAGCGCGAACAGCGGGACGACCATCAGGGCCTCGGGCAGCATCTGCGTGAGCAGCAGGGCGACCGTCGTCAGGGCCTTGCCCCGGAACGAGAACCGCGACAGGGCGTAGCCGAGCGGGATGCCCAGGCCGATCGACAGCGCGGTGGTGCCCAGGGCGATGACGAGGCTGTTGCGCAGCCAGGTCAGCGTCTCGCCCTCGGCCAGCGCGTCGGCGAAGACTCCGAACTGGGTGAAGTCGGGGAGAAGCCTGGCCTCCGAGGCGAACAGGTCGCTGTTGCTGGACAGCGCCGTGACGAACATCCAGTACAGCGGGAAGACCGCGACGCCCATGACGACGAGGACGGCGACGATCCGCAGCGTGAGGCCGAGACGAAGGCGGCTCATCGCAGGCCCTCCTTGTCCGCGGCGCGGGTGACCAGACGGCTGCCCGCGATGACGATGAGCGAGATGACCACACCGACCATGCCGATCGCCGCCGCGGTGCCGAGCTGCTTGGAGTCGAAGGCCTGCGCGTAGAGGTCGATGACGAGCGTCTCGGTGGACCCCACCGGGCCGCCCTTCGTCATCAGCCAGATGAGCTCGAACCTCCGGATCGACCAGATCGTCATGAGCAGGGCGAGCAGACCGACCGTGGGCTTGATGACCTGCCAGGTGACCGCCCGGAACGTCCACCACCGGCCGGCGCCGTCCATCGTCGCGGCCTCGGTCAGGTCCCTGGGGACGGCCTGCAGCGCGGAGAGGAGCACGACGGAGGTGAGGGGGAACAGCTGCCAGACCGTCGTCACCAGGATCGCCGGCAGGGCATAGGTCGAGCTGTCCAGGATGGCGCCTCCGGGGACGCCGAGCCCGACGGCGTCGAGGAACCGGTTCACGATGCCGTACTGGGGGTTGAGCATCCAGGTCGCGATGAGGGCCACCGCGATGCCCGGGGCGGCCCAGGGCACGGTGACGAGCGCGCGGGCGACGCCGCGGCCGCGGAAGTTCCGGTTGAGCAGGAGCGCGACGAGCAGCCCCGCGCCGACGGAGCCGATGACGCAGGCGACGACGTAGATGAGCGTGGTGACCAGGGTGCGGTGGAAGTCGTCGTCGCTGAAGATGTGGGCGTAGTTCTCCAGCCCGACCCAGGTGCTCCTCGTCGGGTTCAGCAGCGAGGTACGCGTGAAGCTGAGGTAGATCTCCTGAGCGAGCGGCACGGCCTGGAAGAGGCCGATGAAGACGGCCGCGGGGGCGAGGAACAGGTACGGCGTCCAGCGGCTCCCCAGTGGGCTGCGCCTGGGCCGGACGTCGGATCGGGGCGCTCTCGTCTGCTCGAGCACGGTCATCGAGTGGGTGTCCTTCGTTCACGGAGGCCGACGCCGGGGCGAGAGCGTCCTCGCCCCGGCGTCGAAGGGTCAGCCGACCAGCTCGGTCGCCTGCTCCTGGGCGTCGTCCAGGGCGGTCTGGAGGTCGACCTCGCCCTGCAGGGCGGCGATGACGTTCTGCACGACGATCTTGCGGATGTCGGGCGTCTGCGCCTCGAAGCCCAGCACGACCTGCGGGAGGCTGGACTCGGTGAGCTCGTCGAAGGTCGTGAGGAACGGCATCTCCTGCAGCGACTCGGGGCTGCGCTCGGTGGCCGTCGCGACACTGCTCGCGCCGAGGATCTCCTGGAGCGCCACCTGGTTCTCCTCCTGGAGCGCCCACTCGATGAACGTGGCCGCCTCCTCCTTCGCCTCGCTCGCCTCGTTGATGACGATGGGCGCGAGGATCGCGCCCTGGCTGCGGACCGGGAAGGGAATGGGGGCCGCGCTGAAGTTCAGATCGGGGCTCTCGGCCCGCAGGTGGGTGGCGTAGCCGCCGTTGTTGAGCTCCATGGCGACCTTGCCCTCGGCGAACATGCGCCGGAACGTGGCCGCGTCGGCGCCGCGCGGGATGACGTTGGCGTCGTAGAGGTCCTTGTAGGCCTGCAGGCCCTCGAGGTTCTCGGGCGCGTTGATGGTCAGGTTCTCACCGTCGGACCAGGCGCCACCGAAGCCGTAGACGTAGTTGAAGATGTCCTGCCAGACGCCGGCCTCCTCGGCCTCGGTCTGCCGGAACGCCAGGCCGAAGACGTCGCCGCTGGTCAGCGACTGCGCCGTGGCGAAGAAGTCCTCGTACGTCGTGGGCGGCTCGGGGATGAGGTCGGCGTTGTAGAACATCGCGTAGTTCGACGCCTCGAAGATGATGCCGTGCCGCACGTCGTCGTGGACCATGAACCGGTCGGGCTGCTCGAGGAGCTCGTACTGGTCGACGTCGATCAGGTCGTCGAGCGGCGCGATCAGGCCGGCGTCCGAGGCGGCCTCGAACTCCGGCATGTCGAACCGGACGAGGTCGGGTCCCTCGCCGCCACCCATCTGCGTGAGCACCGTCTGCCCGAAGGTGGGGTAGGGGACCGACGCCGCCTCGACCCGGATCTCGTCCTGGCTGGCGTTGAACTCGTCGATCCACTCCTGCAGCTGCGGCCCTCGGCCCGGATCGCCGAAGGTCGACGCGGCGAACGTCAGCGTCGTGACGCCGCCCTCCGAGCTTGCGTCGGAGTCGGAGCCGCATCCGGCCGAGACGGCGGTGGCGAGTCCGACCACGGTGGCCGCGGCGACCGTGGCGCGGCGAACGCGGGGTTTGCTCATCGGGTGCTCCTCATGGAGTCGTGGCAGTGGTTGAACGTTAAAGGTCTGCAACGATCGTAGGAACATATGCAACGCTGTCAAGTCGCGGTTGCACATCGCAACGTAGTCGTTGCGTATAGTGCAACCTGGAGGTGGCTGTGTCCCAGACGATCCAACGCGCGATCGAGCTCATCAGGAGGTCCGCGGAACACCCGCTGAGTCTCACCGAGGCCTCGGAGGTGCTCGGCGTCCACAAGTCGACGGCGTTGCGGATCCTCCAGACCCTCGAGGCGGCGCGGTTCGTCCGGAAGACCGGGGCGGGGACGTACGTGTTCGGGAGCGGCCTCATCGAGCTGTCCGAGCTGGCGCTCGGTTCGATGGATTTGCGCCAGTTCGCGTCGGCGCACCTGCGCCGGCTCCAGCGGGAGACCGGTCACACGGTGCACCTGGCGCAGCTGACCGGCGACGAGATCGTCTACATCGACAAGGTCGACAGCCCCGCCTTCGACGCCGTGAAGCTGCCGTCGCGGGTCGGGCGCGCGGTCTCGATCTATGCCAGCGCCGTCGGCAAGGTGATCCTGGCGCATCTGCCTCGGGAGGAGCGCGATCGCCTGCTCTCGCACGTCACGTTCGAGCGCTATACGCCCACCACCTTCGCCGACCGCGCGTCGCTGGAGCTCGAACTCATCCAGGTGCGTGAGCGCGGCTGGGCGACGGACAACGGCGAGCACGACGCGTACGTGATGTGCGTGGCCGCGCCGATCAGGGACTCGCGGGGGCAGGTCATCGCCGCCGTCTCGATCACGGCGATCGAGGTGATCGCGACGCTGCCGCAGCTGGAGGCGAGACTTCCGCTGCTGCTCGACACCGCGACGGCGATCTCCGCGGAGCTCGGCTACACGGCCGGCGCGCCGACCCGGCCCGAGGCGGAGCCGGCGGCCGGGTGAGTGCCCGGCCGCCGGTCCGAGGGTTGCTGGTTCAGCCGGCCTCGACCGGGGTGCTGGCCGACTCGTTGAACAGGTCGTCGCCCCGGTAGCGGGCGACCACCGGCTCGTCGAGCAACGCGCCGTCGACCGGCCTGTGGAACCGGGCGACGCCGTCGCGGACCGGAGCGGAGCCGAGGTACTGCTCGCCCGCGTAGAAGTCGACCTTGCCCGAGGGTGCGGCGACGCTGGTCGTCACGGGATCGACCGTGGCGACGGCGGTGAGCCGCACGTTGTCGGAGCGGCCGGCCGGTTCGGTGTCGACCTCGAGCGCCGTCGCCGTCGTACGGAAGGCGAGCTCGCGCAGGTAGTGGTTCAGCAGCGGCCGCCAGACGTGCCAGGTGTGCACGCCCAGGACGTTGTACTCGTCGACGTCGACACCGGCCGCCCGCAGCGCGGCGGCGTTGCGCTGCGAGTTCTCGGCGATGTTGCCCAGGCGGTCCTGCAGCCCGGTGCCGATCATGATGCCGCCGGCCACGTCCTTCATGCGGTCGATCTGCTCCTGGCTGGCCTGCGGTCCGCCCGCGCTCCAGGCGGCGTGGTAGCCGAACAGCGAAGTGTGGTCGTACATCAGCGTGTAGGCGCGGCTCCCGCCGGCCGAGAACCCGCCGAAGGCGCGGTCCTCCGCCCGCGTGGAGACGTTGTAGTTCTGCTCCACGAACGGGATGACGTTGTTCCGGAGCTCGTTGACGTAGCCCAGGTTCCCGCCGGGCAGGCCGTTGAAGTCGGTCGACACGATGACCATCGGCTGTGCCGCGCCGTCCCAGATCGCGTTCTCCAGGATGTGGTGAGCCACCCCCTGCATCGTCCACGCGGTCGAGTGGTCGCCGCTGCCGTGGCTCAGGTACAGCGTCGGGTACGGCGTGGCCCGGTCCGGGTCGTAGCCGTGCGGCAGATACACCACCATGTCGTGGACGCCGGCGGGGTTGGTCGACAGCGGCGAGGGGTAGCGCCGCGACTCCAGCGTGCCGGCCTTGTTCGGCCGGGGCGGAGCCTGGTAGTCGGTGTCGTACGTCGGGAACTTCTTGCTCTCGGGGACGTAGATGGTGCTGCGCACCGCACCCGGCGCGCCGGGGTACTGCGGCTGGATCTGCCACGGGTTCGCGGGGTCGTCGTGCAGCGTGCAGCCGGTGGCCAGCACGTTGGTGCAGTCGTGGGTGAAGGCGTAGCGGAAGGTGCCGGCGGGCAGCGGTACGGTGATCGACCAGACGCCGTCATCGCCGCGCTCCATCGGCAGGATCTGCCACGGAGTGGCCGCGATGTCGCCCGGCCGCCACTCCGACGGGTGCCGGCCGTCGCCGCAGTCCTGGCAGGTCACGCTCTCGGGGCGCGAATAGAACCAGTCGCCGTAGATGTGGACCGACTCCACGCCTTCGGGCGGCTGGTACCTGAAGGTGACGGCGTAGCCCGACGGCGGCTCGTCCGTCCGCACCACTTCGGGTCCGAGCGGCTCGGGCGGCGCGGCCGTCGCCGGCGGCGCCATCGCCGCGGCGGCCAGTGCTCCGGCGGCCGTGAGGCCCGCCAGCACGGCGCGTAGCGGCCGCCTGCCTGGCGGGGATGCCTGCGAACGGCCGGGGCGTGTCAGGTGCATGTACCTCTCCCTCCGTTGGGCGAGTCGATCAGGCCGTGGCCGGCTGATCGATTACATCGTTGGAACCATCGTGGACGGAGCGGTGCCATGTCAAGAGGCAATTGCATATGGCAGTTCCTCTGTTGCATATGTTGCAACAGATTGGTTTCACCGGTGACGGTGCGCCTGATGCATGTAAAATGCATGTATGACGGTGGCGCTGCAGATCAGGGATGTTCCCGAGGACGTGCGTGACATCATCGCGCAGAGGGCGGCTTCGCTCGGTCAGTCGATGCAGGCATATCTGCTCGATGTCCTTCGACGTGAGGCTCGTTTCGCACGCAATGCGGCCGTGTTCGAGTCCACCGCTGCGCACCGTCGGGCGCTTCCTGCCGCGCTGAGTCCCGAGCGGATCATCCGCGAGGGTCGTGACGACGGCGTCCAGGCTGATCGCGGCCCAGTAGCCGGATGATCGTCGTCGATGCAGGCGTGTGGGTCAGAGCCCTGATCGACAGCAGCATCGCGGGAGATGCCTGCAGGCAGACGCTGACCGACGATCCCGAGTGGGCGGCGCCGGCGCACGCTCCCATCGAGGTGCTGCGGACCATTCGCCGATACGAGTCTGCCGGCCTGATCACCACGGAGCAGGCTGACGCCTTTGCCGTTGCGGTCCGCAACGCCGAGGTCCGCTCCACGGGGCCCGAAGCGTGGTTGCTCGCGATGATCTGGGATCGACGCCACAACGTGAGCCCGTACGACGCACCTTATGTCGCGTTGGCCCAGCACTATGGTGTCGCGTTGGTGACGCTGGACGAACGACTCGGGCGCGCCGCTGCGGCTGCCGGAATCGACGTCGTGGTTCCCGCCTCGAGCGAGCGCTGAGCGCCGGTCTCGACGGCCGGTTCAGGCGTTCACCGCGACGGGTCGCCGGCGGCGGTGCGGAGCCGGTCGGCGCGGGCGCGGAGGTAGCGCTGTTCGGGGAGGCTGGTCGTGCGCTTGGCGGCCTCGAGGTAGGCCTCGCGGGCGGCCGAGTGGTCGCCCGACTGCTCGAGCAGATGGGCGCGGACGGCGGCCAGACGGTGGTGGCCGGCCAGCTGGGGGTCGGCGGCGAGCTGATCGAGGAGCTCGAGGCCGGCGGCCGGCCCGCGGAGCATCGCCACCGCCACGGCCGAGTTCAGCCTGATCACCGGGTCGGCCGAGACCCGGAGCAGGACGTCGAAGAGGGCGACGATCTGGCGCCAGTCGGTGTCGGCGAACCGCTCGGCCTCGGCGTGGACGGCGGCGATGGCGGCTTGCGGCTGGTAGGGGCAGGACGGGCGCGGTTGTCAGCGCGAGGACGTTGACGGCGGCCGCGCCCGCCATCAGCGCGATCAGGCCGGCGGCGGCCGGTCCGGCCAGCCGTGGTACCAGCAGGCCGGCGCCGCCGGCGAGCTCGAGGATGCCGACGAACACCCGGAGCCACTGCCCGGCTCCGATGTCGTCGAACATCGTCACCATCGGCTCGGTGGCGAGCAGCTTGCTCGCCCCTCCGGCGATGAACTGGACCGCCAGGGCCGCCCGGCCGGTCTCGACAGCCCGCGCGAAATTTCTTCCGGCGAGCGCTGTCGAAGCGGGGCGGTGGTGTTCGTCGCAGGGGTGAGGCCGCCCACGACGGGCCGGCACCGAGCAGAGTGCGGCGGATGGGCCCGCGGGAAGGGCGACGTCGTGACACCCATGGGAGATGATCGTCAGATGCGGTATCTGGTTTCCGTGATCGATGACAAGAGCAACCCCGGCAGCACGGACCGGCAGCCTGCCATCAGCGAATTCAACGAACGACTGATCGCCGAGGGCTACTGGGTGTTCGCGGGCGGACTCGCCGACACCAGCGCGGCCACGGTCGTGGACAACCGGGGCGAGCAGGCCGTGTTCAGCGACGGGCCGTTCGTGGAGTCGAAGGAGTACCTCGCCGGCCTCTGGGTGTGGGAGGCGCCCGACCTGGACGTGGCGCTCGAGCTCGCCACCGAGGCGTCGAAGATCTGCGACCGGAAGATCGAGGTGCGGCCGCTCGTGGAGGCGGAGAGGTCGCGGCCCGCCAGCCGAGTCGAGGTGCCCGATGACCGGCAAGACTGACTTCACGAAGACCCTCGACTCCTACCGGGCGAAACGCGACGAGTTCCGGATCGTCGAGGTGCCGGAGCTGCGGTACCTCATGATCGACGGCCACGGCGATCCCAACACGTCCGCCGCCTACACCGAGGCCCTCCAGGCGCTGTACCCGGTGGCCTACAAGCTGAAGTTCGCGAGCAAGCGCGAACTCGGGCGCGACTACGTCGTCCCACCCCTGGAGGGCCTGTGGTGGGCCGACGACATGGCGGCGTTCACCTCGGCGCGCGACAAGTCGCGGTGGGACTGGACCATGATGCTCATGACCCCGCCCTGGATCGACCAGCAGCTGGTCGAGGCCGCGATGGCACAGGCCGCTGCCAGGAACCGCCCCGCGCGGCTGGGCGACGTGCGCCTGGAGTCGCTGGCCGAGGGGCGCTGTGTGCAGACCCTCCACATCGGCCCGTTCGACGACGAAGCCGGCGTGCTGGCGCGCATGCACCACGACTACATCCCGGGCCAGGGCCTTCGCATGGTCGGCAAGCACCACGAGATCTACCTCAGCGACCCTCGCCGAACGGCACCGGAGAGGCTTCGCACCATCCTCCGGCAGCCGGTCGCCGGCGCCACCAGCTGACGACGGGCTCAGGGCCGGGCGCCCGGCTCGGCGCCGACGGTGATCGCCTCGACGACCTCGCGGACGGCGGAGGCGTCCGGCAGTCCGCCGAGCTCGCCGGCGAAGAGCAGGTGGCCGGTGCCGATGAGGGTCAGCGCGAGCGTGCCGGTGTCCGTCCGCGGCGTCAGGCGCCCCAGGCGGCGCTCGGTGTCCAGATAGGCGGACAACGCGGTGGCGGCCTCGGTCAGGATCGGGATGCCATGGGGTGTCGTGGGCCGCAGCCGGGCCCGCAGACCGTCGCGCGCCATGGCCGCACTGACCAGGCCCAGGTTCACCGGCGTGAAGGTCCGGGTGAGCGCCTCGGCCACCTGCGACACCAGCGTCGTCGAGCCGGCCGCGGCTGTCAGTTCGCCGACCTCCGCCTGGAGCCGGCCGATGCGGTCGCGGACCAGCTCGGCCAGGAAGTCGTCGAAGTCCGCGAAGTGACGGTGCAGCACCCCCTTGGCGACCCCGGCCTCCTCGGTCACGGCACGGCTGGTCAGCCCGCCGGCTCCGTCGCGCGTCACGACCCGTTCGGCCGCCGCGAACAGCCGCGCCCTGGCATCGGACAGGGCGACGCCGGTCGGCATGGTTCCCTCCTGCGACTTTACGAATGGGCGCTCGCCCACTTAGAGTGGGCGCATGGTCACTCTACCGCCGCCGCAGCCCGAACCGTCGCCTCATCTGCACCGCGAGATCGCCGAGTCCTTCGGCTCCGACGCCGATCGCTACGACCGCGCCCGGCCCCGCTACCCGCGGGCCCTCGCCGACGCGGTTCTCGCCGGCCTGCCCGGCGGCCGGGTCCTCGACGTCGGGATCGGCACCGGACTGTCCGCGCTGCCGTTCCGCGAGGCCGGCGCCGACGTCGTCGGCGTCGAGGCCGATGCGCGCATGGCCGGGGTCGCGCGCTCCCGCGGCTTCGCGGTCGAGGTGGCGCGCTTCGAGGACTGGGACGCCGGAGCAGCCCGGTTCGATGCCGTCGTCGCGGGGCAGACATGGCACTGGATCGACCCGGCGGGCGGTGCGGCCAAGGCGGCCGGCCTGCTGCGACCGGGCGGGCGGATCGCCCTCTTCTGGAACGCCGGCGACCCCGCCCCGGAGATCGCCGCCGCGTTCGGCGAGGTCTACCGCCGCGTGGACACCGGGCTCCCGTTCACTCCCTGGGCGGGAGGGCTCTCGGCGGTGGAGGGGTACGAGCAGGGCATCCTGGCCCGGGCCGCCGACGGCATCCGCGAGACCGGAGCCTTCACCGAGCCGCGACGGCTGCGCCTGGACTGGCAGGCCACCGTCACCCGGGAGGCCTGGCTCGATCAGGTCCCGACGGCGGGCGGCCACCACCGTATCCCCGCAGACCGGCTCGCCACGCTCCTCGACGGGCTCGGGAACGTCATCGACGACCACGGCGGCAGCTTCACCATGAACTACGCCACCATCGCCGTCGTCGCGGACCGCCGCACGCCCGCATGACACGGGCGGGCGGCGGGGTCGGCGCTCCGGCGCGAGGTCACTCGTCGTGGAGGACGTCCTGCACCTTGCCGGCCGCCTTCTCGACGACGTTCGGCACGTCGGTGGTGCCGTAGAGCCGGGAGTCCGGACGCGTCGGCGAGGGCATCGGGACACCGTCCGGCGGCTGCGGGACGTACTGGAACTCGCCCTTGCCGTCCGGGGTGGGACCACCGGCCCATGCGCCCTCGCCGGCGTGCTCGCCGTCGGAGAAGTTGATGTACTGGTAGGCGATGTCGCGGTTCTCCTGCGACAACGGGAAGTTGCTCGGCACCGGCAGGTCCTCCAGTCCTTCCTCCCGCAGTTCGCGGGCCGCGGCGATCCACTGATTCTGGTGCATGGTGTCCCTGGCCAGCAGGAACGCGAGCAGATCGCGGCCACCGGCGTCGTCGGTCATGTGGTAGAGCCGCGCGACCTGCAGCCGGCCCTGCATCTCGGCGTTGGCGTTGGCGGTGAAGTCGGCCAGCAGGTTGCCGCTGGCGGAGATGTACGACGCCGACCACGGGTTGCCCATGCTGTCGACCGGCCGAGCGCCGGCGCCGGCCACGATGGCGTGCTGGATGTCCGTGCCGCCGACGACGGCCGCGACCGTGGGATCGTCCTGCACGGCGTCCTCGGTCACGCCGACCGGCGCCTTCTCGAGCAGCTGCGCGATCATGGTGGCGAGCATCTCGACGTGGCCGAACTCCTCGGTGCCGATGCCGAAGAGCAGGTCGCGGTACTTGCCGGGGATGTGGACGTTCCATGATTGGAACCCGTACTGCATGGCGACGGTGATCTCGCCGTACTGCCCGCCCAGCACCTCCTGGAGTTTGCGGGCGTAGACAGCGTCGAAGACCTCCCTCCCTGTGGTCGCCGTCAGGATCGCCGTGCCATGCCGGCGGGACGGGTCAGCCGCCGCGTCCTTCGTCGCGGACGGCCTGTGCGGCGTCCTGGGCGGTGGAGCGCACCGCCTCGGCGGACTCGCGCGCGGGCTCGCGCAGGTCGTCGGCGACCTCGCGGGCCATGGACGACGCCTCCTGCGCCATCCCGGAGGCCTGCTCCTTCACCGTCGCGGCGGCGCGGCGTTCGGCCCGGCTCGCCGGGATGACGCTGGCGCCGAGCCAGCCGGCGCCGAACGCGATGAGGCCGGCCGCCAGCGGGTTGCCCGCCGCGCGGTCCCGCATCATCGCCGGCGCCGCGCCGGCCTTCTCCGTCACCGCCGACGCGGCGCCGGCCACCGACGAGGCCGCGCCGCCGCCGGTGGAGGCCACGTCGGAGGCGACGCCCATGACGCGGTCCTTCAGCCCGCTCATCGCGCCGCGGACGCGCTCGCCCTGTCGCCGTGCCATCGTGCCGGGGCGCATCCGCTCGCGGACCGCGTCGACGTCGTCGCTCAGCTCGTTCCGGGTCTGCTCGATGTCGGCCCGGATCCGATCGGGATCGTTGGTCATCGTGGGTTCTCCTGTCCCTTGAACGCGTCCGGGATCTCTCTGACCGTCTCGGTGGTCCGCGGCGCACCTCTGACGCGGCGCATCTCCGTCCGGCCCATCGCCGCGAGGACGGCGGCGACGATGGCCCAGAGGGCGGCCACGATGAGCGCCGACCAGCCGTGACCGGTCGCGTCGGCGATCGCCCACCACAGCGCGATCGACAGGAACAGCAGCGTCAGCCACGCGGCCACGCCGGCGCCGCCGTACATCCCGGCACCGCGCCCGGCCCGGCCGGCCGACTGCTGCAGTTCCGCCTTGGCCAGCTCGAACTCCTGCCTGACCAGCGTGGACAGGTCGCGGCTCACCTCGCCGAGCAGTTCACCCAGCGACGCGTCGGACTGGGCGGCGTGCGCCGGCTCGTGGGGCACGCCGCTCATGACGAGGCGTCCTGTCCGCTCGTCGGGTGCGCCATCCCCCTGGTCAGGCGGCCGGCGAGCACGCCCGCCCCGGCGGCGAGGGCGAGGAAGACGCCCGGGCGCCGGCGGGCGAACGTCCGCACCTCCTCGATCAGCTCGCCGGGCTCGTGGCTCTCGAGCCACCCGGCGAAGTCCTCGGCCCGGCCCGCGGCCTCCCGCACCAGGTCGCCGGCCATGCCGGCCTGCGACGAGTGGTCGGACATCGAGCGCAGCTCCTCCGACAGCGCCCGCAACCCGCCGACGGCGCGGTCCTTCTGCTGCCGCGCCTGCGAGGTCGCCTCGTCGCGGGTCCGGCCGGTGAGGTCGCGCAGTTGCCGCCGGGCCTCGCCGGTGACCTTCGACGCCTCCTCCTTGGCGGTGCCGACGGTGGTGGAGACGCGCTCCTGCACGCCCTGCGCCGCGCCGGGTGCGGACTCGCCGGCCGACAACGGCTCCGCCGCGTCGAGCGGCCGGCCCGGCCCGACTCCGGAGCCGGGCGGCCGGCCTTCGTGGTACGTCATGGTGGTTCCCCCTCGGTTGGTGCGCCACCGCCCTCCGGTGGCCCGGCCTGGTCGGCCGGTAGGCCGCCGATACCCGGACGAATCGGTGCGAAACAGCTCGGCTGCGCGGATTTCCCGCACGGCCGGTTCGCGTCGTCAGGCAGCGGCCTCGCCGACGCTCGTCCGCAGCCGGCGCAGGATCCGCACCAGCTGCCGCGACACCTGTACCTCGGTGACGCCGAGCTCGGCCCCGATCTCGCGCGGCGTCCGGCCGGAGTGGAAGCGCAGGTAGAGGATCCGCCGGTCGTCAGCGGAGAGCGTGCGGCAGGCCGCGGACAGCAGGGCCGTCACCGCGGCGTGGGGGTCGGCGGCAGCGGGACCGAACCGGGCGCGGCCGAGCCCGGGGGCGCCGTCGCCGTCGTCGTGGTGGGCAGGGGTCAGAGTGGGCATGCGCACCCCTCCGTCGAATCGAACGAGGAGTGGCACACTTCCGAACCACGATGCGCCGGGGCTGTACCCCGGACGCACCATCATCAACCCTCATCGCCGCTCACGTTGTCAAGTGGGAGCGGCGAGCGGCGTCACCGAGCCGGCAGCCAGACCCGCATCGCCGACGGCCCGCGCTCGGCCCACCGGTGGTAGGGCACGAGCGGGATCTCGTCCCCGGTGACCGCGCGCACGACCGCGCCGTCGGCCCGCGCCACCGGCGGGACGGACGGGTCGACGATCAGGTCGTCGAGCGAGCCGGACGGCAGGTCCACCGACTCCGCGCAGAGCACGAGGGGGCCGCGCTCCACGGCGACGCAGCCGCGGACGGCATCGACGCGGCGGTCGGGCCAGGTGAGCCTCGGCGCGACGGGCAGGACGAGCCGGAACTCCTCGCCGGGGACGAGCGGGCGGTCGACGACGGCGAAACCGGGCCCGACGACCCGGGTGCGGCCGCCTTCGCTCAGCACCGCGCCGCCGGCCCACGACGGCACCCGCAGCCGCAGCGCGACCGCGTGCGCCGGCGCGTCGGCCACGCGGATCGTCACCGTGCCGTCGGCCGGGTACGCCGTGGTGACGTCGACCGCGAGGACGTCGCCGTCGTCGAGGGTGGTCGCGATGCGGGCCGGGGCGTACTGCAGCAGCGTCAGCTCGCGGTGCCCCGCCGACGCCACGTACGCCTGCCACGACGCCAGCGTCCGGGCGACGTTCGTCGGGCAGCAGGAGACGTCGAACCAGGCGGCCCGGGTGCCGCCCTCGGCCCGCGGGCTGACGGCGTCGTGGTCCGTGCCGCCGCCGGCGGTGCGCTGGTGCAGCGGGTTGGCGTAGAAGAACGCCCGGCCGTCGGCGCGCGGCGAGGTGGCCACGACGTTGTAGAGAGTGCGCTCGATCAGGTCGGCGTAGCGGACCTCGCCCGTGGCCAGGTACAGCCGCCACGACACCATGACCGACGCGACGCCGGCGCAGGTCTCGCAGTACGCGCGGTCGGCCGGCAGCTCCCAGTCCTCGCCGAAGCCCTCGTCCTGGTGCCGGGAGCCCATCCCGCCGGTGAGATACGTGCGCCGCTCGACCGTGTGGTCCCACTGCCGGGCGATCGCGGCGAGCAGCTCGTCGTCTGCGAGGTCGACGGCGACGTCGACGGCGGCGGCGGACAGGTAGAGCGCGCGGACGGCGTGCCCGCGGAAGGCGGTCGCCTGGCGCACCGGGACGTCGTCCTGGAAGTAGGCGCGGCCGAACGGGACGTCGCGCAGGGTGCCGCGGCCGCGCCGGTCCAGGAACAGCCGGGCCTGCTCGACGTAGCGGCCGACGCCGAGCGCCCGGCCGAACTCGGCCAGGCCGACCTCGATCTCCGGGTGCCCGCAGATGCCCTGCCGCCCGTCCGGCCCGAACTCGGCGCAGACGTGGTCGGCGGCCCGGCGGGCGACGTCGACCAGCTCGTCGGCGCCGGTGGTGCGCAGCCGTGCGACGGCGGCCTGCAGCAGGTGCCCGGTGTTGTACAGCTCGTGACCGGTCTCCAGGTCGCTGTACCGCGGCGCCTGCCCGCCGTGCCCGTAGCAGGTGTTGAGGTAGCCGTCGGCGTCTTGAGCCGGGGCGATCCGGGCGGTGAGCCGGCGCACCATGGCGTCGGCGGCGGGGTCGTCGGTGCGTCCGTACTCCCACGCGGCGGCCTCGGCGAGCTTGTAGACCTCGGAGTCGGAGAACGACCAGCCCGGCCGGTCCGGCCCCGTGGCGCCGGACGCCACGCGGTCGAAGTTGGCCAGCCAGCCCAGCCGCTCCATCCACGACTCGCAGTGCTCCAGCGTCGCGTCGGCGTTGGTGGCCTGCAGCCCGGCCCAGAAGCCGCCGGTCACCCGGACCTCGGCGAAGCCGAGCGGCCGCTGCGCGCCCCGGGCCGGCACGACGGGTCGTCCGCCACCGGCGTCGACACCGGTGACGGTCTCCTCCGCGGTCACGCCGCCGCCTCCGTCCACACCCTGACGGCCGATCCGGCCCGGGTGAACACCGGGATCCGCTCCAGCGGCGCCGCCGCGGTCACCGTCGTGCCGCCCTCGACGACCGCGCCGGTGGCGGCGTCCACCCAGGACGCCCCGGCCGGCAGGTACACCTCGCGCGACCGGGCACCCGGCGACGTCACCGGCGCGACCAGCACGTCCGGGCCGAACAGGAACACGTCGTCGACCTCCCACGCGCGCGGATCGCCGGGGAAGTCCACGAACAGCGGGCGCATCGGCGGCAGCCCGGTCCGCGCGGCCACCCGCATCTGCTCGTGCAGGTAGGGGCGCAGCCGTTCGCGCAGGTGCAGCAGGCCGGAGATGATCTCGTAGGCCTGCTCGCCGTACGACCACACCTCGTTCGGGCCGCCGGTCTGCGCGTACGACGTCGGCGTGCGCGGCTCGCGGTCGCCGTGCAGCCGGAACAGCGGGCAGAAGACGCCGAACTGGAACCAGCGGATCATCAGCTCGCGGTAGGCGGGGTCGCGGGCGTCGCCGCCGTGGAACCCGCCGATGTCGGTGGTCCACCACGGGATGCCGGACAGCGCGATCGACAGCCCGGCGCGCACCTGCACGCGCAGCGACTCCCACGTCGCCGGGATGTCACCGGACCACACGGCGGCGCCGTACCGCTGCGAGCCGGCCCAGGCCGAGCGCGACAGCAGCACCGTCGGCTCCGCGCCCGCGGCCGCCAGGCCCTCGGCGAACAGGCGAGCGTTGTCGCGGGGGTAGACGGTCGCGACCTCCGCGCCGGGGCCGGCGTAGAGGGTCAGGTTCCCGGGGTGCGGCGGGTTCAGCTCGGGCTCGGACGCGTCGAGCCAGAACACCCGGATGCCGAGGTCGAGGTAGTGGCGCCGCACGAGGTTCCAGACGTACGCGCGGGTGGCGGGGTTCGTCGGGTCGTAGAACGCCACCGGCATCGGCGTCGCCATGCCCTTGTCCTGGATGGTCTGGTGCGCCTCGACCCCCTGGTCGGCCCCGACCAGCAGGCCGCGGTCGCGGAAGTCGGCGTAGTTCTCCGACAGCGGCGAGACCGTCGGCCAGATCGACACCATCAGCTCGACCCCGATCTCACGCAGCTCGGCCACCATGGCCGCCGGGTCGGGCCACTCGTCCGGGTCGAACCGGTAGTCGCCCATCGCAGACCAGTGGAAGTAGTCCGCGACGATGACCGAGAGCGGCAGCCCCCGCCGGCGGTGCTCGCGGGCGACGGCCAGCAGCTCGTCCTGGGTGCGGTAGCGCAGCTTCGACTGCCAGAAACCGCTGGCCCAGGCCGGCAGCTCGGGCGCGTGGCCGGTGGCGTCGGCGTACCGGGCCAGGATCGCGGCCGGGGTGGGCGCCGCGGTGACCCAGTAGTCGATCTCGCGCGCCTGCCCCGCGTGCCAGCGGGTCGCGTTGTCGGCGAACTCCACCCGGCCCACGGCGGGGACGTTCCACAGCAGGCCGTAGCCGCGGTCGGAGAGCACGAACGGGATCGACACCTCGCCGTTGCGCTGCACGAGGTCGAGGGCCAGGCCCTTGAGGTCGAGCCGTCCGTGCGTGCGCTGCCCCAGCCCGAACAGCTTCTCGCCGGGGTAGGCGGCGAACTGCTGGTGGATCTCGTACGCACCGGAACGGTTGCCCTGGAAGTACCGGGCGCCCGGCAGCCAGAAGTGCTCACGGCTCTCGGCCAGCAGCTCCGCGCCGGTGCTGGTGCGGCGGAACGTCAGCAGCGGTTCCGGGTACGCGGCGGCGCGGTCGAACCGGACGTCGACGGTGAGCTCGCCGTGCACGAACCGGGCGCTGTCGTCGCCGTCCGTGATCACCGGAGGGTCGGCCTCGGGCGGCTCGTCCAGCGCGCCGTGGCTCTCCGCCGGGATCCGGTACTGCGCCGCGCGCACGCGCACGCTGTCGGTGCCCCACGCCTCGATCGTGAGCACCTCGTGGCGGTGCCGGATCTCCAGCATGGTGGGGGACGGGTGGAAGGTCACCATGGATGCGTCGTCCTCGGGTTCAGTCCTTGACGGCGCCGGCGGTCACGCCGCCGGCCACGTAGCGCTGCGCGACGACGAGCAGCACCGCGGCCGGGACGGACGCGACCACGGCGGTCGCCATGATCGAGTTCCACTGGGTGGTGTTGTTGCCGATGTAGGCGTAGATGCCCAGGGTGATCGGGATCTGGTCGCCATTGCGGTTCAGCGTGGAGGCGAAGATGAAGTCCGACCACGCCCACAGGAACGCGAACAGCGACACCGTCAGCACCGAGTTGCGGCTCACCGGCAGCACGACCGACCGGAACGTCCGCCAGGTGCTCGCGCCGTCGACCTTCGCCGCCTGCACGAGCTCGCGCGGGATGCCGGACATGAACGCGGTGAACAGCAGCACGCCGAACGGCACCGCGATCGTCGAGTCGGCGATGATCAGTCCCCAGACGGTGTTCAGCCAGCCCAGCCGCACGTAGATGGCGTAGAAGCCCATGGCCATGACGACGCTGGGGATCATCTGCGCGACCAGCAGCACGAAGCTCAGGACGCCCGATCCGCGCGGCCGGAGCTGGGCGAGGGCGAACCCCGCGGGCGCGGAGATCAGCAGCGTGAGCGCGACGCAGCCGAGACCGACCAGGATGCTCGTCGTGAGCGCCGGCAGCTGGTCGCCGAAGACGTCGGCGTAGCCCTCGAACGTCGGCGCCCAGGGGAACCAGTGCGGCGGGTCCGCCCGCATGTCGCCGGTCCTCGTCAGCGAGACGTTGACCATCCAGTAGACCGGGAAGAGCATGATCGCGGTCAGCACGAGGCCGATCGCGGTCTTCCACCAGGTGCGGCGGTGCGTGGTCATGTCCGCTCCTGCCTGCGCTGGAGGTACAGGTAGACGAAGCCGGCGGCCAGCGCGATGACGATGAGCAGGTTGCCGACGGCCGCCGCGGGGGAGAAGTCCGGCTGGCCGGTGCCGAAGGCCTCGCGGTACGACCACACGGCCAGCGTGATCGACGCGTTGCCCGGCCCGCCGGTGGTCATGATCCAGATGACGTCGACCACCTTGAGCGTGTAGATCAGCCCCAGGAGCAGCGTGATCGCCGAGACCGGGCGCAGCAGCGGGAACGTCACCCGCCAGAACCGCTGCCAGGCGTTGGCGCCGTCCAGCGCCGCCGCCTCGTAGAGGTCGCCGGAGATGTTCTGCAGGCCGGCGTAGAGGATCACCAGGTTGAACGGGATGCCCAGCCAGATGTTGGCGACGATCACCGACCACAGGGCCGAGTCCGGCGACGTCAGCCAGTTGATCTGGCCGATGCCGAACGCCTCCAGCACCGAGTTGACGATGCCGTTCTCGCTGTTGAGCATCCACGACCAGGTCGAGGCCGACACGATCAACGGGAGCAGCCACGGCACCAGGAACATCGCCCGCAGCACTCCGGACAGCCGGAAGTGGTGGTGGAAGAACACCGCCAGCGCCAGCCCGATCGCGTACTGCGCCGCGATCGACACCAGGGTGAACAGCGCCGTGTTGCGCAGCGCCGGACCGAAGGTGTTCGACGCGATGACGTCGGCGTAGTTGGCCAGCCCGAGGAACTCGGCGTTGCCCTGGACGAACGCCCGCGGGGTGTAGTCGTGCAGGCTGAGCTCGACGTTCCGGTAGAGCGGATAGGCGTAGAAGATCGCCAGGTACGCCACCAGGGGTGCGAGGAAGGCCAGCGCGGCCCAGCGCGTCGAGGGCATCCGGCGCCGGCGCGGGGGAGCGCTCGCGGTGGTGGCGGGCGCCTCGGCCCTCGCCACCACCGTGGCGCCGTTCACGGTCGGAGACATGACGTCACTCGGTCGCCGACTCCGCGTTCGCCTGTGCCTCGGCGAGCGCCTCCTCCGGGCTCATCGAGCCGCTCAGCGCGTTCTGGACCGCCGTCCAGAGCGCCTCGGAGATCAGCGGGTAGTCGGTGCCGAGGTCGTCGCTGGTCCGCCCCTTCGCGGTGCGGACGGCATCGACCCACGGCTGCAGGCTCGGGTTCTCCGACAGCAGCGCGTCCTGGCCCTCCGCCGTGGGCGGGATGTAGTAGGCGAACGTGTTCGCGGTCTCGACCAGGCCCTCGGGGGTGGTCATGCACTCGACGATCTGGGTGGTGACGTCGTAGCGGGACGTGTCGTCCTGGACGGGCGCGGTGATGAACTCGCCGCCGGTCGGGGTGGGCGCGGCGCCGCCGTCGACGCCGGGGACGGAGACGACCCCGGTCGGGAACCCGGCCTCGGCGGCGCTGTTGACCTGCCACGTGCCGTTCACCGCGAACGCGAACTCGCCGGTGAGGAACTCCTCCCAGGTGGTGTTCTGCGAGTTGGTGATCACGGAGTTCGGCGCGTACCCGGCCTCCAGCCAGCCGGTCCACAGCTGCAGCGCCTGGACGCCCTCGGCGGAGTCGAGGTCGCGCAGGTCGGCTCCGGCGCCCCAGAACCACGGCAGGAACTGGAACGATCCCTCCTCGGTGCCGATGGCGGCGAACGTGATGCCCTTGTGCCCGGCGGCCGTCACCTGCTGCAGCGCCGCGGTGAGCGAGGCCCAGTCGGTGATCGAGGCGGGGTCGACGCCGGAGGCGTCGAGGATCTGCTGGTTGTAGTAGATGGCCAGCGTGTTCGCGCCGATCGGGATGCCGTAGGCGTCGCCGTCGACGACGCCCGCCGCCAGCAGGTTCTCGTCGATCGCGGAGGTGTCGAAGCCGAACTCCTCCATCGTCGTCAGCATGCCGGTGTCGGCCAGCGTCGAGACGGCCGGGTTGTCGAGCAGGATGATGTCCGGCGCGGTGCCCTCCTGCGCGGCCAGCAGCGCCTGGTTCGTCAGCGCGGTGGTGTCGTAGGCGGTGCGCTCGATGGTGACGCCGGCCTCGTCGCCGCAGGCCGCGACCCGCTGCGCCCAGTCGGAGGTCTCGTCGTGCTGCGGATACGGGTCCCACCAGGTGTAGGTGTCGGACGAGGTCTCGGTGTCGCCGCCGTCGTCGCCGGACGACGAGCAGGCGGCCATGGCGGTGACGACGAGTACGGCGGACCCGGCCGCGCCCACTGACCTGAATCGGGCGCGCGCCGTTGTGGATGGACGCTTCACTGCGTTTCCTCCTCGGATGGGGTGTGAATCACGTTCGGGGGGCGGCCGTGCTCTTCCGGTCGACGAGCTCCGGGGCGACGAACCGGACGACGTAGGGCTCGGCGCGGCCGGCCTCGGACTCGATGCGGCGGACCAGCTGGCGGACGGCCATCCGGCCGAGTCGGTCCGGGGCGCTCTCGATGGACGAGTACGGCAGGGAGAAGACCCGGGCGAACCCGTCGGAGTAGCGGCCGATGACGGACAGGTCGTCCGGCACGGTGAGCCCGCGCTCGTGCAGGACGGTGGGGAGGGCCGCGGCGGCGGCCTCGTTGTTGAGCAGCAGCCCGGTCGCATCCGGGTAGCTGTCCAGCAGGCCGTTCAGCGACCGCCCGACGGCGGGCTGCCGCGACTCGCCGAACACCGCGTGCAGGGTGATGCCGCGCAGCCGGGCCTGCTGGAGGGCGGCGTCCTGGAGCCGCCAGACGTAGGCGCCGCCGCGCTCGACGACGTGTTCGGGCTGGGACACGAGGATCAGCTCGCGGTGGCCCAGCCGGTGCATGTGGTCGACCATCATCCGGCCGGCCTCTTCGAAGTCGAGGTCGAAGACGTCCAGGCCGGAGCAGTCGCCGGGCAGGCCGACCAGCGCACCCGGCTGCGGTGCCGCGCGCAGCACCGGGAGGCGGACGTCGTCCTGCGCGACGTTGAGCAGCACGAGCCCGTCGACCATCCGCGAGTCGGTGATGCGCCGCAGCGCGCTGGCGCCGTCGGCGTCGGTGACCAGCAGCGTGTCGTAGCCGAGCTCGCGCGCGGTGTCGGAGACACCGAGCATGTACTCCAACATCGCCGGCGCGAACTCGTCCTCGAGGAACTGGGCCAGCAGCCCGATCACCATGGTCTGCGACGTCGCCAGCGCGCGGGCGCCGGCGTTCGGGGTGTAGCCGAGCCGGAGCACGGCGTCGTTGACCCGCTGCCGGACCTCGGCGGAGATCGCCCGCTTGCCCGACAGGGCGTACGAGGCCGTGCTGCGGGAGACCCCGGCCGCCCGGGCGACGTCACCGATCGTGACCACTCTTCCTCCTGACATTTGCGAACCGGTTCGACGATTGTCGGTCCCCGGCGGCGCGCTCGAGGTTCCGGCGCGCCGCCGGAGGCCGGTCAGTTCGCCGGCGTCATCGCAGCCTCGGCCCGCTGTACGGCGCAACGGTGATCTTGTCGATCACCGGGGCGTACCGCGACCGCAGCGGAATGCCCGGCCACGTGTCGGACGCGTAGGTCACGCCGTCGAAGTTGGGCTGCTCCTCCGACGCGAACCTGATCGTGTTCTGTCCCTTCCGCAGCTCCACCGGGACGGTGAGGTCCCAGAAGTTGTTCTGGTGGAACGAGTGCGGGAAGAGCGCCCGGCCCGCGTCCTGCCCGTTGACGGTGAGGTCGGCGCGGCGCGCCATCGGATCGGGGTTGTAGTGCGATGCCGGTGACTGCTCCGGGTTGGAGTAGCGCACCCGCATCGCGTACGTGCCGGCGGCGGGCGCCGTCACCTCGAACGTCAGGGTGTTGCCGTTGCCCGGTGTGCCGCCGACGCCGGTAACGGCCGCGCCGCCGCTGGCCAGCGACAACTCCGCCACCTCGGCGGTGCCGGCAGTGGTGGCGTCCTCCGCCTCGTAGACCTGCTCGGCGAGCGTCTCGGTCGCCTGCACGACCTCCAGCCGGTCGAGTAGCGCGGCCCCGGTGACCCCGGTGACGGTGACCTTGTTGATCCCGCCGGAGAGCGAGACCGCCACGGCGGACGTCGTCGGCCCGGCAAGCAGCACGTCGCGGCCGTTGACCGCGAGGTCGGCGACACCCCCTCCCAGCGTGTGCAGGCGCAGGGTGGCCTCGGCGTCGGCGGCCGAGTAGACCCAGAACGTCGCACTCTCGCCGGGCCGGACCTCCACGCCGCCGGCACCGGAGGCGCCGCGCCGCTCCAGCCGCGGGTCGTCGTAGACGGTGCTCGCGCCGTCGAGATCGGCCAGCTCCGCCTCGTAGCTGTCGCTGGTGGCTTCCGGGTTGGCGAGCGAGAGGTGGATCCGGTCGACGATCGCGTCGCCCTTCGTCGCGCGGGTGCCGTCGAGGCTCCGAGCGGCCAGCGTGATGGTGTGCGTGCCGGCGGTCAGCTCCACCGTCGTGTCGGTGTGGTCCCAGACCACCCACTTGTAGCCCAGCGGCAGGAAGAGCTCCTGCTCGGCCGCACCGTCGACGCGCAGGAACACGTTGGTCGGGCCCTGATCCTGCACCGCCGCGTATGTGTTCAGCGAGTTCGCGAAGACGCTGACGTCGTAGGTGCCGTCCCGCGGGACGTCCACGGTGAAGTCCAGCGTCAGGTCCGAGCCGGTCCGCAGACCGCCGACATCATAGCCGCCCGAGGTGTAGAACTTCGACACGTCCGACGGCGAGCCCTCCGGCCCGTTGCGGCTGTAGCCGGACCCGGTGTGCGCCGCGTCCTCGGCCTCGTAGCTGCGCTCCCAGAGCGTCGGCGCGACAGCGGTGGGCGTGCCGTCGCCGGCGGGCGTGAGCACGATCTCGTAGGCCGACGACGCCGCCAGCTCGGGCAGGTCGCCGCCGAAGTCGAACGCGACGGTGCCGTCGTCACTCACCTCGACGACGCGCTCGTCGACGATCTCCGGCTGCGCGGAGTCGCCGATCTGGCCGGTCCACGGAATCTCCCGGATCCAGGCGTGCACGCTGTCGCCGAGGTCGTCCGGCACGTTCCGGAACTCGATGAACGCGTTGCCGTCCGAGCCGCCGAACAGCGCCCTGGCCTGCGACTTCTCGTCGTCCAGGGTGGCGACGCCCTGCAGGGTGTAGTTCTGGCCGGGGAACGGCGGCCGCACCTGGACCGTGTGTCCCGTCATGCCGGCGTAGGCGTTGAACAGCCACCACTGGCCGTTGGCCCGGTTCGCCTGCACGGCGGAGTCGGAGAGGTTGCCGTCGATGTTCCAGTAGGCGATGTCCGCGTCGACCTTGGATTCCTCGATGGCGGAGATCCACTGGATCATCTGGCCAGGCACCGAGGTGTGGTAGTTGAACGCGTACTCGTTCACGTTGATCGGCAGCTCGGTGCCCTCGTACGGCGTGCCGGCGAAGAACTCCCGCTCCCACTGGCGGTAGCGGGCGACGCTGGTCCGCACCTGCTCGGGATGGCTGAGCTCATGCCAGGTGACGACGTCAGGGACCGTCCCGGCCTCGATGGCGTGCTCCATGAAGCCGATGACCTGGCTGTACAGCACGCTGGTGTTCGGGCCGGCGATGCGGGCCTCCGGCATCTTGCCCTTGATCAAGCGGTAGATCTCGTCCCAGGCGGCGAAGTAGTGCGTCGGGTCGTTGAGCCAGCTGACCCGGTTGTAGCTCCACTGGCCGGTGCCGAACATGTTGCCCTCGGGCTCGTTGAACGGCACGAAGACGATGTTGTCCTGGTACTCCGCCGGTAGCTGCAGTACCTGGTCGACCTGGGTCTCGATCTTCTCGACGTACAGGTCGAGCTTCTCCTCGGGCGAGTCGCCCGGCCACTGGTACGGGAAGCCCCGGTGGATGTCGGTCATGTAGATGTAGACATCGCCGTCGGTGCTGTCGGCCAGGGGCTTCACCACTTCCAGCGCATCGGCGCCAGGGTGCTGCGGGCCGTCCTGCGCCTTCGTGGACACCGTGCGCAGCTTCATGCCCTCGATCAGGTTGTTCGTCGGCACGTCCTGGCCGTACAGGCCGTAGAGCGTGCCCGACGCGCCGCCGTGGAACGGGCCGGTGTCCTGGCCGAGGTCGATGATCAGCTCGCCCTCGCGGACGACCGTGACGGTCGCCGTCACCGTCCACTCGCCGGCGGTGCCGTCCACCGTGAAGGTGCCGCGCTGGGCGTAGTCCTCCGGGTCGACGGCATCCCAGGTCACCGGGACGGCGCGGGGGTATCCGTCGCTGAACGTGGCCGGGATGGTGGCCGGGAGGCTCGGCGCCGTGCCGATGGAGGTGCGCACGTCGAACGAGGTCTGGGCGATGCCGGTCGGCGTGGGCACCGTGCCGCCGAAGTCCTCCGCGACCTGCTCGGGGGTCAACGCGGCCCGGTACACGCGGAAGTCGTCGACCGCACCCGCGAACAGCGGGTCCTGGTAGAACGACCGCCCGATGAAGCCGGCTGAGGTGGCGGTCGCGGTCAGCAGGTCCCCGGCGCCGATGGTGGTGGACGCCGAGCCGACGGCGGCGCCGTCGAGGTACGTGGTGATCCGGTCCGCCGCCGTGTCCAGGGTGACCGTGAGGGTCTTCCATTCGGTGGCGGGCAGGGCGGCACCGCCCGTGACCTGCGCTTCGGCGCCGCCACCGCCGGTGGTCACCGCGGTGCGCAGCCGGCCGTCGCCGTTGTACGGCGTGCTGAACAGGTACCGGGTCGTGTTCGTGCCCAGCGCGTAGATCCACTGCCAGGGCGCGGTCGTGCCGTCCCAGCGGATGCGTGTCGACACGGTGAGGTCCGTGGCGCCGTCGAGGATCTGCCGCGGCAGCCGGACGTAGGCCCCGGTCGAGGTCGGGGCCCCGCCGGGAAGGTCGATCGCGTGGCCGTCCCCGGCGCCGTCGACCAGCGTCGCGCTGGCGCCGTTGACGAGGGCGGCGTCGAGGCCGTTGCCGGAGGAATCGGTGACCACGCCGGTGGTCAGGTCGTCGGCGTCGAACTCGTAGTGAACGAGGGGAGCCGGGAGGTCGGCTGCCGCCGCCGGCGCCGCGAGGCCGCCGGCGGTGAGGCCGGCGCCGAGCGTCGCGAGTGTGGCCGACACGGCGGCGGCGCGTACTCGTGTTGCTCTCGTAAGCACCATCGTTGCTGCTCCTGATTCGTCGCGTGCGTTGGTGATGCCGATGGGTCCTGCGGTGTTGCTGAGACGTCCTCCTCGCCGCCGCTCCGGCCGGTCGATCGTCGAACCGGTTCGACGATACTCCGCCGGAGTGGCTGACCTCTGAGATGTGTGGAGTTGGCCGGGAGCCCGGGCTACGGCGACCCATTGTGAGCGCTCACAC
>NZ_QUAL01000183.1 GCF_003579925.1 Jiangella rhizosphaerae | reverse complement strand
CGCCGCCGGCTCCGCTCCGCCCGGACGCCGGCGCGGCCGGCCGCCTCCGCCGCCCGGCGCGCCGACCTCGTCCGCGAGTTCAAGCAGGCGTGGGAGGCCAAGGACATCGAGGCGCTCGTCGGCCTGCTCGACCCGCAGGCCGTCGCGATCGCCGACGGCGGTGGCCTCGCCACTGCGCACCTCGAGCCGCTGGAAGGCGCCGAGGCGATCGCCCGCGCGCTGGTGGAGATCGCCGAGGGCGTGCCCGGCCTGACCGCGCTGGAGCGGACGGTGAACGGCCAGCCCGGCCTCGTGCTGCAGGAGGACGGGGTCACCGGGACGGTGCTGGCCTTCGACGTCGCCGACGACCGGATCACCCGCGTCTGGGCCGTCCGCAACCCGGAGAAGCTGCGCCCCTGGACGAGCTGAACGGCGAGCGGCACGTTCCGTGACGAACCGGCCACAGAGCGCGACGAACTACCGATCATGCGAACACCTGTTCGATACTGGCGTCATGACGTCTGCTCGTTGGCTGGAAGATCCTCCGCTCGACCTCCTCGAGCTCGACCCAGGACGGTTGGAGATCAAGCTCCGGGCCTACGCCGAGCCGTCCGGCCTCTACACGGCCGTGCCCATCGTCATGGGCGACCGGTCGAGCCGGCGGGTGCAGGGCCGGCTCGTCGCGTGGGGTCGGCGACGAGGCGAGTACCGGTGGCGCTACCTGCTGGTGATCTGGCCCGACCGCCAGGCCGACGCGCAGGGCCGGCTGGCGTGGCGGTGGCGGTCCGGCTGGTGCGTGTTCGACCCGCGCCGGGTCCGGCCGGCGCACCGGTCCGAGGTGGTGCACGGCGGCGCGACGGACGCCGCAGACCTGTCGGCCGCCATCCGCCGGGCCCTGCCAGCCGGCCTCGAGCCGGCGCCGCCGCCGGAGTCGTACCACTGACCCGTCGTCCGATTCCTTTCCCGGCCCGCGCCGGTCCATACCGGGAGGGACGATGGGAGGACGATGACCGGCGACGACGAGTTCATGCGGCAGGCCGAGGCGTATCGGCGGGAGCTGCTCGCGCACTGCTACCGGATGATGGGCTCCTTCGACGACGCCGAGGACCTGGTGCAGGAGACGTACCTGCGGGCCTGGCGCTCGTACGACGGGTTCGAGGGGCGGTCGTCGCTGCGCACGTGGCTGTACCGCATCGCGACGAACGCCTGCCTCAACGCGCTGCAGCGCAGTGACCGGCGCGCCGTCCCCGTCGGGTTCTCCGAGACCGAGAGTCCGGCCGCCGGTGTGGCGTGGTTGCAGCCGCTGCCCGACGCGCTGGTCACGCCGGAGTCCGCGGACCCCGCCGCCGTCGCCGTCGTGCGGGACGGGGTGCGGCTCGCGCTGATCGTCGGGCTGCAGTACCTGACGCCGCGGCAGCGCGCCGTGCTGATCCTTCGGGACGTGCTCGCCTGGCCGGCCGCGGAGGTGGCGACGGCGCTGGACCTGGAGGTCGGCGCGGTGAAGAGCCTGCTGCAGCGGGCCCGGACGCGGTTGCGCGAGGTGACGCCGTCGATGGACGACGTGCTCGAGCCGTCGCATCCGCGGGCGCGCGAGCTGCTGGAGCGGTACATGACGGCGTTCGCGACGGCCGACGCCCGCGCGTTCGAGGAGGCGCTGCGGGCCGACGCCGTCCTCGAGATGCCGTCCGCGGCGATGTGGTTCGCCGGCAAGGTCGCCTGCGTGGAGTACCTGATGAGCGAGGTCGTCGGCGTGGCCGGCGACTGGCGCAAGCTGCCGACGGTGGCCAACGGGCAGCCGGCGTTCGGCGCGTACCTCCGCGACGGGTCCGCGTTCGGGATGGCCGTGCTGACGGTGACCGATGCGGGCATCGCGCGGGTCACCGTCTTCGCCGAACCGGATCTGCTGCCGCGGTTCGGCCTGCCGGCGTCGCTCCCCTGAGCGCGCCGGCCGGCCGCTGACCCCGTCAGCCGATGAACTCCTTGGCGAACCGCCGGATCGCCTCCGGGTCGGTGGCCTCGTGGAAGCCGACGATGAGCTGCTGGACGCCGGCTTCCTCGTAGGTCGCGATGCGGTCCCGGACCGTCTCGACGGAGCCGTAGAGCAGGTAGTCGGCGAAGTCGCCCGGGTAGAACGCACCCATCGCCGGCGAGAGCGCGGCCTGCGCCTCCTCGTCCGTGCCGGCGATGAGGCAGGCCGTGGTCGCGGTGCGCAGGATGGTGTCGTAGTCGCGGTTCGCGTTCTCGCAGTGCTCGCGGAGGATCGCGTACTTCCGCGCCGCGTCGGCGGGCGACACCATGACGTTGCAGGCGTCGGCGTAGTCCGCGACGATCTTGAGCGTCATGCGTTCGCCGCCGCCGGCGATCATGAGCGGGATGTGCGGCTGCTGGACGCCGCGCGGGAACGTCGTCGGGTGCTGCCACATCTCCCTGATCGTCCGCACGCCGTCGCGCAGGTGGCGCAGCCGCGTGGGTGCGTCGGCGAAGTCGTAGCCGAACGCCTCGTAGTCGGGCTGGTACCACCCGGCGCCCAGGCCGAGCGTCAGCCGTCCGCGCGACAGCACGTCGACCGTCGACGCGATCTTCGCCTGCAGCGCGGGGTTGCGGTAGGAGTTGGAGCTGACCAGCGGGCCGATCCGGATGCGCTCGGTGTCCCGGGCCAGTGCGGTCAGCATCGACCACGACTCGAACATCGGCGCCGGCGACGGCGGGATGGTCTGCAGGTGGTCGGGCAGCCAGGCGGCCGCGAAGCCGCACTCCTCCGCCGTCCGCGTGAGCTCGATGACCCGCTCCGCCGCCTCGACCGGGTCGTCGAACGCGCCCAGCTCGCCGCCGAACCCGACCGGCAGGAAGATGCCGAATTCCATGGTGATGCCTCTCTGTCCGCGCCGCCGTACTGTCGTGCGGCTCTCACATGTGGGCAGACAGGGAGGAGCGGCCAGAGGAATCGGCGATGCGTCGGCTGACGTACGAAGGGGCCGGCCGCAGCCGACCCCGTTCGCTCCCTGCGGCTCGACCTCAGCCGAGCTGATGCAGGGCAACACCCAGAATCGAGGAGATCACCACACCCAACGGCCACAGATCCCTCAAGATCTGGCCGATGACCTCGGTGTGCTGGCGCAGCTCTCGTAGCCTGCACAGCAGCGTTCTGACTCACCTGGATTCCTCCCAAGTGCTGAGGCCAGCAGGTGAACCGCTCTAACAGCCCGCCCGGTAGCCCATCTCTGGACTACGCCGGGCGGATTCCCGATATAGTTAGCCGACCAGCGTGACATCCGGACATTCATCCCGTCAACGGCTAACATAGGTTGTGGGCGGGTGAGGTGCTCTAACACCGATGACCCCGGCCAAGCCCCGGCGCGTGCTGTTGTGACTCCGCGCCGGGGCTTCTAGCGTCCTGTCCCGCCACCGAGGAATGTGGCCGCGCCATGGCCGGTTGCCGTATCGAAGGCACCGTCCGTTGAAGGGATGCGACACCCAGATGAAGGCGATCGTGCACGACGAGTCCGGCCCCGCCGACGTCCTCCGGCTCTCCGAGCGGCCGGTTCCCGATCCCGGTCCCGGCGAAGTGCGTGTCCGCATCGCTGTCTCCGGGGTGAACCCGACCGACTGGAAGTCGCGCAGCGGCGGCTACGGCGCCTTCTCCGGGACCGAGTCGGTGCCGAACCAGGACGGGTCCGGCGTGATCGACGCGGTGGGCGACGGGGTCGGCGGACTGGCCGTGGGCGATCGGGTGTGGGTGACGCTGGCGGCACACGAGCGCCCGGACCGCGGGACGGCGCAGGAGTACACCGTCGTGCCGGTGGAGCGGGTGTTCGTCCTGCCCGACGGCGCCGGCTTCGAGCTGGGCGCGGCGGTGGGCATCCCGGCGATCACGGCGCACCGGGCGCTGACGGTCGCCGAGGACGGGCCTGAGCGGCTGAGCCCCGGCGCGCTGGACGGCCGCGTGGTGCTGGTCGCGGGCGGTGCGGGTGCGGTCGGCAATGCCGCGATCCAGCTCGCTCGCTGGGCCGGCGCGACCGTGATCGCGACCGTGAGTTCGGACGCGAAGGGCGCGCTGGCGACCGCGGCCGGCGCCCACCACGTCGTGCGGTACGGCGGCGGAGCCGACGTCGCGGCCGCCGTCCGCTCGATCGCCGCTGACGGCGTCGACCTCGTCGTCGAGGTGGCCGCGGGCGCCAACGCCGCGACCGACACCGCTGTGCTGAAGCCGCGCGGCACGGTGGCGATCTACGCCAACAACGGCGACGTGCCGTTCAACGTCAACGTGCGCGAGTACATGGGCCTGAACGCCCGGCTGCAGTTCGTGCTGCTCTACACGGTCGGCTGGGACAAGCTCCGCGCCGCCGGCGACGACGTCAACGCCGCGATCGCCGCCGGCGCCTTCCGCATCGGCGGCGACGCCGGCCTGCCGCTGCACCACTTCACGCTGGAGCAGACGGCCGACGCCCACCGCGCCGTGGAGGACGGCGCCACCGGGAAGGTCCTCATCACCGTCGCCGACGCCTGAGCCGTCATTCTCACTGGTGATCATCCAGGAAACGAGGTGTCCTGACGCCTCTTTTCCTGGATGGTCCTCGGGCGGCCGCCGGCAGTCCGAAACCAGCCAGTACCTTGGTGCACATGTCTGATTCGGAGGTGCGCCGCCGGGCGGACCTCGTCTCCGCTTCGGACGCTCCGACGAACGCCGTTGCGTCGACGGCCCAGCCCTTCGCTCACCTCAACGCGCCCAACGCGGGGCTGTACCGCAGCGTCATGCGCACCTTCGCGCGCGCCAAGGAACGGTTCATCGTCCATCTGCGGCCCGAGGACGTCGCCGCGGAGCTGACGCACGACAGCGACGAGCAGCTCGTCCAGGCGCTGGAGCAGCTGGTCCAGTGGGGCAATCTGCGGGCCGACCCCGACACCAGCCGCGCCACGTCGCCCGAGGACTTCCATCGCAAGCGCTTCCTGTACCAGCTCACGACCGCGGGACACGCGGCGGAGCAGGCCATCGCATTCTACGAGCAGGCCATCGGCCGCCGTGGTGCGTTGCAGTCGGTGGCGCTGGAGGACATCGCCGAGCAGCTGGCGGCGCTCCTGGTGCTCGCAGAGCAGCCCGAGCCCGATCCCGCCAAGACGCACCGCCTGTTGTTGTCGCTGGCCGAGCGTTTCACGTCGCTCGCCGACAACGCGCAGGCGTTCATGGCGTCGCTGCGCCGCGCCATCGACTTCTCCGACGGCGATGTCGAGGGGTTCGTCGCCTACAAGGAACGGCTGATCGACTACATCAACCGGTTCATCGCCGACCTCGCCAACTCCGGCGCTCGCATCGCGACACTGCTCGCCGACCTGGAGTCCCGCGACCACGACCGGCTGCTGCGGCTGGCCGCTTGGCGCGAGGCGCTCGACTCCGTCCCGGACGGACCGAACGAGACCGACGCCTACGCGCGTGCCGAGAACGCCGCCCTGGCCACGTGGCACAACCGGTGGCGGGGACTGCGTGACTGGTTCGTCTCGGCCGACGCCGGCCATCCTTCGCAGGCGCGGCTGCTGCGGCAGGCCGCCGTCACGGCGATCAAGCAGCTCATCGACACCGTCGGCATGCTCAACGAGCGCCGCACCGGCCGCTCCGACCGCTCCGCGGACTTCCGCACCCTGGCGCGCTGGTTCGCCGAGGCCCCCGACGAGGACGCGATGCATCGCCTGTGGCGCGCGGCGTTCGGCCTCTCACCAGCCCGTCACCTCAGTGTCACCGCGACCACACTGACCGAGTGGGACGAGGCCGAACCGCCACCGTCCACGCCGTGGTCACAGGCACCGCCCATCCGCATCTCACCACAGCTGCGCAGGACCGGCTCCTACGAGCGACGCGGCCGGCCGCATCGGGTGGAGGACCGGTCGGCCGCTCGCGAACTGCTCCGGCGGCAGGCCGAACAGGAAGCGGCCGAGCTGGCAGCGGCGCGGCGCCGACTCGCCACCAACGGCCCGCTCCGGCTCTCTCAACTCGGCGAACTCGACACCCGTGCGTTCCGGCTCTTCCTCGCCCTCCTCGGTGACGCGCTCGCCGCCCGCCTGCCCGGCGACACCGAGGTCAAGACGACCACATCCGACGGCTCGATGGAGGTGCGGCTGTCGCTCCTGCAGGACGGAGGCGGCAGCGGCTGCGAGGTGGTCATCCTCACCGAGGACGGAGTGCTACGCGGCCCGGAGCACCTCATCGAGATCACCGACCTGGCGGGCGGGCCATGATCCTCGACGAGGAGACCGCCCAGCGGCGCGCGGCGCTGCGTTCCCTGCTCGCCAAGCCCTTGCTGACCGCCGAGCACGATGCGGAGGCGCTGGTCGCCGTCCGACGTCACCTGACGTACCTGCGCGAGTGGCTGGCGCGCGAGACCGGGTGGCGGCTCCAGGCCGATCCCGAGACCGCCCGGCTGTTCGTGACGACACCGACGACCACGGACGCGACCCACCCGGCGCGGGGCCGGGCCGGTGAGCCTTACGGTCGCCGACGCTACGTGCTGCTGTGCCTGGCGCTCGCAGTCCTCGAGCGCTCCGACGCCCAGACCACGCTCGGCACGCTGGCCGACCAGCTGCTGGACCTCGCGGCGGAACCGGAGCTGGCGGCCACCGGCATCGAGTTCACCATGGACAACCGGTCCGAGCGGTCCGACCTCGTGGCGGTCGTCCGGATGCTGGTCGACTGGGGCGTGCTGGCCAAGGTGGCCGGCGACGAGGACGCCTACCTGTCGGTCGCCGGCGACGTTCTCTACGACATCGAGCGGCAGGTGCTGGCCGCGCTCCTCACCGGGAACCGCGGGCCGTCCACCGTCACGGCCGAGTCGTTCGAGCAACGGCTGACGGCGCTGACCGCCGAGGCGGTCCCCGACACCGACGAACTGCGCAACCAGGCGCTGCGCCGCCGGCTGACCCGCCGGCTGCTGCTCGACCCCGTCGTCTACTACGACGAGCTCGACCCCGCGGAGCGGGCCTACCTGATATCGCAGCGGCCCGCCATCACCCGCCGAATCCACGAGGCCACGGGACTCTGGCCGGAGATCCGGGCCGAGGGCATCGCCATGGTCGACCCCGATGACCAGCTGACCGATGTGCGCATGCCCGAGCAGCGCACCGACGGCCACGTCACCCTCCTCGTCGCCGAGTACCTCGCCGCGCGGCAGGAAGCCACCGTCGACGAGTTGCACCAGTTCGTCCGCGGCATGGCCGGCAAGCACACGGCGTACTGGCGCAAAGGGGTGACCGAGCCGGGCGCGGAGCGACAGCTGCTCGCCGTCGCGCTGGAGAAGCTGGTCGCGCTGCGGCTGGTGGAGGCCGGTCCGAACACCGTCCGCAGCCTGCCTGCCATCGGCAGGTTCGCCGTCGACGCACCCACCATCCGCTCCACGGAGGTGATGGAGCCGCGATGACCGCTCCCACGATGACGCCGACGATGCTCCCGATGCCCACGTCGCGGCGGTGGAAGCCGCTGCGCGCCGGGCTGGTCGATGTCTTCTACTACGACGCCGAGGAGTTCCACTTCCACGATGGCCGGCTGCTGCTTCGCGGCAACAACGGCACGGGCAAGTCGAAGGTATTGGCGTTGACGCTGCCGTTCCTCCTCGACGGTGAGCTCTCGCCGCACCGCGTCGAGCCTGACGGCGACCGCCAGAAGCGGATGGAATGGAACCTGCTGCTCGGCGGGAAGCACCCGCACCCTGAACGCACCGGGTACACCTGGATGGAGTTCGGGCGGATCGGTCCTGACGGCGAGCCGGAGTTCCGGACGATCGGCTGCGGGCTCAAGGCCGTCAAGGATCGCGGCATCGCCAGGCACTGGTATATCGTCACCCCACAGCGTGTCGGCGAGGAGCTGGCGCTGATCGGCCCCGGCCGCGTGCCGGTCACCCGCGAGCGACTCCGTGACGCCGTCGAAGGCCGGGGTCTGGTCTACGACCGCGCCTCCGACTACCGGCGCGCCGTGGACGAGGCGCTGTTCGGCCTCGGCGAACGGCGGTACGAGGCACTGGTCAACCTGCTCATCCAGCTCCGGCAGCCCCAGCTGTCCAAGAAGCCGGACGAGAAGCGGCTGTCCTCGGCACTGACCGAGGCGCTCCAGCCGGTCAGCCCGGCCCTGATCCGCACCGTCGCCGAAGCCTTCCGCGGGCTCGACGAAGAGCGGCGGGCCATCGACGGGCTGCGCGACGCCGAACAGGCGGCCACCGAGTTCCTGCGGCACTACCGCCGTTACGCGGAACTGGCCGCCAAGCGCATGGCACGGGGGCCGCGCGAGACACAGAGCCGATACGAGTGGCTGGGGCGTGACCTGGCCGAGGCTGAGCGGCGGCACGCCGAGGCGCAGAGCGACCTGGCGGCCGCGGAGAACCTGCTGGCCGAACTCTCCGAGGCCAGAGCCCGGCTCGAGGCGCGGCGCGACGCGCTGCGGCAGAGCCCGGAGATGCGCGACGCCGAGCGGCTGCAGCATCTGCAAGCCGACGCGGCACGGCTGGACGAGTACGCCGCGAGGCTCGAGGCGGACAGCGCCACGCTCGAGGGCGAACTCCGGCGGCGACGCGACCTGGCCGATCACGCCACCGTCCGGGAACGGCAGATGGAGGCGGCGTTCGAAGCCGCCGGGTCGAGGGCAACGGACGCGGCCGAGCGTGCCCTGTGCGCGGCCGCGCACCGCGAGGTGGCCGGCCAGTGGGAGACCGACCTCGCCACCGCACGGCGCGAGACCGCGGCCCTCGCCGAGCGCCAGTCACGTGCCGTCGACGAGCTCGATCGTCTCCTGGCCACGGTGGCGGCGGAGTCCGTCCGGCTCGACCAGGCTCGGCGCGAGGTCGACCGGCTGACCGCGGAGTTGCAGACCGATGCCGATCGCATCGCCGTCGCGGAGCAGGCCATTCGCGACGAGACCACCGAGCTGTCCGGCCGCTACCGGGCCTACCTCCATGGCGTGTCCGAGTTCCACGTGACCGATGCCGATGCGGTGCTGTCGCTGCTGGAGGCCTGGGCGGTCAACGTCGGCGGCGCCAATCCCGCGGCCGAAGCGGTCGACGTGGCGGTGCGGAGGGCGACCACCGAGCTCGGACGTCTCGAGGCGGAACTGGAGGCCGAACTGCGCGACCGCCGGGCTGCGGCACGAGGGATCGCCGACGAGATCGAGCGACTCGAGGCCGGCGGGCACGATGCTCCCCCGGTGCCGTACACCCGCGACTCCGACGGCCGAGCCGAGCGGCCGGGCGCACCGTTCTGGCGCGTCGTCGACTTCGCCGACGGCATCCCGAACGAGCATCGCGCCGGAGTGGAGGCAGCGCTGGAAGCGGCCGGAATCCTGGACGCGTGGTTGTCACCGGACGGAACGCTGCGCGGTGCGGACGACACCATCCTCGCGACGGCGTCCGGCGATGCGGCCGGCGGGCCGGTGGCCGGACGAGCGACCTGCCGGGCCGTCCTGCGCCCCGCCATCGACCGTGCCGACGGTCAGGCGGCGGCGCTGTCCGACGACCTCGTCGACACCGTGCTCGGGCAGATCGGGCTGGGCCCCAGCGACGACCACGGCCCGCGCACCTGGGTCACGTCCGACGGGCGATGGGCCAACGGCGTCCTTGCCGGCTCCTGGCACAAGACCGACGCGGTGTTCATCGGCGAGGGCGCCCGCGAGCAGGCCCGACGCGCCCGGCTGGAGCGGCTGCGCGCGGAATTGGCCGAGCTCGAGTCGCGCGTTGCCGAGCTCGACGCCGGGGTCGACGACGTGGCCGCGCGCCGTCACCGCCTCGACGACGAGCATCGCGCTCGCCCAGCAGACCAACGCCTGCGCGAGGCACACGTGAGACTGGCCGGCGAGCACGAACGCCGTCGCGACCACCACGAGGCGCACGCGGCGGCCGAGGCGGCGGCACACGAGCGAGAAGCACAGCTCGCGACAGCCCAAGAGCGCGCCACCGAGTTCGCCGGCGACGTCGGCCTTCCGCCTGACGCCCCTGCGCTGGCGGATGTCCGCTCCGGCGTCGGCGAGTACCGGGTCGCGCTGGCTGGGCTGTGGCCGGCGGCCGAGGCGCTCCTCGGCGCTCGCGACACGGCACAGACCGCGGCCGAGGAACTGGCCCGCACGGCCGAGCGGCTGGCGGACGCCGCCGCCTCGGCCACCGAGGCACGAGAGCGCGCATCGGCCGCGGCCGAGACGTACCGCGTCCTGCACGAGACCGTGGGCGACGCCGTGGAGGAACTACGCCGGAAACTCGCCGCCGTAGCCGACGACCTGCGTCGACGCGACCAGGACGAGCACGCCGCTCGCGACGCCGCGAACCGGGCCCGCGAGAACCGCGGCCGAGCGCTCGGTGAGCGCGAGACGCTCACCGAGCAGATCGCCACGGCGGAGGCCGAGCGAGACGCCGCGGTCGCGCAGTTCCAGCAGTTCGCCGTCACGGGCCTGCTCCGCGTGGCACTGCCCGAGCTGGAGGTTCCCGACCCGTCCGAGCAGTGGGCCGCGAAGCCGGCGGTCCTGCTGGCGCGCACGGTGAACGCTGCGCTCGATCACGTCGACGACGGCGACGGGCCGTGGGACCGGGTCCAGAAGCGGGTGGCCGAGGAACACAAGCTGCTGTCCGACGCCATGGCGCGGCACGGCCACTCCGTCGGGCTCACCCTGCGCGCCGGGGTGATGATCGTGGACGTCGTCTTCCAGGGCCGCACCCGGGAGATCCCGGAGCTGACGACGGCGCTGGCCACCGAGATCGAGGACCGGTCGCGGCTGTTGTCGGCGCATGAACGCGAGATCCTCGAGAATCACCTGCTCAACGAGGTCGCCGGCACGCTGCACGAGCTCATCGCCGCCGCCGAGGACGAAGTACGCACGATGAACGACGAGCTCGCCGCCCGCCCGACGTCCACGGGCATGCGGCTCCGGCTGATCTGGCGCAGCGCCCGCGACGCTCCCGACGGTCTCGAGCAGGTTCGCGACAAGCTGCGGCAGACGGTCGACGCTTGGTCCGAGGCCGACCGCGGCGCCGTCGGCGAGTTCCTCCAGCGGCAGATCGCCCGCGAACACGCCGAGAACCCCGCCGTGGGCTGGTACGAGCAGCTCACGACGGCGCTCGATTACCGCACCTGGCACGAGTTCACCATCCAGCGCTATCAGGACGGCCAGTGGCGGCCCGCGACGGGCCCCGCCTCCGGCGGCGAGCGAGCGCTCGTGGCCTCGGTGCCGCTGTTCGCCGCGGCCTCTGCTCACTACAAGTCCGCGGCCAATCCGCATGCCCCACGCCTGGTCGCGCTCGATGAAGCCTTCGCCGGTGTCGACGACGATTCCCGCGCCAAGTGCCTGGGGCTGCTCGCGACCTTCGACATGGACGTCGTGATGACGAGCGAGCGCGAATGGGGCTGCTACCCGGAGGTGCCCGGCCTGGCGATCAGTCACCTCGCACGGCGGGACGGCATCGACGCCGTGCTCGTCACCCCGTGGCGTTGGGACGGACGTGAGCGCCGCCGAGTGGACCGTCCCGTAGCGGCGCTGCCGTCGCCCGAGCCGTCGCCTGGTGCCGAGCAGCCCGACCTGTTCGGTGCGGACTGAGACTGCCGATGGACCACTCCTCGGCGGACGATCGGCTGCGTCGCCTGCTCGGTGGGCCGCACACCGAGTGGCTCGTCACGCGAGCCCGGCGCCGACTCGAACTGGGCCGGCCGCTGACGGGCACGGTCACACTGGTCGATGCGTCGGCGGAGCAGCGTCGCGCGGTGGAGCTGCTGCTCGGACGGCGTCCGACCAGCGGCGCCTCTCTCAGTGTGTCGTTTGACGAACTCGACCGCACCCTGCGGGCGTCCGGCGCCGGCCCCGACGGCCTCGCCTCCGCCGTCGAGCGGCTGACCGGTCCCGTGCGCGACCGAGCCGGCGAGGCCGCGAGCGTCGCGGCAGCGTGGGCGTCGGCGTTCCGCGAGCTCGACGCGGTTGTCGGCGAACGCCCTGAGCTGACGCGGTGGCGAGCCTGGCTGGACACCACCGGCGTGGTCCGGCGGCTGGTCACCGAGCCGGTGGCGGCGCGCCACGTCCTGGACGCCGTAGCGCGTGTCGTAAGCCGGCTGCCGTCGACGGGTGTGCCGCTCGGACGGCTCGCCGCGGAGGCCTGTGGCGACGCTCATGCCTTGGACGAAGGCCGGCCGATCGCCACGTTGGCGCTGTCGGCCGCTCGTGCCCTGGCCGGCAACTCGCCGGCCGGCGGTCTCCCTGGAGACGGTGCGTCCGCCGGCCGTCGCGAGACCTGGGCGGCGGTCGGCGTCTATCTCGACGACCTTTCGTCCACGGTGTTGTGCCTCGGCCTGCCCGGCGACGAACGCAGCTCGCTGGGCCGCATGCTCTCCGCGGTGCGTGCGGGTGGCGAACCGTGCGTGCTGACCCTGCGCCAGTTGCGCCGCCACGATGGTCCGGTCCTGCCACGTGGAGGTGTCGTGCGGCTGTGTGAGAACCCGGTCGTGGTGGCAGCGGCCGCGGAGGAATTCGGGTCGGCCTGCCCGCCGCTCGTCTGCGTCAACGGCCGTCCGTCCGCCGCGGTGTGGCGGCTGCTCGACCTGCTGGCGTCGGACGGCGCACAGTTCGCGTATCACGGCGACTTCGACTGGGGCGGCGTCGCGATCGCCACCGCGGTGTACGAGCGGGTCGGCTTCGCGCCATGGCGCTACGACGCCGCCGCTTACGACGCGGCGACGGGCTCAGCATCGCTGAGCGGGACCCCGCTGCCAACCCCGTGGGACACTTCTCTCTTCGCTGCGATGTCGCGCCGGGCGGTCCGTATCGAGGAAGAACTCGTCCTCGACGACCTCCTCGGCGATCTGCGGCCCTGAGACCGGTTCCGGTCGTCGACGTCCGACCGAGACATCCATCCATCGCCGACCGTCCTCCTGCGGCTTACTCCAGCAGTCGCCGGATGTCGTCGACGTCGAGGCGTCCGCCGAAGGCGTTGCCGTCGTCCATGACGCTGGCCGACAGCTTTGCCTTGCGGTCCTTGAGCGCCATGACCTTCTGCTCGATGGTGTCGGCGGCGATCAGCCGGTACACCATGACGTTGCGGGTCTGGCCGATGCGGTGCGTGCGGTCGACCGCCTGCGCCTCCGTCGCCGGGTTCCACCAGGGGTCGAGGATGAAGCAGTAGTCGGCCTCGGTGAGGTTGAGCCCGAACCCGCCGGCCTTGAGGCTGATCAGGAAGACCGGCGCCGTACCCTCCTTGAACTGCGCGATCACCTGCTCACGGTGACGCGTGGACCCGTCGAGGTAGCAGTACTCGATGCCGGCCGCCTCGAGCCGCTCGCGCACCAGGCCGAGGAACCCGGTGAACTGGCTGAACACGAGCGCCCGGTGCCCGCCCTCGATGACGTCGCCCAACTGCTCGAGCAACAGGTCGATCTTGGCGCTGGCGATGTCGCGATGCTCCTCGTCGACCAGGCCCGCGTGCAGGCTGAGCTGCCGCAGCAGCGTCAGGGACCGCAGGATGACGAGGCGGTTCTTGTCGACGTCGTCGAGCAGGCCGAGCACGCGTTGCCGCTCACGCTGCAGGTGCTTGTCGTAGACCTTGCGGTGCTTCGGGTGCAGGTCGACCTCGAGCACCTGCTCCTGCTTCGCCGGGAGGTCGGCGACGACCTGCTCCTTCGTCCGACGCAACACCAACGGCTTGATGCGCCGCCGGAACTGCGCGAGCCGCTCGGCGTCGCCCTGCCGTTCGATCGGCCGCCCGTAGTACTCCTCGAACCGGCCCGGATGCGGGAACAGGCCGGGTGCCGCGATGGACAGCTGGGACCACAGCTCCATGAGGTTGTTCTCGACCGGTGTGCCGGTGACGGCCAGCTTGAACGGTACGGGCAGCTTCCGCGCCGCCTGGTAGGTCTTCGACTGGTGGTTCTTCACGTGCTGCGCCTCGTCGAGCACGAGCCCTGACCACTTCACCTGCCCGTAGGCGTCGGCGTCGAGCCGCAGCAGCGTGTACGTGGTGATGACGACGTCCGCGCCGGCCACGACCTCGTCGATCGGCCGTCCGCGGCGCCGCAGCGTGTCGGTGACCGGCACGACGGTGAGCCCGGGAGCGAACCGCGCCGCCTCGCTGACCCAGTTCGACACCACGCTGGTCGGCGCGACGACGAGGAACGGCGGCATCGCCGGATCGGCCTGCTTGGCGTGGCAGATCAGCGCCAGCGTCTGCAGCGTCTTGCCGAGCCCCATGTCGTCGGCGAGGATGCCGCCGAGCCCGTTCTCCCAGAGGAACGTCAGCCATCGGTAGCCGTCGAGTTGGTACGGACGCAGCTGCGCCTTCAGCGTGCTGGGCGGTGTTGTGTCCTGATCGAGTTCGCCGAGGGTCAGCAGCCCCTGCACCTGGCGCTGCCAGGAGTCGGCCTGGTGGGTCACGACGCCGAGCGACGCCAGCTCCTCCCAGAGCCCGGCCTGGAACCGGCTGATCCTGGTGCCGTCGCCGGTGTGGTCGCCGAGCGCCCGCGCCTCGTCGATGAGCCGGCGCAGCGTCTGCAGCTCGGGCTTCTCCAGCGAGAAGTACCCGCCGTCCGGAAGCAGCAGGTACGGCTCGTCGCGTGCCAGCGCCAGGAACAGGTCGGTGAACGGGACCTCCTGCCCGTCGGCGGTGATGTTGACGCCGAGGTCGAACCAGTCGGTCTCGTTCTGCGTCGCCTCTGTCGACACCCCGATGACCAGGGAGTCGCCGACCTCGCGGTAGTCGGCCGGCTCGCCGAGCACCTCCACCTCGACGTCGTCCAGGTCGCGCAGCCTGGGCAGCGCCTCGGTGCTGAACCGCATCGTGTCGAGCCCGTCGAGGCGTCGGCGGGCGACCGGCGGACCTCCGCGCGACGGCGTGCGTCGGCCGGCGCCGTTCTCGTCGCCGGCTGGCCCCAGTCCCAGGAGCCTTCGATCCAGGCCGGCCAGCAGCGCCCGTTCCGCCGCCGGATCGCGGAACCCGTCGTCGGCGCCCTCCGGGAACGGATCGTCCAGCGGTATCCGCCTCGTCGCGTCGCCGACCTGGTAGTGCCACTCCCAGTCCAGCTCGAGCCCGTGATCGTCGCCGTAGTCGGCTCGGGCGACGAGCCTCGGCCCGGAGATCTCCGGCGGCGTGAACGACTCGTCGGACGACACGACCGTCGTCAACCGCTGCAGCCGTGGGACGTACTCGTCGCGGAACCGCTCGATCTCCGCCGCCGGGACCGTCAGCCGCGCCCCGTCCAACACCAGCTGCTGCAGCTCCGGGCCGGTCGGCCGCTCGAGCTTCGCCAGGCCGAACCGCCAGTTCTGCGGGTCGTCCGTGGTCTCGAGGTTGTCGCGCGGCGCATAGACGACGCCGTGCCCTTCGGTGCCGATGAAGCGGACCGGCACGACCTCGCGTTCGACGCCCTCGACGGTGAGGACCGGGACGATCACGAGGTCGCTGTTCTTGTCTGTCGTCACATCGAGCTCGAGCCGCGCCGTGCGGTAATGGTCGACGTCGCCGGTCCTCCTCTTGCCGTAGACGAACCGCAGGCCCAGGCTGGCGGCTTCGTCGAGCAGCGGCCACAGCTGGGTGGACTCGAACGCCGTCAGATCAAGGTCCTTCTCGTCCCGGCCGTACGGCGAGTAGTAGCCGGAATCGTCTCGCCCGGCGTCGTAGAGCAGGAAGAACTGACGCAGCCAGCGCATCTTGTCGGCCGGGCCGGCGACGAGTTCGGGCCGATACCGCAGCCTCGACCAGTTCAGGTCGCCGGCCACCCAGCCGGCGCGTCCGGGTCGCACCAGCCTCGCCAGCAACCGCGGCTGTGGTGCGGCGGCGTCTTCCCACCGGCCGGTTGCCCGCGGCCGGCTGGACAGCGTCAATTGAACGGCGATCTCGACCGGGCCCGTCCCGTCGCCCTTCGGCCTGGCGTTGCTGTTCAGGAGCGAGTCGAGCGACCGCTTCCAATCGACCGCGGGCTCCGGCTGGCGGCCCCGCACCGGCCCGCCGTCGCTCAGCGCCGTCATCACCAGCGCGACAACGTGCTTGCAGTCGAAGCCGACAGGGCAGTTGCATCGTCCCTCGACGAACACGTAGTTGCGTGGCCCGTTCGGCCGCACGAACGCAACCGTCGAGTACGGCTGGCGAGCGCTACCGACCACTCGGCCCTTGATGACGCCTTGGCTGGGCTCCCACTCGACCTCGATCGCGGCGCCGCTCTGGGCGTACATCAGGCCGCGCACGAACGTGGACGGGTCCACCACCTTCAGCAGACCCGCATCGTCGTTCGCTTGGATTCCCGGCCACATGAAGATCAACCTAGCCGCCGGGTCCGACAACGTCGCCGAGCGCCATGAATTCGCGACGGATCGACAAGTAGGCTGCAGCTGACCATGGAGAGATCGGTTGTCGAATGAGCACCGAGCAACCCCTGTACGAGCGCGATCCCGAGTCATGGCACGCCTACCTCGTCGAAGGCAACGCACGGCAACCGCGCAAGAGAGTCAGCGCGGACGTCCTGATCCGCGACGTCTCCGGCCGAATCCTGCTGGTCGAGCCGACGTACAAGCCCGGGTGGGACCTGCCCGGTGGGATGGCCGAAGCCAACGAGCCACCAGACATGGCCGCACGACGCGAGTTGCACGAAGAGCTGGGTATCGACCTCGAGATCGGCCGCCTCTTGTGCATCGACTGGGTGGCCCCACACGGCCCGTGGGATGACCTGCTCGCCTTCATCTTCGACGGCGGACGGCTGACCCCTGCACAGGTGAGCCAGATCCGCCTTCAGAACAGCGAGCTCAGAGCATTCGAGTTCTGCCACGACGACCTGATAACCGAACGCCTCCCCCAGTCCTTATCGCGACGAGTCGCCGCCGCTCGGTCGGCCCTGGTCAAAGGTGACGTCCGCTACGTCCACGACGGCTCAGTTGCGCGCTAGCTCCGGCCAACCGGATACCTGCGCAGTGATCGCCCGTGCGCAGATCGTGCACGGGCGGCGCCGCAACGTTCGAAGGCAGCCTGAACGATCCGGCCACCAATCGAGTGACACGCCATGATGTACGGCTGAGTACATCCGCCGCGCCTTTGTGGGCTGACAACTTTCGGAGCGTAGGCTGCATGCCGACGCTGATCTCTGGTCCTTGACGCTGAGGCTCCAGGAAATGTGCCGTGTGGGGCCTCGCTTGCGAGACCCCACACGGCACCATCGCTTTTGCGACGGCCATCGAGCGCGCTGATTAACTAGATCCGAAGCTTCCTGCGACGCAGCGTTGGTCGAGCGCTGTGGTGACGGCAATGACACCTGAACAACGCAGATATGATCAAGCGTACGTCATTCTGCATAGACCAATTGCGGCTGGATGTACTCGGCCTCGCACACATCATGCGCCGCTTGGATGGCGACACCGATCCTTGCGGCGATAGCCCGAGCGACCGGCGGCGGGAATGCATTTCCCACCTGTCGATACCTCGCAGTTTTTCTGCCGCTGAACTTCCACGTCACCGGGAACCCTTGGATGACCGCAGCCATTTCTACCGTCAACTTAGGCATTAGGTCGACCGGATCATCAACCGATGGCGGCCTATCCGCCACGCCTTTGCCATTCACATGAAGGCGATCCCAGGCCTCTCGGGCGCGCGTAGGCCCTAGGTCAGGGCCGCCGTGCTTTCTTGAGCCGCCGACCAGAGTCGGCGCGATGCCGTCCGCCTTATTGGCCCACTCCTCTGCCCCTGCCCAGCCATCCGCCGCCATCAGCTCTTTGAGTGCACGCCCCACCGTGGGCGCAACCTGCTCCTCCGTCGGCCAGCTGAAGTGCACGAAGGCACTGGGCTTCATCGCGACAAGAATGAACCTAGGGCGGAGCTGCGGTACCCCGAACGCGCTGGCATTCACGAGCTGCCAGTCGGCCACATAGCCCAGCTCTTCGAGGACGCGGAGTATCTGAGCGCGGTAGGCGGCGAAGCGGGGCGAGCTCAAACCTCGGACGTTCTCAAGCAGCACGGCTGTCGGGTTGATCTCGCGCACGAGCCGCAGAGCCTGAGGAAACAGGTCCCGCTCGTCATCGGCGCCGAGCTGCCTTCCGGCGATCGAGAAGGGCGGGCAGGGCACGCCACCGGCAAACAAGTCGACCATGCCCGCATATGACCGCCCATCGAAGTCGTGCACGTCGCCCTCGGTAACGTTCCAGGATGGTCGATTCAGGCGAAGCGTGGCACACGCATCTGTATCAAGTTCTACAGCCACGAGGTGCTCGAAACCCGCCTGCTCCAAGCCGAGCGACTGACCACCGGCGCCCGCACAGATCTCAAGGCATCTTAAACTCGACATGGATCCGCTCTCTTCCGTCAGCGAGATGGGTGCCGGGCAGATCCACGATAAGTCGTACGCACGTTCGACACAACTCGACAAACTGCTGCTATGCTGAGAGGTTTGATGGCTACGCCGACCACGCCATCCGATGAGGAACGAGCGCGGCGACGAGCTGAGGCGCGCGCGAAGGGCCTTCATCCGGCGCCGCTAGATGAGGGCCGGAGCCGGAACATGCAGGCGAACCGGCGGCGCGACACAGGGCCCGAACGTGCGTTGCGCTCAGCGCTCCATCAGGCCGGCTATCGATACCGATGCGACCTGCTTATCGACCTGCCTGGTGGCGTGCGCGTACGCCCCGACATCGTGTTCACCAAGCGGCTGGTTGCCGTCTTCGTAGACGGCTGCTTCTGGCACAGCTGCCCCGAACACGGACGTCAACCTACGACCAACGCTTACTACTGGAGTCCCAAGCTTCAGCGAAACCGCGACCGTGACGAACGCAACAACACTGCGCTCTCGGCTGCCGGCTGGACTGTTGTCCGGCTGTGGGAGCACGAACCCCTGGAGCAGGCACTGGACAAGGTGAAGCAGGTGTTGTGAGGAGCCCGACGCCAGCACGTGTCCGGCGTCAGCGGAGCGTCGCCATGGTGCGGGACTGTTCCCCGACTTTTCTGACCAGTCTCGATCTGCCGGCCTCCTCGAGTATCGCATGAGGTCGCCCACCCGGAGGATCCCGGCTGTCGCACAGTGCCACGCTCGGCGCCTCGGGGCGGCGAGCGTGGCACCTCGAGGTCGTCTGAGGGTCGCAGCGCGCCACCAACAGCGTTCGGCTGCGCCAGCTGCGGTGCGCGTCCAAGAAGTGACGGCCCCCAGCGGTTAAGGTCAGGGCTAGCCGGGTTGCTCCTCGCCTGCGCATCGCACTTGGGAGGCTGCTGTGTCGTCGTTCACGTCGGTCGAGGTCTGCGCGGGTGCGGGAGGCCAGGCGCTCGGCCTAGAGCAGGCAGGGTTCGAGCATCTCGCGTGCGTCGAGCTTGATCCAAGCGCCTGCCAAACCCTTCGGCACAATCGGCCTGGCTGGCACGTGATAGAAGCTGATCTTCGCCAATGGGAACCGGACGCTTCATTGACCGGCGTCGATTTGCTGGCCGGCGGCGTGCCGTGCCCACCATTTAGCCTCGCGGGAAAGCAGCTTGGCCGTGACGATGAGCGTGATCTTTTCCCAGAGATGGTCCGGCTCACGAAGCAGCTTCAGCCGCGGGCAGTGATGATCGAAAACGTCCGCGGGATCCTGAGCCGGAAGTTTGATGAGTACCGAGATGAGCTAGTCGGCGAATTTGAGCGCCTGGGCTATGCGTCGTGCGGATGGAAACTTCTCAACGCCGCCGACTTTGAAGTACCTCAGTCACGCCCGCGCGCGATACTTGTGTTGATGAGGCCGGATGAGGCAGAACATTTCACGTGGCCCGAACCAGTTGGCGTGCTCAAGACTGTTGGCGAAGTACTGGAGCCTCTCATGGCCGAGGCCGGGTGGGAAGGTGCCGCAGACTGGGCCGCGAAGGCGCAAGGTATCGCCCCTGCGCTCGTAGGTGGCTCCAAGAAGCACGGCGGTGCCGATGTCGGTCCGTCCCGGGCGAAGGCGGCATGGCGCGATCTAGGCGTCGACGGCATGGGCATTGCGGACAGCCCGCCCGGTCCGGGTTACGAAGGAAGGCCGCGGTTAACTGTCAAAATGGCGGCCGCAGTTCAAGGATTCCCAACCAGCTGGAACTTTGCTGGCCGTAAGACGGCATCATATCGCCAAGTCGGCAACGCCTTCCCGCCTCCAGTTGCTGAAGCCGTTGGTCGGTGTATTTACACTGCCCTGGAGGCTGGCGACAATGCGTCAACCGCCTGACAGTTAGGATAACTTGCGAACGCGGTCAGTCGGCAGAGCCACCGTTTGCAGTACGGCCTTGATCGGCTGGGCGCGAGCAACATCGGGTGGCAGCCCGAAGTGCAACGACCGCTTTCGAGCCAAAGCGCCGAAAGGTATGCCAGATCCGGTCGTATTCAGATGGTCGTCGGAGGCTATGATCACATCCAGTCTACGAAACGCGCGGGACCTAGGCCGAGCGTAGATAGTCACAGTGCCCTCCGAGACACAAGCTATTGTCAACCTCATGACGAACGATGGGCTACCTGGCCTCGAGCTGTACGGACTAGACGACGACCCCCCCAGGGAGGCGGTTGCCGACGCCCTGCGTCGAGCCGATCCCGATGGGCGCCGCGCTGCTGCGGTCTTCCGTGCCACCTTTGATCAGCTCTATGACGGCCAGCACACTGGTCGGTTTCGGTGGGATCAGCTCTTCAAGACCGAGAAGACACACTATGGAACTCTCCTTGAGATTAACCTCAGGCGCGAGTTTGATGGTGTCATCGATGACGGTGAACGGCTGGACTTCCAAATCTTGGGTGTGGAAATTGACTGCAAATACTCCCAGTCGATGGGAGGCTGGATGCTCCCGCCAGAGTGCTTCGGCGAGCTCCTGCTTGTCGCCTACGCGAACGACAGCGCGTCGACGTGGAGCCTCGGCGTCGTGCGCGCCAGCGTCCAGAACCTGAGGTCGAGCCGGAATAGAGACGGCAAGACGAGTCTGAACCCCCGCGGCCGCAGTCAAATAGCTTGGCTGCACCTCGGTGCTAGCCTCCCGCCAAATGTTCTGCTCAGCTTGGATGAAGCCACGCTCGCCGCAATTCTCCGACCGCGCAGCGGTCAGGCTCGTGTAAACGAGCTGCTACGGCGGGTGACACTCCGCCGTATCGGCCGCAATACAATTGCAACACTCGCGCAGCAAGACGACTACATGGCTCGGATCCGCGATAATGGGCATGGCGCCCGCACGATTCTCCGGGACGAAGGCTTCATCATCCCGGGAGGGGACTATCAAGTCCATCGCGACGTGGCCGCCCAGCTCGGCGTCACACCACCTCAACCTGGCGAGGTAGTAAGCATACCGGTCGTCCCCGCCGATCCAGGTGAACCTCACACTGTCGTATTGGAGAATCGCAACTGGCGCGTGGCGCGCAATGGCGAACGCATGTCTGAAGCTGCGCCTAGACTCCCCGACACGCGCAAACGCCGAAGCATGGGGTGACGCGTTGCTGCGAGAAGTATGCCTGATGGGGCGCCCGAACACAGAGCTTCGCTTGCTGGCGTAGTTGGCGGAGGCTCGAGTAGGCCGTTTCACAGGAGTCCTCTTGTCTGCGGGCCAACGGCCAACAGCACCCGTCCATCCCGATGCGGCCTCGTGGTACGGTCCGTAATATGGCCGTACCAAGTTGGTTCACCGACACGCTTGGCTGGAAGCAAGCCAGCCGGAGCGCCACACCAGTTTGCGTGAAGTACGTCGGCGAGCCATTAGGGCCGAACCTTGCCGACCTTTCTGGCCCAAGTAGCGTACGCATCGCAAAGGCGGTCTACGAGATCCTCAACATTCGTCGCGACCGGAGAACCACCTTCGACATCGGCTCACTCGAGCGCAAGGAAGCGAGTCCATTCGATGACCGTAGGAGACCGAGAGCCCATGCGTTAGCCGCAGGCATTGCACTCGAGGTCGGGTTGGAACAGGACATCTACACTAGCTTAAAGGAACTCGCGCCGGGGCGCGCTTGGAAGGTGACCCGGCGCGGTAGCGCAAATCAGTTTGCCCAGTATCGCCATCTTGCGCACCTCCAAGAACTACTTAAAAGCGATCCGACGCTCAAGACAACGGTTGGCCGTGACTATACAGTTTCCAGCGATGTGATGGTCGGCCTGCCCAATCCGCGAAGCGCTAATCTCACCCATGTATTGCACGCCGCAGTGTCCTGCAAACTAACGATCCGCTCAGATCGAGTGCAGAATGTCCGTGTAGAGTTTGGCACGCTTGTACGCAACCGTCGGGGCCGCCTGCCTCATCTTGTCGTGGTGACGGCCGAACCTCTACCCAGCCGACTGGTGTCTATCGGGCGTGGCACGGGTGAGATTGATACGATCTATCATCTGCTTTTCGAACAGATTGACGAGGCGTTAGAGAGCCTACGCAATCACGATCGCTTTATGAATACCCAGTGGCAAGGCTGGCGCGAGCTTGTCGAAATGGAGCGTATACGCCCTTATAGCGAGCTTTCCTCAGCGCTCGCTAATGGATAAGGCTCAAGCATGAGCAGAGCCTTAAACATTGGGTTCCCGCACTCGCGCTACGACCGATGGTATGCCGAATCCAGTCGCTGAAATGCTTTATGGCGGAAGCCGCACCATATTTCGTAACAATCCGTCATGAGAAGCGTGCACGTAGCGTTGCCCGCAACTCATCGGGTGTGATCCACGCGCGACGGTGGATCATTCGATGACAATTGGAGCACAGGAGGGCTAAGTCCTCTAAGCGAGTCCTGGTTTGCCCGGAGGCGTGGAGCGGAAGAACGTGGTGTACTTCGATATACCCCTTGCCGCGCGGTCCATAAATGTCCTCGAAATTAAAGGAACAAATCTCGCACGCCAGCGCGTCGCCGCGCGTCGTGACTTGGTCGAGCTTCATCTGCCGAATCTTAGGACTTCGCTCTCGCCGCAAGTGCCGCATAATAAGAACGCGCCCCTCCGAAACATCGATCTCGGCCGTATCGATCTCGTCATCCAAGGAGGGGGCGGCTTGGCCGCGCTTCATGTCTGTCCGTATCTCACGCGCGGCTTGCAGCATCCGGTCTGGATCTAGGATAAATTCGCAGAGTACCTCGCCGTCCAGCTTGTTGCCATGCGTTGGCCTGCCTTGATAATCCGGGTGCTGCGTTGCGATATCCAGCGTCTTGCGGGCCACACTGTCTGCACTTCTGAAGTCGGGATTGCGCTGCTCTATTGGGTGATTCGACCACGATATGAGCAGACTGGACAGTTCGACCACCTCGGGCCGGGAGGACCGGAGCTCCTTCCAGCCGTTCTCTGCTATCAGGGCGCAAGCAAGAATTATCTCATCACGTGTCCAAGAGATCCTCATAGGTACAATCATGGCAGCTTGGAACAAGAGCCAACGCGACGTCCCGGAGGCCGATGAGGTGGCGACGTGAGCGACAGATGTGACCGCCGCCTCAGCAGACGAGAAACGGGCTACCACCTCCTCATCGGCGACCCCACCCGCTGCGTCTTCGGACCCTCCTGCCACGCTGGGCATCATCTAGAACAATGGCTAACGGTCACATCCGCAGACCCACGGCAAGATCTGTGAAGAACTGGGCTTGGCGTTGCCCCTGAACCCGGCTAAGGTGTCACCGCGGTGTCCTGCGTTCGGGTTGCCGACCGGCTCCGCTGCAGCCCAGACGGCGCACCGGCGCACGCACTGCGCCCCATGTCTAGACAGCATGACCCAAGCCGGCCCCGCCGACACCGCGATCGCCGGGTTCTACCGCGTCCGGTTCGACCACGTCGACCGCTGCGGCAAGCTCTCTCTGCGCCGCGCCGGACGCATGCACCACCTCGGCGTCGGCATCACCCACGCCGGCAAAGCCGTCACCATCCTGATCACCGACCACCAGGTCACCGTCGTCGACAGGTCCACCGGCGAAATCCTCGCCACCCACACCATCAGCCCGACCCGCACCTACTGGCGCAACGAACAACGAGAGCCCGGCCACTGGCCAGGCTCTCGTCCACTATGAACGATGACGCGAGACATCTATCAACGATGTCCCGACTCATCACAATGGNCCGACATCGTGCCGACGGCCACGCGCGCGGCCGTGGCCCCCTCACCGTGCCGACGAACCCAGTCGTGTGGTGCCAGCCAGGCCGGGCGCACCGGTCTTGTCGCCGTCGACCCCCCGGTGCCGATGACGACGAGCTGCAGGCCGCTGATGGGTGAAGGATCCGGGTAGCCAGGACGACGCGGATCCCTCACCCATCCAGGCCGCGAAGGCATCACCTGCCGACCGCGACACCGCGACGACGACACCGCCACCATGACCACCACACCACGAGACACACCCCACGCATTCATCGGCATCTCCAAGGCCACAGCGTCGGCAATCTCGGCGTCGGCTAACACAATGGTGGAGCTGAGGGGACTCGAACCCCTGACCCCCTCGTTGCGAACGAGGTGCGCTACCAGCTGCGCCACAGCCCCTGGAACCTCCGCGACTTTACCATCCGGACCGGCCGGAAACCCAATCGGCCGGGTCAGTCGCCGACGGCGCGGCGGCGCTCCTCGACCACGTCCTCGGTCCCGGTGGTCTCTTCGGGCGCGGGCGACGAGGACGCGGCAGCAGGGCGCTCGTCCGGGTCACGGCGCGGCAGCTGGATCGACGAGGCGGGGTCGAGGCGGCCGGAGGTCCAAGCCCCGGGCTGGCTGAGGTCGATCTTGCGAGCCGCGGGCCGCGTCGCCTTGGGCTTGGTGAGGTAGGTCGGGAGCGGGACCGGCACGGGCGACCACTCCTCACCCTCGCCGACAGACGAAGCCGGCTCCACGAGCTCGTCAGGAAGCACCAGCCGACGAGTCGCGCCTTCCTCGGACTCCGACGGCGACGCCCACACGGCGGAAGCCTCACGGGCGACCGAGCGACGACGCTGAGCGGCCGCGCGGCGGGCCTCCGCACGTCGGCGACGGGCTTGGGCGACCGCGGCGCGGCGAGCGACCAGGACGAACAGCACGAGGAGCACCCCGGGCCCGAACGGAGCCCAGGCGGGCGCCCGGCCGAGCACGACCAACGCGACGGAAGCCACCAGCAGCACCAGCAGCATGCCCAGCATGCGGCGACGGCGGCGGGCGGCGACTGCGAAGACATCGTCCACGGGCGACGACGGTACCGGCGACCCACCCTGCCCAGCCGACACGGCCGCGCCAGGAGCAGTCGGCAGCGTCACGGCGCCGTGCGAAGCCTGCGGCGGCCGGCCGCCGCGGCGCGACAGCACACGCACCCCGCGCTCGACATCAGCCTCGCGCGCCCGCTCGACCTCTTCGTTGCGGCGGACCCAGCGGGGCACGAGAAAGGCGGCCCACGCTGCGACGATCGCCGCATAGATGAGACCGCTGTACCCCATGCCTCAAAACGCTACGGTGCAATGCATCCCACACGTTGGACCCGCTCCGGTGTGTCGTCCGCAACGCACGTGACGGGTGTGACCAAAGGGGCGTCAGGTCATCCTGATCGCTTGTGCCCGGATCTCGATCTGCACCTTCTGCGACACCAGCCAGCCGCCGGCCTCGAGCGCCACGTTCCAGGTCATGCCGTACGCCTCGCGGTCGATCTCACCGGTCGCGGACAACGCCAGCCGCTCGCCGCCCCAGGGGTCGCCCTTGACGCCGTCGATGGAAACGTCCAGCTCGATCGGCCGGGTCACGCCCTTGATCGTCAGTTCGCCGACGCACACGAACTTGCCGGCGCCGCCGCGGCGACGGCGGACCATCTGGCCGTTGACGATCGACCACTTGGGTCCCGACGAGCCGCCGTGCACCTGCCGGGAGATGAAGCTCATCTTGGGGAAGGTCTCGACGTCGAGGAAGTCGGCGCTGCGCAGGTGCGCGTCACGTTCGGCGGCGCCGGTGGTGATGGAGCCGGTGTCGATGACCGCGCTCGCGGACGAGTCGAGCGGGTCCTCGGCGATGTGGACCGTGCCCTCGACCTTCTCGAACCGGCCACGCACCTGCGTGACCATGAGGTGCCGGGCGACGAAGCCGGCCGTGGTGTGCGCGGGATCGATCTGGAAGACCCCGGGCGTCGGGAGCATCGCCCCGTTCCACAGCCGCACGCCAGCGGAGTCGTTCATGCAATCCCCCGAGAGCATCGACGTCGTCTGGTTGCGGTACCCAGCAATAATCGCACAGTCAAACGACAACGCATGGTGACAAGACGGGTCGAAACGGTCACGCGGCGTGATCGCAGCAGCTCAGCGGCACCGCCGACGAGACGCTCAGGGAGCAAGGCGCGACGAACGCCACCGTCGCAGTAGGCCCTCGGGGACGTCCTCGGCGGTCAGGGCGAAGGAGCGGTGGTCGCGCCACTCGCCGTCGATGTGCAGCAGCTTCGGCCGCAGCCCCTCCTCGCGGAAGCCGAGCTTCTCGACGACGCGCAGCGAGGCGCGGTTCTCGGGCCGGATGTTCACCTCGAGCCGGTGCATCCCGCACACGAAGAAGCAGTAGTCGACGGCCATGGCGACGGCGGTGGGCATGATGTTGCGGCCGGCGAGGTCGACGTCGAGCCAGTAGCCGATGGTGCCCATGCGGGCCGAGCCCCAGATGATGTTCGAGACGTTGAGCTGCCCGGCCAGCCGCCCGTGGTACGTGACGGCCCAGGGCAGGGCCTCGTCGGCGCGGCCCTGGGCGGCGTGGAGGCGCACCATCTGCCGGAACGACATCGTGTACGGGTCGGCCGGTGGCGGGGGCGTCGCCTCCCACGGCCGCAGCCATGCCTCGCTGCGCTGCCGCACCTCCGACCACGCGCGCAGGTCACGGGCGTGCAGCGGCCGCAGGCCGACGGGGCCTTCCTGCAGCTCGACCGGCCAGCCCAGCCGCGTCGACCGCGACCTCACGACGCACCACCCGAACGGTCGTGGTCGCCGCCGCGGAGCTGGTCGACGGCGTGCGGGAGGACCGGCGCGAGGACGGCGAGACCGTCGCGCACGCCGCCCGGCGAGCCCGGAAGGTTGACGATCAACGTCCGGCCCGCCCGCCCGGCCACGCCGCGCGACAACGCCGCCGTCGGTACCCCCTGCGCGACCCCGTAGGAACGGATCGCCTCGGCCAGCCCCGGCACCTCGGCGTCGAGGACGCGGCGCGTCATCTCCGGCGTGTGGTCGGTGGGGCTGAGGCCGGTGCCGCCCGTGGTGACGACGACGTCATAGCCCGCCGCGACGGCCGAGCGCAGCACGGCCTCGACCTCCTCGCCGTCGGGCACCACCGTCGGGTCGGCCACCTCGAACCCCAGCGCGGCCAGCCCGTCCACGATCAGCGGCCCCCCGCGGTCCTCGTACACCCCCGTGGCAGCGCGCGTCGACACCGTCACGACCAGCGCCCTCATGCTCGCCGCCAGGTCCCGGACTTGCCGCCGGTCTTCTCCTCGATGCGGACGTCGGAGATGACCGCGCCCTTGTCGATCGACTTCACCATGTCGACGACGGTGAGCGCGGCGGTCGCGACGGCGGTCAGCGCCTCCATCTCGACGCCGGTGCGGTCGGCCGTCCGCACGACGGCGACCACGCGCACCGCGTCGTCCTCCACGGTCAGGGTCACGTCCACGCCGTGCAGCGCCAGCGGGTGACACAGCGGGATGAGGTCGGGCGTCTTCTTCGCGCCCATGATGCCGGCCAGCCGCGCGACGGCGAGCGCGTCGCCCTTCGGCACGTCACCGGCCCGCAGCGCCGCCACCACGGCAGGCGAGACCAGCACGCGGCCCGACGCCGTCGCCGTCCGGACCGTCACGTCCTTCGCCGACACGTCCACCATGCGCGCCGCACCCTGGTCGTCGAGGTGCGTGAAGCCGGAACCAGAGCTCACTCGCGCCGCCGTTCGAGCAGGACGACGTCGACCACCTGGCCCGCCGCGACCTCGGTGACGTGCTCGGGCACGACGATCAGCGCGTTGGCGTAGGCGAGGTCGCCCATGAGGTGCGACTGCTGGGCACCGATGGGCCGCACCTGGTGCGAGCCGTCCTGCGCGGTCTGCACGCGGGCCCGGGCGAACTGCCGCCGCCCCTCGGGCGAGCGCAGCCGCTCCTGCAGCACGGCCTTGACGCTGGGCCGGTGCAGCCGCGGCGAGCCGAGCATCTTGCGGATGGCCGGCCGCACGAACACCTCGAACGAGACGAACGCACTGACCGGGTTGCCGGGGAGCGCGAAGATCGGCGTGTGGTCGTCGCCGATGGTGCCGAACCCCTGCGGCTTGCCCGGCTGCATGGCGACGCTGTCGAACCTCACGGTGCCGAGGCCGGAGAGCACCTCTTTGACGATGTCGTAGGCGCCGGCGCTCACCCCGCCCGTCGTGATGACCATGTCGGCGCGGATCAGCTGGTCCTCGATCAGCCCGAGCAGGCGGTCCTTGTCGTCGGGGACCGGCGGAACGCGGTAGGCGACGGCGCCGGCCTCGCGCGCGGCGGCGGTGAGGGTGAACGAGTTGGAGTCGGAGATCTGGCCCGTGGTCAGCGGGTACCCGGGCTCGACCAGCTCGCTGCCGGTGGAGATGACGACGACGCGCGGCCGCGGCCGGACGACGACGCGGTCGCGGCCGACGGCGGCGAGCAGGCCGATCTGCGCGGCGCCAAGGTACGTTCCGGCGCCGAGCACGACATCGCCCTCCTGGACGTCGCCGCCGGCCCGCCGGATGTGGGCACCGGGCTTCGCCGGCGCCGTGATGCGGACCCGCACCGTGCCGCCGTCGGTCTGCTCGACCGGCACGATGGCGTCGGCGCCCGACGGCACCGGCGCACCGGTCATGATGCGCGCGGCCAGCCCCGGCCCGATGGCGTTGACCCTGGTGTCGCCCGCCGGGATGTCCGCGACGACGGGCAGCTCGACCGGCTCGTCCTCCGACGCCGCCGCCACGTCGTCGGCGCGCACCGCGTAGCCGTCCATGGCGGTGTTGTCGAACTGCGGCAGCGACCACGGCGCGATGACGTCCTCGGTGAGGACGCAGCCGTGCGCGTCGAGCAGCTGGAAGTCCAGCTCGCTCAGCGGCCGGACCGCCGCGAGGATGTCCGAGAGATGGTCGGCGACACGCTTCACTCAGTCATCCTCAACCTCGGGCGGAAGCTGCGCAACGAACTCGCGCAGGAACGCCCGGAAGTCCTTGCCGAGGTCGCTGCGCTCGCTGGCGAGGCTGACGGTCGTGCGCAGGTAGTCGAGGCGGTCGCCGGTGTCGTAGCGGCGGCCGCGGAACACGACGGCGTGCACCCCGCCGCCCTGGTCGGAGGGCATGCCCGCCAGCGTCTTGAGCGCGTCGGTCAGCTGGATCTCACCGCCGCGGCCGGGCTCGGTGGTGCGTAGCACGTCGAAGACCGCCGGGTGCAGCACGTAGCGGCCGATGATGGCGAGGTTGCTCGGCGCGGTGCCGGGCTCGGGCTTCTCGACGAGGTCGGTGACGCGCACGACGTCGTCCTCGGCCGGCTCGACCGACGCGCAGCCGTACATGTGGGCCTGCGCGGGGTCGACCTCGATGAGCGCGATGACGCTGCCGCCGTAGCGCTTCTGCACGTCGAGCATGTGCGGCAGCAGCGGGTCGCGGGGGTCGATGAGGTCGTCGCCGAGCATGACGGCGAACGGCTCGTCGCCGACGTGGAGCGCGCCGCAGAGGACGGCGTGCCCGAGTCCGCGCGGGTCGCCCTGGCGGACGTAGTGAATGTCGCCCAGGATCTGCGACTTCATGACCCGCCGCAGGCGTTCCTGGTCGCCCTTCTGCTCCAGCGCCTTCTCCAGCTCCCAGGCGCGGTCGAAGTGGTTCTCGATGGCGTCCTTGTTGCGCCCCGTGACCAGCAGCACGTCGGACAGCCCGGCAGCGACGGCCTCCTCGACGACGTACTGGATGGCCGGCTTGTCGACGACCGGCAGCATCTCCTTCGGCGTCGCCTTCGTGGCCGGCAGGAATCTGGTCCCGAGGCCCGCGACCGGGATGACCACCTTCGTCACCGCGCCGGCCGTCGCGTCCTGTCCCGTTCGCTCCGCAGTCATCGCTCTCCTCATCCAGTCGGGCCGTGCCTCGTTCAAGGCTCAGGTACCCGCTCCCGTGCTGGGCGTCACCCTACAAAGACCGGCGGACAGGCAGAAGGGCGACGTGCGGTCGGCCGTACGGTGAAGACATGCCGACGACGGTGCGCGAGGCGAAGCGGGCGTTACGCGAGCGCATCGTGGCGCGCCGCCGCGACCTCGACGCGACGGCGCTGGCGTCGGCCGCGAGCCGGCTGCGCGACGTCGTCCTCGCCCTGCCGGAGGTGGCCGCCGCCTCCACCGTCGCCGCGTACGTGTCGGTCGGCCGCGAGCCCGGCACCGGGCCGCTGGTCGAGGCGCTCAGCGAGGACGGCGTCGACGTGCTGCTGCCGGTGCTGCTGCCCGACGGCGACCTCGACTGGGCCGCATACGCCGGGCCGCAGCACCTGGTGCCGGCCGCACGCGGACTGCTCGAGCCCGACGGCGACCGGCTCGGGCCCGCGGCGGTGACGACGGCGTCGGTGCTCCTGGTGCCGGGCCTGGCCGCCGACCGGCGCGGTCACCGGCTGGGCCGCGGCGGTGGATCGTACGACCGGGTGCTCGCCCGGGTGCTGGCGTCGACGACGCCGGCGTTCACCTGCGTCCTGCTGCACGACGGCGAGCTGCTCGACATCCCGGTCCCCCGCGAGCCGCACGACGTCCCCGTCGACGCCGTCGCCACCCCGAGCGGGGTGCACCGGCTGCGCTGAGCCGGCCCGCGGTGGACCCCGCCCGGTCGGGTGGGACCCAACCCTACGGGTGGGCACCGACACCACCACCCGCCGACGGGCCGGACGGGGCCGGCGGGAGGCGTGCGGCGCGACGGCCGACCGGCTACGGGGACTCGGCCGGCTCGGGCGGCTGGAAGGTGAACCGGTACTCGCCGGCCTCGCGGACGGAGTCCTCGTCCCAGCGCATCGGCAGGGTCTCGCCGTCGCGCCAGAGCTCGGTCTGGTCGCCGTAGTTGTCGTGGAACGGGTGACCGCTGACGCCGGTGAGGTCGATCCAGCGCGACGCGTCGAGGTCGCCGAGGTCGACGATCATCCGCATGGACGGCGACCACACCGTCTCGTAGCCCTCGGCGGCGTCCCAGGCGTTGGCCAGCACGATCGACCCGCCGCCGCCGACCTCGACCGGCCCGCGGTTGAACATCCACTCCACCAGCCCGATGCCGGACGTGCCGAACGTCGGCTCCGTCAGGTCCAGCGCGTGCAGCCGGCCCCACTCCCACTTCGAGGCGTCCTTGCCCTGCTCGCGGGTCATCTCGTCGCGGGCGTCGCGGGCGGCCTCGACCAGGATGATGTCGCGGGTCTCGACGCTCTCGCTGTCGACGTCGTCCCAGAACGGGTCGCCGGGAACCTCGAGCAGGTCGCGCACCACCTCGAACCAGCGGCCGCCGCCGTCGGGCCACTCGTCCTCGGGCAGGTCGTCGTGGAAGGTCAGCTCGAGCAGGTTGCGCCAGACGGCGTTGAAGTAGGCCGCGGCCGCGGAGTCCGCCGTCATCGAGCGGTCCCAGTCGCGCAGCAGCCGCAGGCCGTCGCCGTAGTAGCCGTCGGGGGCGTCGAGCTCCAGCAGGTACGGCACCAGGATGTCGGCGGCGTCGCTGTGCGCGTCGAGCTGGATCGCGGCCATGTCCGCGGCGTCGAGCGGCTCGCCGGACTCGATGCGCTCGGTGAGCAGCTCGTCGATGCGCCCGGCCCGGTGACCGGGGTCGAAGTCGGCGGTGAGCAGCAGCGGGTAGCGGTCGCTGGTGACCGGCTGGTTCGCCGTCACGATGTAGCCCTGCGCGGGGTTGAGCACACTCGGCAGGCTGGCGAACGGGATGTAGCCGGCCCACTCGTAGGTGCCGGTCCAGCCCGGGACCGGGTAGCGGCCGTCGTGCGTCGTGCGGACGGGGATGCGCCCGGGCGCCTGGTAGCCGATGTTGCCCTCGGTGTCGGCGTAGACGAGGTTCTGCGACGGCACGTCGAACAGGGCGGCGGCGGCCCGGAACGAGTTCCAGTCGGTGGCCCGGTTCAGCGCGAAGATCGCGTCGGCGGTGCGGCCGGGGTCGAGCGCCGTCCAGCGCAGCGCGACCTCGTACCCGTCCTCCGGCGGCGGCTCGCCCTCGACGCGGGCGTCCTCGCCGACGTCCTCGATGTCGTCGTCGCGGTCGGACAGCAGCGGGCCGTGCCGCGTGCTGCGGACGGTGATGGTGACGTCGTCGCCGCCGGCCACGCGGATGGTCTCCTCGCGGACCTCCAGCGGCACCCAGTCGTCGCCGACGCGGTACGTGGTGCCGCGGACCTGCTCGAGATAGAGGTCGGTGACGTCCGGGCCGAGGTTGGTGAACCCCCACGCGACGTCCTGGTTGTGGCCGATGATGACGCCCGGCAGGCCGGCGAACGAGTAGCCGACCACGTCGAACGGGCAGGCCGGGCCGACCTCGCGGCAGTGCAGGCCGACCTGGTACCAGATCGACGGCATGGACGGCGCCAGGTGCGGGTCGTTGGCCAGCAGCGGCGCGCCCGACTCCGTGTGATCGCCGGCGACCACCCACGAGTTCGAGCCGACGCCGTCACCGTCGCCGAACGTGACCGGCGCGGCGTCGAGGCCCTCGGCGGCCCGCTGGATCGCGTCGGCCGCTGCGGGCGGCAGCGGCACGGGTGTGCCGTCGGCCGCGGCCAGCGCGTCGGGCAGCCGCGGCGACACGTACTCGTCGGGAACGATCGGCGGTGCGAGCGACTCGGGCGAGTCGGGCCAGAGCTGTTCGACGCGGTCGGCCGGCAGCCCGCTGGCCTCGAGCAGCGAGCGGCTGAGCTCGTCCTGCATGTTGCCGCGCAGGTCCCACGCCATCGCCTTCAGCCAGCTCAGCGAGTCGACGGGGGTCCAGCGGCTGGGTGCGTCGTCGCCGCCGGTGACCCCCAGCAGGGTGTAGGCGAGGCCGCGCTCGCCGCCGTCGGTCTGGTCGAGCCAGGCGTTGACGCCGTCGGCGTAGGCGTCGAAGTAGCGGCGGCTCTCGGGGCTGATCAGCGGCAGCTCGGCGCGGGCGACCTCGGTCCAGCCGAGGGTCCGGACGAACGCGTCGGTCTCGACCTGGTCCTCGCCGAACAGCTCCGACAGCCGGCCCGACGTGACGTGCCGGCGGAAGTCCATCTGCCAGAACCGGTCCTGCGCGTGCACGTACGCCTGCGCCCGGAACAGGTCCTCCGGGGTGTCGGCGTAGATGTGCGGGATGCCGTTCTCGTCGCGGATCACCTCGGCCTCGGCCGTCAGCCGCGGGATCTCGGCGGTGCCGTCGTAGTCGGGATAGGCGCGGCGTACCGACCACACGCCGACGGAGGCCGTCGCGACGAGCGCCAGCACGACCAGTCCCGCCAGGACGGCGAGTCCGGCGGCGATGCGGCGACGAGTCACCGGGACAGAGTAGGCGACCGATCACGGCCGCCCGACTGGCGTCGTCGCGTTCTACCCGGCCGCCCGGTCTGGGCGGTGTCAAGGCGGTTGACTAGCGTCGCGGCTCGCAATATCAGAGCCTTGCCTGTCGTTCAGCAAGGTTTCAGCCTTGCTCAGGTGGACGCCAGGTCATAGCCTTGCAGTGTGCCGTTCGTCCTGACCGTCGACCAGCGCGGCAGCCGCCGCAGCCGCGACCTGGTCGAGGATGCCCTGTCCACGCTGAAGCAGCTGGTCCACGAGCCGCTGCTGCCGTTCGAGCGCACCGCCGGCGACGAGTTCCAGGGGGTTCTGGCCGAGTCCGAGGCAGCGGTCGAGGCGGCGCGGCTGCTGCTGCGGGTCGACGCGTGGAGCATCGGCATCGGCGCCGGGCCGGTCGAGGAGCCGTTGCCCGCCAGCACCCGATCGGCGCGCGGCCCGGCCTTCATCTACGCGCGCGAGGCGCTCGACGCCGCCAAGCAGCGGCCACAGCACGTCGCCGTCGCCGGGCCCGACGGTGAGCGCGCGCAGGAGGCCGACGCCGTCCTGACGCTCATGGCCGCCGTCATCGCGCGACGCAGCGCCGCGGGCTGGGCCGCCATCGACCTCGTCGAGGCCGGGCACACGTTCGCCGAGGCCGCCGACGTCCTGGGTATCACGCGGCAGGCCGTCGGGCAGCGACTGGCGGTCGCGCTGTGGCAGCAGGAACGCGACGCCCGGCCCGTCGTGGCGCGGCTGCTCCAGGAGGCCGCATGACGGTGGTGGCGGTGGTCCTGCTCGCCGTCGCGGCCGCGGCCGGAGCCGTCGCCTGGTACGCCGTCGAGCACCGCCGGCCCGAGGCGACGACGCGGACCTGGCTGATCGGTGCGGCCGTCCCGGTCACGCTGGTGACCGCGGCGGCGCTGTTCGGCCTGGCCGGCGACCCGCCGGGTTCCGCGCTGCTGAACGTCGCGCGGGTGGCGGCCGTGGTCACCGCGATCACGGGCGGGAGTCTGGTCGTGACGGCACTGCTGCGGCTCGCCGACCGCGGCACCAGCACCATCGCCGAGGACGGCGTCACCGGCGACGCCACCGCGAGCGTCTCCGACCCTCAGACGCTGCGTGGCGGCACGACCATCGGGGCGCTCGAGCGGCTCGCGGTCGCCGTCACCATCCTGGCCGGGTGGCCGGAAGGCATCGCGATCGTCCTGGGCGGCAAGGGCATCGGCCGGTTCCCCGAACTGAGCCAGTCGGCCGCGGCTGAGCGGTTCATCATCGGGACGCTGGCGAGCGTGCTGTGGGCCCTCGCCGCGGTGGGCGTCGTCGTCACGTTCCGGACGTGACGGACGGCAGCGGCGCCCGCGGTCGGCCGCGTGCCGCGGCCGGCCGACCTCCGGGCCGCTGGGCCGGCCGGCGCCGGACGGGACTCGTCGCCCCGCTGGAGCTCTGCCGTCCTTTCCGCCAGCAGAGCTCCATCGCGCGATGGAGCTCTGCTGTCTCATCGGACAGCAGACCTCCAGCGGGGCGGAGGGTGGCCGGGTTGCGTGGCCGCCGTGTCGACGGTTGCGTGAGCGGGTTGCGTGGCGGCCGCGTGGACAACGACGCACCGAACGGGGCATTATTCTTGGCAGTCGAGGGTTGAGAGTGCTAAGAGCCGTCGGCCTTCGACGGCGACCCCAGGAGGATCCACGCGTGCCCACCTACCAGTACGTCTGCACTGACTGCGGCGAGCCCTTGGAGGCCGTGCAGAAGTTCAGCGACGACCCGCTCACCGAGTGCCCCGCGTGCGGCGGGCGCCTGCGCAAGGTGTTCTCCGCCGTCGGCGTGGTGTTCAAGGGCTCGGGCTTCTACCGCAACGACAGCCGTTCCACCACGTCGTCCAGCACCCCGGCCAGCAGCAACGGCTCGTCGTCCGGCGACTCCGCCAAGAGCAGCGGCGACTCGTCCTCGAAGACCTCGAAGGACTCGTCCGGCTCGAAGGCATCCTCCCCCGCCGCCTGATCCTCGACGGCCGGCGGGGCACGCGTCGGCGCCCCGCTTCGAATGCCGGCGCCCGCCTCGAGCGCCGGCGCCCGCTTGGGGTGTCAGCGCCCGCCCGTAGGGTGGGAACCCACCCATCCGGGCGGGGTCCATCCTCGGTCAGGTGGGGCACCCTTGGCCAGGGCTGTGACCGCGAGCCCACTCGCCGATCGGGCGCTCGTCTGCCGGCCGGGCACCTCTCGCCACGGCGCACCTCCATTCGGCCGCACGACGACCCGTCGTCCACAGGCCGGGCCGCCGCGGATTCGTCTTGTGGACAGCCGGTCCGGCGGCCCGCGGCGCGCTTAGCGTCGTGGGCATGGACGACCCACGCTCCGCCCTGCACCGCCTGGTCCGCGCGGCCGGCTGGCATCGCCGGCTCCTCGCCGGCGGGCTTGCCGCCGCGGCGGTCGCGTTCGCCATCGAGGCCGCGTCGCCCGGCGCTCCGGCGACCGTCGACGTGGTCGTCGCGGCGCGCGACCTGCCCGGCGGCACCGTCCTCGCCGCGGACGACCTGACCACCGCCGCGTTCCCGCCCGGAGCCGTCCCCCGTGGAGCCGTCGGGCGGACGGAGGCCGCCGGGGCGCTGCTCGCGGCG